>JAPWUP010000055.1 GCA_028275505.1 Bryobacteraceae bacterium
GCATGAGCTCGAGAAACTCGCCGCGGCCGCAACCCAGATCGGCCACCGCCTGGCATCCCTCGAAATAAGGCACGTAAAACCGCTGCTGCGCTTTCACGTATTCCTCGCTGCCGCGGAAGCGCTCGGCGAATTTCAACCAGTCTTCCGGCGCCGCTCCGGCAGACTCCGGCTGCCCTGCGGGTATGGCGACGGTCTCAGGGCGCGCTGCCGCGCCACGCTGCCGGATCAGGCGCAGCTCGGCGTGGATCAGTCGCTCGAACTCGAGTCGTACCTTCTCCAAATCGGCCCAGAGCCGCTTCTGGATCTCGATTGCCGCCCGCTCCAGCTCGGTTACGAAATCCTTGTGCTGACTGCGCACCAGATCGCGGAAGTTCGCTTCCATCAGATCGGCGCGGTGCTGGAAGCCGGCCTGAAGGTCCGCTACCGCGCGGAGGAACTGGATCTCGTTGGTGGCCAGTTTTTGTTCCCAGTCCGCGCGCCAGGCAGCCCAGTGCGTCCGGATGTCTTTCAGCTCGCGAGCTTCCGATTTGAGATCGCGCGCTTCCGACTCGAGCATCTCGGCCCGTCGGCGGGTTTCCGCGGCCAGCTCTTCGAGCCGATGTCGGAACTCGCGGCGGGTTTCATCCAGCGCTGCCGCGATTCGCGCAAAGGTGCGGTTGTTTTCGTTCAGCGCTTCCAGAACGGCGTCCAGCGAGGCCACCACCGCCCGGTTGAACTCGACCTGTTCGCGCACGTGCCAGTGGAGCAGCCGGGCGATGATGCGTTTGACCAACTGGACGGCGTCGTTGATGAGACCCGGCGGGCGCGGGTTCACCGTCCCGATGGCTGCGACCTTGCCCTCGGCCGCATCCCGCGCGTGCAACAGGGGCATCAGGTCGGTGAGCGGAATGCGGACTTCGCCGCTCTCCCCGGAGGCCGGGTAGCGGGCCCGCACGCGCTCCCGGATCGCCTCGACAATGGCTGCCAGCTCCCGGGCCGCGTCGTCGGACGCCTCAGCCGCCACGGCGCTTCTTTCCTCCTCGCGGCAGCGGCCAGCTCGCCGTAACCTTCGAGTAAATCCCGCCCCGCGGTGTAAATTCGCCGATCACGGTCGCGCTCACGGGCCGCGCCGCTTTTACGACGTCCCGCAAAATGCGGTTAACTACATTCTCATAAAATATTCCGAGATTCCGGTAACCCAGGATGTACATTTTGAGCGATTTCAGCTCAATACAATGCTTGTCCGGCACATACCGGATGGTTATCTTGCCGAAATCGGGCAGGCCGGTTTTTGGACAAACCGAAGTAAATTCCGGAATCACGATTTCGATCTCGTAACCCGGATACTGGTTCGGCCAGGTCTCGATTTCGGGCAGCGGCGCGTTAATGCCGGCCTTGGCGTGCTCTTCCGTGTAACCGCCTGTCTTCATGCTCCCTCCTGCATGGTGCGGGCAAGCAGTTCGAGGAACAGTCCCACGTCCGTAACTACGCCCACGGCCTGCCCGGTGCCGCGGTCGCTGACTTTCGTGACCACGGCCGGATTGATGTCCACGCAGACCACCTTGACCCAGCTCGGAAGCATGTTGCCCACCGCAATGGAATGAAGCATGGTGCCGAGGCAAAGCACCAGGCCGACCCCTTTCAGGGCCCGCGCGTAGGCGTCCTGCGCCTCGTTCATGTCGGTAATGGTTTCGGGCAGCGGTCCGTCGTCCCGCAGGCTGCCGGCCAGCACGAACTCCACGCCCGCACGAACGCACTCGTACAGGATGCCGCTGCGGAGCAGTCCGCTTTCCACCGCCCGGCGGATGCCGCCGGCGCGGTACATGGCGTTGATGGCCCGCATGTGATTGCGGTGGCCGTGCTCTTCCTGCCGGCCGTCAGCCAGCCGCACGCCCAGCGAGGTGCCGTAGAGCGCGGCTTCCACGTCGTGCACCGCCAGCGCATTGCCGCTCAGCAGAACCTGGACGTACCCGTTTCGGATCAGGCTCGCCAGCCCGGGGCCGCCGCCGGTGTGCACCACCACCGGGCCAGCAACCACCGCCACTTTCTTGCCTTGCGCCAGCATGTGCCGGATGAGCGCCGCCGTTTGCCGCACCGCGGTCTCCACCTGCCGCTCCGAGCTGACCCCGTTGGTCATGAAGGCGAACGCCAGTCGGTCCCGTTCCTTGGCTTCCGGCAACACCCGGATGCCGCGCAGGCCCACCACCACGCGGTCGCCCGCACGCAGGTCCCGGAGCCGCCGGCAGAACGCCCGGTCCCCCTCCACGACGATGAGCGCATCCATGCGCTGGTTCTCGACCTCGATCCAGCGTCCGTTCAGGCGAATGAGCGTGCGGTGGTTCGTGGTCGAGTAAAAATCCTCGGGTGCGCAGCGATCCCGTTCGACCGTCGCCAGCTCAACTTCCCCGGCGTCCGCCAGGGAACAGCCCAGAGCGAGCAATGCCTGGAGCATCTGCTCGAGCAGGGTGCGCGTGGGCGCCTGCACCCGCAAGCGCAGGCGCGACGGCTCGCTGTTGGTTCTCCCGATGCGGAAATCTTCGACTTGGAACTCTCCCTGGTACTCGACCACCGTGTCGAAGATCCGCTCCATGATGTGCGAATCAATCAGGTGGCCTTCGGCTTCGAGGACTTCGTAGTGGCCCGTCTCCATGAGCTTCCCGTTTCTATCCAGTGTAGCGGGCGCGGCGCGTGACCGGGCGGAAGGCTAAGGCGAAAGCCGCGACCAGCCGATGAGAGTGGAGGGCAAGGTGTGCGCCGGCCCGCACGCATGCGTCGCGGACTCATTGTTCTCATCGCCGGGCTTTGCCAGTGGCTGCGAGCCGACCCGCCGCCCGAGTGGCGTTCCTGGCAGGTCAGCGACGGGCTGCCTGAGTCCTACACCGCGGCCATCAGCGTGGACCCGGCAGGCCGCGTGCTCGCCCGCCACGGGCACGTGCGCTGGTTCAGCCTCCTGGATGGCTACCGCCTCCGCTTGCTGCCCTCTCCAGGCGTGGGGCAGAAACTGTGGGGCGCCCCTGATGGTTCGATCTGGGCCGTGGAAGGGGAGCGCCTGCGTGAGTACCGCGACGGCGCTTGGATGGACCATTCCCTGGAAGCGCTGCGGCAGGCCCCGCCCCAGGACCGCCACTCGGCGCGCTGCTTGCCGTTCGCCAACGACCGGCTCCTTGTCTTGCTGCCGGGTTTGCTGGTCGAATATCACGTCAGCACCCGACGGGAGTGGATTGTCCGCCGCGCCACAGAAACCGGCCTGGGAAGCTTCCGCGACGCAGCTGTCGCCCCCGAGGGTTTTCTGTGGGTCACTGGCGATCGGGGCGTTGCCCGGCTACTGCCGCAGCCCGGCGGCGCTTTCCTGTGGGAGGAGTTCATTCCAGCCCAGCTCGGTTGCATCCACTTCCAAAATCCGCGCCCGGCCTCAGGCGGGCGGCTTTTCGTGGTCGGGGAGGCGCCGGACGATCCGTGGAGCAAGACGGCCATTCTGTTCGCCTCCGGTCGCTGGCGCCGCATCTACACGAGTCGAGCCGACCGTTTGATTGCCTGGGCGGGAAGCGACGGCTCGATCTGGTTCCTTGACGGCGACCGACTGCTCCGGCTCCAGCAAGGGCTGGCCCAACGCGTGGATGATCGGGAGCTGCTCTCGGGAATCATTCTGGACCAGGCCTCCGAACCGGACGGGACGTTCTGGCTGGCCACCACCCAGGGCGTGCTGCGGCACGCGCCGCCTCTGTGGCGCACGCCTCCCGAAGCCGCCCACATAGACGTGCCCGTGCACGCGATCACCGAAGACGCCAGGGGACGGCTCTGGTTTGCCTGCACGCGCTGGCTCGGGTTGCTCGATGGCGAGCGCTGGCAGTTCTTCTCGTTGCCCGAGGGAGAGCGTACCCACTACTATCAGACCGACTCGCTGGTGGTCCTGCCCGATGGAAAGATTGTTGTGCGCGTGGAAAACCAGGCGCACTTGCTCATTTTTGATCCGCAGGCACGGCAGTTCACTCGCATCCGTCACCCCGAAGGCAAGCGTTTCCAAATGATCAGTCCCAGACCCCAGGGCGGGGCGTGGGTCGTCACCGCGAGGCCCGATACTTCAGCGGGCTGGCTGGAAGTTGAAGTTTTCGATGGCCGGAGTTTCCAGCCCCGCCACGCGCTGCCGGTTGACCCCGCGTTCAGCAGCGTGCGCTGCCTGCTGGAAACGGAAAACGGCGAGATCTGGATCGGCGGGGCCGCCGGGCTGGGTGTCATCCGGGCAGGCGGCGTGCATGTGTTCCGGCCCGAGGAAGGCTATCGCGCCTCGGGCACGTTTTCCATCTTGCCGCTGGGCGGGGGCAGGTTGCTGCTGGGCGGCCGCGAAGACCTGATCGAATACGATGGCCGCCACTGGAAGACCTTGCGTGAGGGGCTGGACCGGGTGCGCAGTATGATCCGTGCGCGCGACGGTACAATCTGGCTCGCCTCCGGGACCGGCGTCCATCGCATGCTCCCGAACGCGTGGGTCACCAACGACCGGCAGGACGGGTTGCCCGTGGATCCTGCGGTGGAGGTTTTTCAGGACAGCCGCGGCAGGATCTGGGTTGGCACGAACCGAGGGCTGTCGCTGTTTCATCCCGAGGCTGATCCCTGGCCGCCCGAGACGGTCATGGCAGAGACAGATAACCCGCGGGAAGTGGCGCCCGGCGCCGCCGCGCGGCTGGTCTTCAAGGCCGTGGACAAATGGCATTTCACGCTGCCCAACCGCCTGCTGTTTTCCTACCGGCTCGACGACGGGCAATGGACGCCATTCCACCCGGAGCCACATGCAACGTTGCGCGGACTCACGGCGGGTCCGCACAGCATCGAAGTCCGCGCCATGGACCGCAACGGCAACGTGGATCCCACGCCTGCTGTCTATCGGTTCGCAGTGGTCGCTCCCTGGTATCGCCATCCCGGATTTCTGGCCCTGGCGGCGGGGTGTTTGGTGGCGTTCATAGCGTTGCTGGCGGTAGCGGTCAGCGAGTACCGGCGTCGCGGCAGGCTGGTCGTGGAACTCGAGCAGGCGCGCGCAGCCGCGGAAGCGGCCAACCGCGCCAAGAGCACCTTCCTGGCCAGCATGAGTCACGAAATCCGCACGCCGATGAACGGCATCATCGGCATGACGGAGCTGGCGCTGGAGACGGACCTGACGCCGGAACAGGCCCGCTACCTGACAATCGTTCGGGATTCGGCGTACTCGCTGCTGGGCATCCTCAATGACATCCTTGACCTGTCGAAAATCGAAGCAGGCAGGCTCGAGCTGAATCCCTCTGAGTTCCATCTGCGCGACACGCTGGGGGACGCCTTGCGGTCCCTGGCGGTGCGGGCCAGCGAAAAGGGAATCGAGCTGACCTCGAAAGTGGACCCGGCAGTCCCTGACCTGCTCATCGGCGACGCTCTGCGTTTGCGTCAGATCATCGTGAATCTGGTGGCCAACGGAATCAAGTTCACCGAGAAGGGCGAAGTCGGCTTGCGAGTGTGGGTGGAGAGCGCCGAAACCGATGCCTTGACGCTGCACTTCGCCGTGAGCGACACCGGGATCGGCATTGCGCAGGAAAAACAGCGGCTGATCTTCGAACCGTTCCGTCAGGCCGAAGATTCCACGACCCGCCAGTACGGCGGAACGGGGCTTGGACTCGCCATCTGCACGCGGCTGGTCCAGATGATGGGCGGACGGATCTGGGTGGAAAGCCCCTGGCAAGAACCGGGGAGACCGCCCGGCGGTCCGGGCAGCGTGTTTCACTTCACGGCCCGCCTCGGGTTCGACGCGGGCGCGCGGGCACGGGAAGCCGAAAAGCGCCACGTGATGCTCGAGGGCGTACAAGTGCTCGTGGTGGACGACAACCAGACCAACCGTCTCGTGCTGGTCGAAACCTTGGGGCGCTGGGGCATGAAGCCGGTCGCGGTCGCATCGGGCGAAGAGGCGCTGCGCTTGCTGGGCGAGCGCGCAGATCCCAGCTTCGGCCTCGTCCTTTTGGACTGGCTAATGCCGGCAACGAACGGTTGCGAGCTGGCTGAGCGCATCCGGCAGTTGCCCGGTTGCCAGCACATTCCTTTGATCGTGCTCAGCTCGGCGGGGCTGCGCGGTGATCTGGAGGGCTGTCAACGGGCTGCCGTCGAAGCCTTCGTACTCAAGCCGATCAAGGAGTCCGAGCTGCTGGATGCGATCCTGACGGCGTTAGCTCGTCGCCGGCCGGAGGCTGTGCAGCCCGCCCCACGGACGCAGCCGGCGGAACACAAACTTCGCGTCCTCGTCGTCGAGGACAATGCCGTCAACCAGATGATCGCGGCAAAGATCCTCGAGCGACGGGGCCACGAAGTCAGGACCGCAGCCGACGGTTACGAGGCCTTGCAGCTGCTCAGGCACGAAACCTTCGACGTGGTGCTGATGGACATCGAGATGCCGCGCATGGACGGCTTGCAAGCCACCTCCGCAATTCGTGCGGCCGAGGCTCGCTACGGCGGCCACGTGCCCATCATCGCCATGACGGCCTACGCGATGAAAGAAGACCGCGAACGCTGTCTGGCGGCGGGCGCCGACGGCTACATCGCCAAGCCGGTCCGCGCCGCCGAACTGATCGCCGCGGTCGAACAAGCAGCCCGGCAGAAACAGGCGGTGTGAAGCGGCGGCCTCTTTGTGCGGACGAAGGAGATCATGAATCGGGGTTTCACGGGAGCCGTGATGCGAAGATGGCAAGCACGCACCTGAATGCGCTAATCTGGAACTGATCGCGGTGGAGTCCGCGTAACGCCGTACGGCCAATGACTCCTGCAGCATCGTGGTGGTGCTGTGGGAGTGCCCGCCAGGCCGAACTCAGCACGCCACGAGTTACCCAGTGAGTCGTCGGGAGAAGATGGATGGATGGAACAGGTGTGGTTTGTTTCTGCGCTCTGGCTGTTGCTGGCGCTGGTTGCGGTTCTTGCCGCGGGTTGGCTCAGGATATCCACAGCTCTTGCCGAGATTATGGTGGGTACACTGGCCCAGTTCGTGCTCGGTTCCTTGCTGGGAGCGGGCATCCTGAACGCGCGATCGGAATGGGTCACGTTCCTGGCGGGAACCGGGGCGTTGCTGCTGACGTTTCTGGCCGGTGCGGAGCTGGACCCCGAGGTTTTCCAGTCCAAATGGAAAGAGTCCTCTGCGGTGGGACTCGTGGGCTTCCTGGCGCCGTTCTTGGGCGCGGCCTTTCTGGCGCGCTTCGCGCTGGGTTGGGACTGGCGCGCGAGCTGGCTGGCCGGGGTAGCGCTTTCGACGACTTCCGTTGCCGTAGTTTACGCAGTGATGCTGGAGCTGGGCTTCAATCAGACCCAGTACGGCAAGGGAATCCTGGCCGCCTGCTTTATCAACGACATCGGCACCGTGCTCGCGCTGGGGTTGATCTTCTCGCCTTTCACGTGGAAGACGGCCGTGTTCCTGGCGGTGGCGTTGGTTTTGCTCCTCGCGCTGCCCTACCTGACCCCCTGGTCCTTCGTCAAGTATGGCGGGCGGGTGTCGGAGTTTGAAACCAAATACCTGTTGCTGCTGCTGTTCGGGTTGGGTGGGTTGGCGGTTTGGTCCGGCAGCGAGGCTGTGCTGCCTGCGTACTTGATCGGCATGGTGCTGGCGGGAACCGTAGGACGGGATCACTTTTTGATCCGCCGCCTGCGAACCATGACTTTCGGCTTGCTCACCCCGTTTTACTTCATTCGGGCGGGCAGCTTCGTCTCCGTTCCGGCGCTGGTAGCGGCTCCGCTCGCCTTCGTAGTATTATTCCTGGCCAAAATGCTTTCCAAGCTCGCAGGCCTGCTGCCCACGGTCCGCCTCTTCGGATACCGAGGCCACGGTGGAGTGTACTATTCCCTGATGATGTCCACGGGCTTGACGTTCGGGACCATCTCCGCCTTGTTTGGCCTCAACCACGGGATCATTACGCAGGCGCAGTACTCGTTCCTGGTTGCCACCGTAATCGCCAGCGCCGTGATCCCGACCGCGATCGCTAACGCGTGGTTCATGCCTCGCCACCTGCTGCCGGAGCGGCAGCGGGAGCTCAAGGAGTCCACTTACGGCGAGCCGGTTGGGGAGTTGGACACATGAGAAGCTTCTCGGATACCCGCCCGCGCCGGCGAACCTATCCGGCGTCTCGCAGTCAGGAGGAAACATGCTGACCAAAGGCCCCGCCAAGAAGGTCATTATTTACCTCAACGAAGAAACCGAGCACCGGCGCAACGCCCTGCACGAGTCCATCATGATGTACCTCATGCACAAGGGCGTTGCTGGCGCCACCGCGTTCCGGGCTTACTCAGGTTTCGGTGCTCACCGCTTGCTCCACACCCACAGGCCCGAGGAGGTTGCGCAATACCTGCCCATTCGGATCGAGTTCGTAGAGAGCGCGGCCAAGGTGGAAGAGGTTCTGCCCACCCTCTACGAAATGGTCACCGACGGGTTGATCGAAGTCCAGGACACAACGGTGATCAAGGTAGCGCGGAAACCCGGCGCCGCCGAGCGTCGCTTGCCCAGCAAGCGCTGCCAGGGTCCCGCCAAACTGCTGCGCGTGTTCCTGGGCGAGGCCGACAAGTGGGGAGGGGAGCCACTTTATGACGCTATCGTCAAGCGGCTGCGCATGATGGAGATTGCCGGCGCCACCGTCTATCGCGGCATCCTCGGTTACGGCGCCAAAGGGCACGAGCACAAACGGTCCTTCTTCCACCCCACGCGCGACCTGCCCGTGATGATTTCTGTCATTGACGCTCCCGAAAAAATCGCGGCCGCGGCGGAAGTGATCGAAGAGATGCTCCAGGACGGCCTCATCGTGATCTCGGACGCAGAGGTCGTACGCCTGGTGCGGAGCCCGGAAGTTCTGGAGGAAAGGGATGCCCAAAGCTGAACCAGCTCGCCTGCTCCGCATTCATATTTCAGAGAGCGACCGCTGGCAAGGCAAGCCGCTCTACGAAGCGATCGTGGCCCGTTGCCGCGAAATGAAGATCGCCGGGGCCACCGTGTTCCGCGGACTCGAGGGTTTCGGGGAGAGCGCCGAGCTCCACCGGTCGCACCTGGGGCACCGCGACCAGCCCATCCTGATCACGATCGTGGACACGGCGGAAAACATCGCCCGGTTGCTGCCCGTCATCGAACCCATGATGGACACGGGCCTGATCGCCATTTCGGACGTCGAAGTAATCCGGGTGCAAAAAGCGAATCGCGCCGAGAAATCCTGAGGCCGGATCCGGCTGGCGAAGCCGGAGGGCGAGCTGAAAGCGACGTCAGCAAGGCAGGAGGCGCTGCGAACGCATAGCAGTTGCTTGTGAACACCGTCCGCGCCGGCGGCCTGCGGGGTTCCCATCTCGGCGCAGTTATGTTATCCTGCGAAAGCGATCCTGGGGGCATTCCTGCCGTCTCAGCACACGAGGCCGCGGCGACGCCCGCAGGGGGGCAGAAGCGAGCCATGGCGGTTCCCAAGCGACTCAACAATCGCTACGAAATCCGTGAAGTGCTGGGCCAGGGGGGCATGGGCGTCGTCTATCGCGCCTATGACGTCGTGGTCAAGCGTGAAGTGGCACTCAAGACTCTGCGCGACACACCCAGCCGCGCCTCGCTAGAGCTGTTCCACCGCGAGTGTCAGGTGCTGGCCGCCATGAGCCATCCCAACATCGTCGAGATCTTCGACGTTGGGGAGTACCAGGAGGATGGCCAGACCAAACCTTACTTCGTGATGCCCCTGTTGCCCGGGGTGACGCTGGAGAAGCTGATCCGGACGGCCAGCCAGCGCCTCACCGTGGACCGCGTCGTGGAGATCATGACGCAGGCTTGCCGCGGCTTGCAGGCCGCGCACGAACGGGGCCTGGTGCACCGCGACATCAAGCCCAGCAACCTGTTCGTGCTGGAGGACGACTCGGTCAAGATCATCGACTTCGGCGTCGCCCACATGATTGACACCCGGGCCTCCATGGGCATCAAGGGCACGCTGCTTTACATGTCGCCCGAGCAGCTCGAGCTCAAGCCTCCTACCCCGCTCAGCGATTTGTTCTCGCTGGCGGTGGTCTGCTACGAGGCGCTTACTTTGCGTCGCCCGTTCGACCGCGCCACCGAGGCCGAAATCATCGAGGCCATCCTGCGGCACGTGCCCCCGCCGGCTTCGGCGCTGAATCCCGCGGTCAACGACGCCCTTAGCCGCGTAATTCACAAAGCCATGGCCAAGCAGCCGTGGCACCGGTTCGCCAGCGTCCGGGAATTCGCCGAGTGCCTGCAAAAGGCGCTACGCAACGAACCGATCGAGTTTTTTGACCCGGCGCGGATCCAACCTCGCATCGAACGGGCCCAGCGCGCTTTCCAGCAAGGCGACCTGCAATTCGCCAACGAAATCCTCACGGAGCTCGAGGCCGAGGGACACTTGGATCCGGCTCTGACCCAGATGCGGCGTCAGTTGGATCAGGCCATGCGCCAGCGCACCATCGCGCAGTTGCTGGAAAGCGCCCGCACGCGGCTGGAACACGAGGAGTACCCGCTGGCTCTCCAAAAAGTTCAGGAGATCCTTCAACTGGATCCTTCCAACGCGGCTGCCCTCGGCCTGAAGCAGGACATCGAGAGCCGCATGATGACGCAGAAGATCGAGGACTGGTTCCGGCTGGCGCGGCAGCACCTGGAAAATCACGCCTACTCCCACGCGCGCGAGGCCTTGCGGAACGTGTTGGCCTTGAAGCCCGCCGATACCCGCGCTGCGCAGTTGCTGGCCGAAATAGACCGCCTCGAACAGGAACACCTGCGGCTCCGCCAGCAGAAAGAGCAGCTTTACCAGGCGGCGGTGGAAGCCTGGCGGGAGGGAGAAATCAGCAGCGCGCTGAGCAAGCTGGAACAGGTGCTCAGCCTCGAGGAGCGCGCGCCGGATACCAGCGCCCCGGAACGCTCGGCCGCCTACCGCAGCCTTTACAACCAGGTTCGTTCCGAGCACGAGTTTCTCAAGAACGCCTACGCCGAAGCCCGGCAGCACCTGGCCAACCGCAACTTTGCCCAAGCCCTGGCTTTGTGCGAACAGTGCCTGGAAAAACATCCCGGGCACGCTTTGTTTCAGGCGCTCAAGTTCGATATCGAAGAAGCCCAGCGCCAGGAACTCTCGGCGCGGATCGCCGAAATTGACCGCCGTGTGGAAGCCGAGCCCGATCTGGATCGTAGGGTCTCCATCCTCGAGGAGGCTGTGGCCGCCTACCCGGGCGAGCCGCATTTCGAGCGCGCCCTCCGGGTGACGCGGGACAAGCGTGACCTGGTCAATTCCATCGCCGCCAAAGCTCGCCAGCTCGAAGAGCGCGGCCAGTTCGCTGAAGCCCTCACCCAGTGGGAGACGCTGGGCGCCATCTATCCTCAGTATCCCGGCTTGTCCTTTGAGATCGAGCGCCTGATGAAACGGCGCGAGCAGCAGACTCGCTCGGAGGCGAAGGCGCGGCTGATCGAACAGGTAGACCGCCTGCTCCAGGCCGGCAATTACTCCGCCGCTTTGGAACTGTTGGAGCGCGCCGAGAGCGAGTTTCCCGGCGACACCGAGATCAGCAGCCTGCGCGAGGTGGCGCGCCAGTCGGCGGACCGCATCGTGGAGGCCCAGCAGCTCTTCGAGCAAGGCCGGGCGCTGTGCGCGCAAGGCAACTACGCGGAAGGAGTTGCCGCGCTGCGCCGCGCCGCCGAATGCGATCCACGCCATCCCCAGATCCGCGCCGCGCTCGTCGAGGCGCTGGTCGCATATGCGCGTGTCCTGCTGGATCAGGACTGGCGCACGGCGGAAACGCTCATCGCTGAAGCCCTGGATTTGGATCCCAACCACACGGCGGCCCGCGGCCTTCGAACGCTCGTCCAGGATCGCAAGCGCGACGAGGCTGTAGCGCAGGCCTTCCTGGCGGCCCGCGATCTTCGCGCCGCGGGGGATCTGGAGGGGGCGCTCGCGCAGGCCGAGCAGGCGTTGCTGGCGTGGCCGGGCGAACCGCGCCTGGTGCAACTGCGCGACATCCTGAGCCGCGAACTCGAGCAGGCGCGCGAAGCCGAGCGCCGCAGCGCACGCCGGGCGTTGCTCGAGGAGCTGCGACAACTGGAGCGAGAAACAGCCAATCTGACCGACGTGGTGGCGGTCGAGTTGAACTGGCAACGGGCCCGCGCGATTGCGGCTCAGCATCCCACGGATCCGGAGATCCAGTCCGTGGTGGCGGATATCGAGCGGCGACGGGCCATCCTGGGCGCAACCCAGCGACCCGAGGCGATGCCCGTGGCGGCGCCTGAGGCCCCCCGAGAAGCGCCACAACCCCCGCCGGCACCCAGCCCTCTTGCCGGCCCCAGCGGCCTGTTCCCTGTAGCGGGACCGCCACTGCGCGAGACGCCGGTCGCCGGCCCAACTCCGGGCGGAGCGGTTGCGCCCGGCCCGCCTCCGGTGCTGGAAACTCCCCCGCCCCCACCGCCCCCGTTCGCTCCGCCTGCGCCAACGCCTCCGCCCGCGTATGCTCCGCCTCCACCGCCTCCTCCGGCCGCGCCACAGGCACGCCCGCCGGCCCGTCCGCGCATCAGCAAAGCCTGGCTGCTCGCGATCGCCGGGGCAGCGCTGGCGTTGGTTTTAATCGCCGTCGGCGTGATCTTTCTTACGCGCAAAAGGGAAGCCGGTCCGGCGGCTGCGATTCCACTCGAGGTCCTGACCACGCCTGCGGGCGCAACCATCGTTGTCAACGGGGAGCCGCGTGGCCAATCCAACCTCACCCTCAGGCTTGCGCCCGGCTCCTACCAGATCGAGGCGCGGCTGGAGGGATACCAGCCGGCTCTGACGACCGTGAATCTGACCGCTGCGCCCGTCGCGCCCGTTCAGCTTACGCTCGAGCCGCTGGGCGCGGGACTTCGTTTGATCACCGATCTTGACCAGGGTAAGGTCGTGCTGGACGAAGAGGCTGCCCGCGAGTTGCAGGAAGGCCAGTTCAGCCTGGATGGTTTGCCGCCCGGCAAGCACACGTTGAAAGTGGTGGGCCGCGACGGGGAAGCCACCATCGCCTTCGAAATGACTCCGGGATCTGTGCCCGCCGCCAGCGATCCTGTCACGCGCAACCTGGCTGCAGTCGTGGTGGCCAGCATGGGCAGCCGGGCGCGGATCTATGCCAGCTTTGGCCCGGCGCCGGTGGAACTCAATGGCGAACCAGTGGGAGAGCTCGGTCCGGGCGGCCTCGAGCTCAAAAATATCACGCCCGGCACGCATGAACTTACGATCGGCGCCGAAAGCAACCGGCGCAAGATGATCGTGGAGATTTCCGCGTCGCCCCTGTTAACGGCGTATCTGCGTTCGGACCGGGATGTAGGAACCTTGGTAGTGGTAACAGGCGAGGACGGCGTCCGCGTGTTTCTCAATGGCAGGGAGCAGCGACGAACGACCAGCCGCGGACAACTCCGGATCCCGAACTTGCCGGTTCGCGAGTACGCCGTGCGCGTCGCCAAGGACGGCTTCCAGGAAGCGCCCGAGCAGCGCATCGCGATCAGGAAAGGCGAAGAGGCCAAGCTGGTCTTTGCGCTGCGCCCGTTGCCGCGCGTAGCCACGCTGGCCATCGCCGGAGGCCCCGCCGGCGCCGAGGTTCTGCTGGACGGCCAGCCGGTGGGCACGATCCAGGACGACGGCAGCTTCCATCATTCAGGGATTGCCGAAGGCGAACACCAGATCGAGATACGCCGTGAGCGTTTCGCTCCCAAGGTCCTGCACCGGAACTTCGCGGCGGGGCAGACGGTGCAGTTGAGCGCCGCGGAAGTCGCTTTGCAACCGGCGACCGGACGCTTGCAAGTCGTCGTCACGCCGCGGGACGCGCAACTGATGATCGCTCGACCCGGCGAATCGCCGCGACCCCTCGCGGGCGCGTCCGCGGAGTTGCCGGAAGGCACCTATGTTTTGATTGCCCGGGCGCCCGACCATGCGGACTCTTCGCAAACCGTCCAGATC
This sequence comes from Bryobacteraceae bacterium, assembly GCA_028275505.1. Lineage (GTDB taxonomy): Bacteria > Acidobacteriota > Terriglobia > Bryobacterales > Bryobacteraceae > DTHT01. The sequence goes on from JAPWUP010000055.1 coordinate 13,899, forward strand.
GTGGCCGGTCAGACGCGGACGGTGAAAGTCGAACTGGCGCGCGCCAGGGGTGCGACGCGACCGCCCACCGCTGTTCCCAGCGGCATGGCGCTGTGGGGCGGAGGCTGGGTGGAGGAAGGCGGCTGGTTCTTCCATCGGGGCGGTAACTTCGTGCTCTCGCAGATCCCGAAAGTAGACGGGCGCATCACGTTCACCGCTATCCTGCGCAAGGGACGGCGGTTACGCTGGGTGGTCAATTATACCGACGACCGCAATTACGATCTGTTCGAGCTGGATCGCCGCTCCTTCTATCACACTGTGGTGCGCAACGGCAAGCGCACGGAACGCCCGCGCGTCTCCCATACGCTGGGCGACTGGCAGTATTGTTCCGTCCAAATCGAAGTTACACCGGCTTCGATCGTTCACCGGCTGCGCAAGGGAGAAGAGTGGGTGGTGGTGTCCCAGGTCCCAGGCGAGCCGGGCCGCGATTACACGGAAGGCAAGTTCGGCTTTTATATTCCGGGCGACGACCAGGTAGGACTGTCGCACTTCATTTTCACGCCGCGTTAAGCGCGACCCTCAGCGGCGCCAGCCCTCGCGCACGCGGACGCGGAAGTCTTTCCGCTTGTCGTCGGTAATCTGGAAAGCTTCCACGCGCAGGCGATGGAACTTGCGGTCCCGCGGCAGGGAAGTCTCGTAGACCAGCCGGTACTGGTTTTCCAGCATGAGAAAGACGGTGCGGGCGATGTCGCGGTAAGCCGTTTCGAACTTGGGGAACCAGGCCTGGCCGCCGCTTTTGCGCGCGAGCATGTTCAGAAAGGCCTCGGCCTGAGTCAGGTCCAGGCGCGCCGTAGTCCCCAGATACGGCTCGTACATTCCCCGAAGCGAAGAGCCGGCGCCCGCGGCAAAGACAGTTACGTTGACCGACTCGATTTTCTTCTGGAGGTCGCCCAGAGTTCGGGCGCTGAGAGTATCGAAACCGCTGCCGATGAATATGAGCACGCGACGGCCCCGGAGCAGCTCGAGCTTTTCCAGGATCTCATAAACGGCATCGTAGGTGTCAATGTCCTGCCACATCGGCGCGCCCAGCTCGGCATAGGCCGCGCGCAGTTCGCCGATCTGTCGGGTGAAGTCCTTGACCACCTCGTTTCCGTGGGAGAAGGTTACCAGCGAGTACCAGGGACCTTCGGGAGCCGCGCTGAGAAAGGCCTCGACGGCAGCGTCAATATCGTTCTGGTAAAACCAAGAGGAACGACTGTGTTCTACCAGCAGGGTTACCAGCGTGGGAGATTCCGGGGCTTCGAGGCGGAAGGCGACGGGGCGTCCGTCCTCGTAAAGACGGAAGTTCTTCTCCGTGAGGCCGCCCACTAGCCTGTCGCCCTCCTCCACGGTCAGGTAAAGGGAAATCGTGTTCTCTTTGGGCGGCGCCGCGAGCAGCCCCGCCAGCAGGCTCAGTAAGAAGGAAGCGGGCATATCTTCTCGATCGGTTCACCCGGCTTGTACTCGATCTTTTCGGGCGCCGGGCAGCCTTGCACAGGCGTGAGGAGGCTAGGTTTGTTCTTTTCTTCCTCCTCGGCCTGCGCTGTTACTTTCGCCAGTTCCTGCTTCATACGGCGAAATTCTTCGCTGTCACGGATGAGGCCGGTTTTGGGAGGCAGGAACATCATCTCCCGCTTGGTCTGCACCATGCGGGCATAAAAGGGCGGATGCGTGCGGAACCAGCTCGCCCCGTTCACGTAACCCTCGCGGGTGGCCATACGGTCAAAAAACCGGATGAAGCCGGAGGGATCATAACCCGCATTCCAGGTGTACTGCACCCCGAGCTGGTCGGCTTCGAGCTCGAATTCGCGGCTAACGCCCAGCAGGTCGAGGCTGAGCACGAGGCCGAGGCCGTAAAAGCCATATTGCAGCGCGTAGTAAGTGCCCAGCGTTGCCGCGCCTCCGGTCAGGATCACGGCTGCTACCTGGGCGGCCTGATAAATGATGGAAGCGATGGTGGCGCGCTTCATGAGCTTGTAGCCGTGGCGTCCGGTCACGTGGGCGATCTCATGAGCGATCACGCCGGCCAGTTGGGCTTCATCCTCGACGGCCTCGAGCAGACCCCTCTGGATGAACAAAAAGCCTCCCGGCAGTGCGAAAGCGTTGATCTCCTTGGAATTCAGGAGAGTTAGGTTGAGCGGGACGCGGAGATCCGAATGTTTGGCGACTTTCTGTGCCAAGTTATTAACGTATTTCTTGATCTCGGGGTTATCCAGTTCCGGCGGCAGCAGCCCGGTCATTTTCATCTGACGGACTGCTTCCTGCCCGTCCTTGATGTCCCGCTCCTGGCCAGGGACCAGCTCCCGGATCCCGATATCTTTGACGTCCCCGAACCGCCGCTGATGATATGCCCCGCTGGCAATCTCTTGCTGGATTTGCTTGAGCTCCTGCGGCCACTTTTCGATGAGTTCCAGCTTGGCTTTCTTGTTTTCGTACGCTACCGGGATGGCATGTTCGGCCAGCATCTGGGCCTGGCTTTCCAGAATTCTCAGATTCTGGATCTTGCAATGCATGTCGCGCCGTTCCGGGTCCTCGAGGCTGGCCGTGCGGCGTTTCAGATCGGCCTGAAGCTGCTGGCGCTGCTTCTGATAGTTTGACAGCCGGGAGCGGAACTCCCTCACGCAAAACTCGCGCGCCTCGTCGAGATATTTCCGCATCTGCGCGATCTGCGCAGCGTTGAACTCGAGCTTGGGCGCGTCCTCGAACAGGTCGAGATAGGGGCGCTGAAGTTGAGCGGCCAGGGGTTCAAAAACCTCCCGCGGCTGTGGGGGCGCGGGGGGCTTGCGCGCTTGCGCGGCCGCGGCTAAAGGCAAGAACGCCAGTAACTCGGCTAGCAAGATTGCGAGAAACCAACGTGCGGGAGAGTCGCGGTGCAGGCTCATGTGTCCTCCGCCAGGATTCCGCCGCGATTCTAGCACACTCTCGCGGGAAAGCGTAAAAGCGGAGTCAAGCGCCCGGATTCTCGGAAAGGACGTCGGCAACGTCCGCCTGGCGCGAGGTCGCGGACGCCCCGTCCCCTCAGGCGAACGGTAAACTGACCCTCGAGCGCCGCCTCGCCCCGGCGATCAGCCCACGGCAGCGCCGGCAAGCGGCAGCGCCGTTGCGTTGCGCCGCTACTTCTTCGAGGGCAAATGCCGCATCATGATGTTCCGGTACTTGACCACGGTGCCGGGATCGTGCTGCTGGAGCGCAAGATAGCCTTTGGTGTAGGTGTTCTTGGGATCCACGTAATCCACGACGACCTTGTCGTTGACCTTGATGATGATGTGGTTGCCGTCGGCGATGATGTGCTGGGTCCACCAGGTTTCGTCAGGCACGAGCTGCTCTTTGACGTCCACGATGCCGTAGAGGCTGCCCGTGCGCCGCCAGTCTTTGTGGCTGTTGTTGACCTGCGCTTCGTAACCCTTGGGCCAGCCCGGTCCGAACTGGGCCCGGAAGTACATGCCCGAATTGCCGCCCTTGTTGATCCAGACTTCGGCTTTGAACTCGCAGTTTTCGCATTCTTCTTCCATGTAGAACAGATGGCTGCGCTCGCCCCGACCCACGATGGCGCCGTCTTCCACCGTCCAGCTTTGGGGGTTTTCGTTGGCCTTCCAGCCCTTCAATGTCTTTCCGTCGAAGATCCGTTTCCACTCGCCGGGTTGCTGCGCGAAAGCAACCAGGCCCGCAAGCACGCCAGCAATCAGCAATCGCTTCATGGTTCCTCCCGTGAACCACCCATTGTACCCGCCGGTGCGACCTCGCGGCGTCGCCCCGTAGAATGAAGGCAGGATGGGGCTGCGGGGCATGGCCGTTGCCTGTCTGCTGGCCGCCGGCGGGCCGGCACAGACCGTCAGCGAGAGAATCGCGGAGCTCAAAGAGTTCCAGAAGGCGCTGGGATGGGAACCTCCGCGAAGCTTCACGCGAGCCTCATCCCGGCGGGCTTACTACCGTTGTTATTACACGGGCAAATTCGAGCTGCCTGACTCTTACGAAGGGCTGAAGCTCCGCGAGGGCGACGAGGCGGGGTGCAAGCTCGACGAGAGCCGCTACGACGTCTTCTTTTACCGCATTGAAGCCGTGGCTTCCGACAATACGCCCGTCACCGAAGCGCTGGCTGAGAGTTCGGCGGAGCGCCTGGCCGTGGTTGTCCTGCACGAAGACTTTCACCAGCAGGAGCCGGTGCGCCGGTTGCCCGAGCCGCTCGCCGAAGCCGCCGCGACGCTGGCGGGATTCACTGCGGCAGCGGAGTTCGCCCGACTTCATCACGGTGAAAATTCGGAGACTTACCGCCGGCTGGCGCAGGAGGCGGAGCTTTACTTGCGCAAAGCACGCGTGATCAACGAAAGCCACCGCCGCCTGCGTGCCGTCTATGAGGACTTTCAGCGCGGCAGATTAAGCGAGCGCGAGGCCCTGGCCGCCAAGGAGCGCGAGTTCGTCGAACTGGGGCGCCGATGCCTCGAAATTCTGCCCGAGCCCGCGTCCTTTAACCGTTGCCCGCCCGTCGCCAACAACGCCGGCCTGGCATTCGATCATACTTACACGCAGTACTACCCGCTCGTTTATGAACTCTACCGCGCAGTAGGATCCGATCTGCGAGCTTTCCGCGCGGCGCTGGATGAGGCGGTCGAGGCTGGCAAGGGTTCTGGGCTGGCGTTGCTGCGCACCCTGGAGGGCGTCATCCTTCGTGCCCGCAGCTCTGGCGAGAGCGGACGCTGAAGGCGACGCCCTCCGCGGATGCGACTCCTCTTCTCAGTAAGGAACGGGCATGCGTGTGCGCGAATCGAGCACGATTGCCTGGTAGGCCTGCGCGAAACGATCCGGTCCGGAGAAGCCCAGATCGCTGATGAACGCGAAGCCGTAGGCGTGCTGGAAGTCGCAGGAGACCAGCATGTAGCCCTGGAAATTGGGCTTGTAGCTATAGAGCGTCCACAGCCACTGCCCGCCCGGCGGGATGACGGGTGACTCCAGCGGTGGCACCGTCACGCCCGGCTGATAGAAGTAAGCCGTGCACTTGCCGCTCTGGCCCGTGGTGTTGAACAGCGGGGAATCGAGCGTCGTGTTGGTGACCGCGATGCCCGTGTCCCATCCCGGAATCGAAGTGATGAACTGGAACAGCAGCACGGTGCGGCACGGCTCGAGCACGAACGCGGGCACCGGGCTGAGCCTGCTGACAAAGCGCGGCAGATCATCCGGACCGGGTGTCGCGTTGCCCTGGCTGCTGATGGGCGAGAAGCTGCCCAGGACGTTCACGGTTCCCGCGGGCGGGGTCGGGTTGAAAGCAACTGCGACGCCGAAACTGATGGTCTCCACTGCGCCAGGATCCGAGGCGGTGATTTCCCAGTAGGCCTCGCCCGTTCCGGTAGCGCTGATGGGAACGCGGTACAGCCCGCCGTCCGCCGGGCTGCTGGGAGTGCAAGCGGCAAAGCCGCCGCCCGGGGTGGTCGTGCAACGGGCCTGGGTGCTGGTCGAGGTGCCCTGCGCGACTTGCTGTGTGGTGACGAAAACTGCAACGTTGGCGGGAACGTTGCTGAAGACGGCACGCAGGCGCGTGCCGTGATCCGCCCTGCCAGCTCGATCATACGGTGAGGGAAGCGTCGGAATCTGGACGCCTTGTTCGCCGGCCAGCGGGCGGAAAGCGTTGGCGAAGCCCTCGATGAATTTCAGGTTGATGGTACGCCCGCCCGGGGCAGGCGGCGCCGGATAGTCGCCGCCCGTCAGCAGGGTGGTGTTGTAGCCCGAGCAGGTCAACAAACTGGGCACATAAGCCCCGGAATCATCCGTCTTGCGCACCTCCATGGCAAGACCGCTTTGCGTGACGGCCACCTGCTGGGTCGGGTTGGTGATCGGGACGGCCCCGGCGCCAGTTGTGGCCGTCACCGAAAGGTTGACCGCCGAGGCGAGCGGCAATTGCGCAGCGTTGACGCGCACGTTGACGATTCTCAGAGTGCGGGTCCCCGAGCCCGGCTGTGTGATGTTGACGGGGCTGAAAATGACCGAGTTCCCCGTCGCCACGAGCTTCCCGGTCACGACGTTCGAGGGTCCGTAGGGAGGCCCATCAATCAACAGCAGAGCTTCGACGCCATCGGGAGGGCTCAGGATCCGGCTGGTGATGTTCGTGTTGGCAAAAATCTGGACCGCCATGGCCAGCGGCTGCCCGCTGGTTCCACCCGTACAAGTGAGCACGTAATCGCCCACCAGTTCGGCCAGCCCTTCCGCGCGCACCGCGATGCTAGTGGCGCTGGCCGTGCACGTGAAGGGGCCTTGGGCTTGCAGCCCGGGAGTGAACAGCAAGACGATCAACGTGAGAGCGGCGAGAGCAATTCTGGATTCACGCACCATTTCGACACCTCGCTTGGATGTCCCAAACCGCGTTATACCCGCCCGTCGCACCAATGTCAAGACCCGAAACGGAATTGGCATCGGTTGACGATGAAGCCGGGCAAAATTCAGGCACCCGTCCAGTTTACCTTTTCTCTGCTCGCCCGTTCACAAACCCGGTATGTTTCTGCGGCCACCCGATCCCATCCGCGCCGCTGTCGCGCGGCAATGGCTTGCGGATCCCAATCTCGCTCGAGAGCTTTTACTAAAGCCTCAGCGAGGGCCTCGGGCCGGCCCGGCGGCACGAGGATCCCCGTGTCCGCGCTCACTAGCTCGGGTACGCCTCCCACCCCGCTGGCGACCACCGGACGCCCGCAGGCAAGAGCCTCGATCACCACGTTCGGGCATCCCTCGGAGTAACTGGGCAGGCACACGACATCGGCCGCGGCCATCCACCGGGCAATTTTCTCCGGCGGAAGCGGACCGGTGAAACGGGCATGCGCGCCGAGCTTCTCGCGGGCTTGCCGTTCGAGGCTCTCGCGCAACGGTCCATCACCCACCAGAGCCAATTCGAGCGAGGGCGACCGGGCCAGCGCCAGCCGCGTCGCTTCGATCAGCACCTCCACGCCCTTGACTTCGACCAGCCGGCCCACAAACAGGACCACGCGGCGATCCGCCGCGATGCCAAGCTCGCCACGCGCCTCGAGCCGGTCCGCGGGGAAGAACACGTCGAGATCGCAGCCATTGGGGATGCTTTGCACGCGTTCCGCGGGAACCCCCATCTCGATGGCAATTCGTTTCAAGTCTTTGCTGACCGTGATGACGAACGTCGCGCGCCGCAGGGCCTGGCGAGCCAAGCGCGCGCTGAGCCAGTCGCCCGGTCGTCGCAAGTCCGAACCGCGCGCCCCGAGCACCACGGGGATGCCCAACTTCCGCGCCGCCCAGACTGCGCCCCAGCCCTCCGGATAGAGCCAGTAGGCGAGTACGACAGCCGGTCGGCGTTCCTGGAGCCACCGCAGAATGAGGCGCCCGCTCAACAGTCCGTTGAAAGGACGGCCCACCGCCGGCAGCGTCCGGTAGGAAGCATAGGTGACGTCCAGCCCACCCGGGCGGTAGTGGGGATCCGGGAGATGAGGCTTGTACGTGCGCGGCTGGAGAAAGCGCCACGGCGGGTACACGGCAACCGGACAGAGCACGCGCACAGTGGCCAGCCGCGCCAGCTCGCGCACGGTACGGTAAATGAAAATCCCGCGATGCGGCTCGCCCGGAAGCGGGAACAGTGGGGTGACAACCGCAATTTCGAGCGGCCGCGCCCCGCCGCCGGCAGAAGCGGCTTCACCGCCCGCAGGCATCTCCTCGCGCTGCGACACAGCCGCTCAGTTGCACTCGGCTACCAGAGGACCGGCCAGTTCCTTCAGGAAGAAGAGGCGGCCGGGCAGCGTCGGCATCCAACTGGACGGCACCCAGCGGTCCGGGCCATAACGCAGCGTGACCCACAAGCTCATGCCCTGCCATTGCATGCCGCGGCCCAGCACACCGTCGGCGCCGCCGATGATGCGGTCCGCCTGCAAGAACAGCCCGGGGCCGATCGTGTTGGCGAACGCAGGCACCAGCGTCGTCCGGCTCTTGAAGCTGGTGATTGCGTTCTGCTCGATGGTCAGCGGGTGCAGCTTCGCGCCCAGCCGGTACATCTGCCGCTTCCATTCTTCGTCGCTTGCAAATTCCGCCGCGAAGTGTGGCTCCCAGAAGGCGATGTGAAAGACGCGGCCAATGCCGAAAATCACGATCAATTGCGCGCCCTCGGCCTTCAGCGCGGCGATGCGTTCCGGATAGGTGGGCAAGACATCGCGGGTGGCAAAGTGCCGCTGGTTCTCGGGTACCGTGAGTTCACCGAGCGGCCCGTAGAAGGCCTCCTGCATGGCGTAGCGGAAGGCGCCCGGGTTGTCCGGCGGCAGGGTGTTGCCTTGGGCGTCACTCCACTCGTCCATGTTGAAGCCGTAGACGTGATCGCAGGGGATGCGCCATTCCTTGAGGAAATACACGGCCCAGCGATACATGCCCATCGGCCCCACAGGCAGGATCAGGGCCAGCTTGCGTCCCGCCTCGCGCGCTTGCCGGATGCGCAGGGCGATCTCGTGGCCCAGCATGGTGTTGAAGTCGCTCAGCGTCTCGCAAGGCACCGGCTCGAACTCGGGATGCCACCAGGGCTGCCGTTCCAGAATTGCTTCCGGCGGGTGACTGCAACAGGCCTCGATCTTGTCCAGATCCCATCCCGCAGGAAAGAAATTCTCGAGCAATGAGCCCTTCAGCGTACTGCGCAGGTCAATCGTCATCGTCACACCTCCACCATCTTGCCCGTGCGCGCCGACTCGTAGCAGGCGGCCAGCAGGCGCTGATTTCTCAATCCGTCCTCGCCGGACACTGCGGGCGGGCGGCCTTCCCGCACGGCGCGACTGAACTCTTCGATCTCAGCCCGGTACATGTTCACCGGCTCCGGCGCGATCTCGACGCCTCCCGCAGCCGCCCGCTCCTGCTGCGCGTCGTAGCCCGTCTGCTCGCCGCGCAGCCGGGCGATCATGACGCCGCGGCTGCTCTGACCGATGGTGCCGCGGGCCAGAATCGCGCCCAGTGAGCCGTACAGCTCGAGCACGTTTTCGCTGGCTTCGTCCGGAATAGAGAAAAAGGTGTCCACGGTCCCGAGGGCGCCGTTGGCGAACTCGAGCAGCACGGTAGCCCCGTCTTCCACAGCGTAGCCGTGGACGGCGCGGGTAGTCAGGCAGGCCAGCCGCCGCGCCGGCCCGAAGAACATTTCGAGCAAATCCAAACAGTGGCCGCCCATGTCCATCAGGGCGCCACCCCCGCCCAAGGCCGGATCCTGCCGCCAGGCGCCCGGAATCGGCGGGTACCAGCAGGAAAG
>JAPWUP010000193.1 GCA_028275505.1 Bryobacteraceae bacterium
TCCTCGGTGAAAGTCGGATAAGCGAAGCAGGTGAAAGTGTGCGTTTCGTGCCACAAGGCGTTGGGCACCTCCACCTTGCTGTAGTCCACGCTGGCCGGATTCGTGTACTCGCGGGAGCGGAAGGGGAATTTCGAGCGGCCGAAGGCGTTGTGTTCCTGGAAGGCCCGCTCGGTGTGGCACTGCGGCCAGAAGACTTTCCAGCAGGGCGCGCCTTCGGCCACCGCCGCCTGCACGAATTGCTGAATGGTGCAGTTCATCTTTTCGATTTCCAGCGAAAACGCCAGCACGTACCAGCCATTCTGCCGCTCGGGCGTATCCACGGGGAAGAACTTCACGTACTCGGGCCGCTGCCGCAAGGCGTTGATGAGAATGTAGGCGTTGCGCCGCCGCGTGGGCAGGTTCCAGGTGTCCATGCGCTCGAGCTCGGCCAGCCCGATGGCGGCCTGCATCTCCGTCATGCGGTAGTTCCAGCCCACCATGTTGTGAATGTAGGGCAGCTTCTGTTCCAGCTCCAGCAGATTGAGCCGCTCCTTGACGTCATAGCCGTGATCGCGGAAGCTGCGCGCCTGCCAGGCCAGCTCCTCGTCGTCCGTGGTGACCATGCCGCCCTCGCCGCCCGTGGTGAAGGTCTTGTTCTGGCAGAAACTGCACGCCGCGATGTGCCCCAGCGTGCCCGTTTTGCGGCCCTTGTAAACGCCACCAAAAGCTTCGGCGTTGTCTTCGATCACCCACAGGTTGTACTTGCGGGCCAGCTCCAGGATCGGATCCATGTCGCAGACGTTCCCGTACAGGTGGACGGGAATGATGGCGCGCGTGCGCTCATTGATGAGCCGCTCGGCCGATTCCACGCTGATGCAGTGATCCTCGAGGTTGACGTCGGCAAAGCGCGGGATGGCGCCCGCCTGCACCACGGCGAAACTGGTGGCGATGAACGTGTAGCTGGGCACGATGACCTCGTCGCCCGGGCCAATGCCGAGCGCGCTCAGGGCCACGTGCAGGGCGGCGGTCCCGCTGGAGACGGCAATGCCGTAACGGCTGCCCTGCCACTCGGCGAATTTGCGTTCGAACTCCATGCCCTTGCGCCCGGTCCAGTAGTTGACCTTGCCCGAGCGCAAGACCTCGACCACGGCCTGGATCGCCTTCTCGTCAAACTGGGGCCACATCACCAGCTTGTTGGTGACGGCCTTGGGGCCTCCCTCGATGGCGAGCTTTTCCATGTCGGCTTGCGTCCTCCTGTCGCGGCTATGATACAACTTCGCGGCTGCGCGAAGGGCCATGGCATACGCGCTGGTTCTGGTTATCCTTGTCCAGGCGCAGATTCTCGCCGCGGCGCCGTCGCAGACCGCCTGCGATGCTGCCTGCTGCGAGCGCCTGGCGGGGTTGGGAAGGGTGTGGGCCGCCGCGCACTACTTTCACCCCTGGCTGGCCTGGCGCGAAGTGGACTGGGACGCTGCGCTGATGGCAGCGATCCCGGCCGCGAAGGCCGCTCGCGATCCGGACGAGTATGCGCGGGCCGTGCAGCATATGCTCGACGCGCTCGATGATCCGGCCACCCGAGTGATCCGTCGGTCCCCCGCAACGGTACCGCCCCCAGCGCCGCTGGCGCGTCTCACCGACGATCGAATCCTGATCATCACTTTGAATCCCGCCACCTATCGCGATACCGGTTCGCCTTCCGTGACGCTCGCTCCGGCTCTGGCCGAGTGGCGCAAGGCCCGGGGCGTCGTCTTCGACCTGCGCTTTCAGCAGCAGTGGCAGGACCGCAACCCGGCCATCGTTGGCATGCTCTTTCAGACCGCCGGTATCAACCAGTTGCTTCAGTTTGCGCCCATGCGTGCGCCTGCGCAACGCTCGCGAATGTATTCAGGATTGCCCCCGACTGCGCCAGGCGGCAGTCTGTTCTTCCACCACGCACATTACGTGCGCGATGGCGGCGTCATCCAGCAACGCGCCAGCGCTCGCCCCACGCCCGTTGTGTTCCTCGTGGATGAATCCTCGTTGCTGCCGCCGATCGCGCCGGCCCTGCAAGCAGCAGGGTGCGCACGCATCGTGGCGCAGGGGCGCGCCAGCGACGCGGGTCTGGTTGAGCGCCGCAAGATCGAACTGCCCGGCGGCCTCGAGGTGCTGTTGCGCACCAGCGAGCTGCTTTACGAAGACGGCACAACCGGGCTGGCGCCGGATCGTTCCGTGCCCGCCGAGGCTACGGAAGCGGCGCTGGAGGCTGCGCTCGACCTCGCTCGCAACCCCTCAGCTCTGCCACCGCCCGTTCGCATGCGGCTGCCACTGGTCACCGCGCCGCACGCCGAAAAACCCTATAACGATTCGGACTACCCGCGCGAAGAGTTGCGCCTGCTTGGAGCCTTCCGGCTTTGGGCTGCGGTGCGTTACTTTTTCGCATACCGCGACCTGATCGAGGAAGACTGGGACGCGGTGCTGCTGCGCTCGCTGCCGCAGTTCCTGGAAGCGCGCGATGCGTTGGAGTATGCGCAGGCAATCGCACGGATGGTAGCTTGCCTGGGCGACACTCACGCGGAAGTGAGCAGCCGCGCGCTCGCGGCCTGGTTCGGGTCCGCGGCGCCGCCTTTGCGCACGCGTATCATCGAAGGCCGGCCGGTCGTCACGCAATTGCTCGATGAGCAGGCGGCCCGCGATGCAGGCATTACTCGCGGCGACGTGGTGCTCGAAGTGGATGGCGAGGAGGCGGGCCGGCGGATCGCGCGGCTGGGGTCCTACCTTTCCGCTTCCACTCCTCAATCGCTCAATCTGCTGGTGATGGAGCGCTGGCTGAACGGTCCTCCAGGGAGCAAGGTGCGGCTGAAGTGGAGGGATGCAACCGGTCGCGTGCGCACGGGCGCCATCACGCGGCGGGCATGGCCGGGTCGGATCCCGTGGCGCTCAGGTCCCGTGTGGACGATGCTCGCCGGCGGCGTGGGCTACGTGGATCTGGAAAGGCTGCTGCCCGAAAAAGTCGAAACCATGTTTCGCGACTTGGCGCACGCACGCGCCATCGTTTTCGATCTGCGCGGTTACCCGCGAGGTACGGGCTGGCTCATCGCCCCGCGGCTCACCGCGCGAAGCAACGTCGTTGCCGCCCGCCTCCGGCGTCCGCTCGTTCTCTATCCGGAAGGACGATCCGGGGACGTGCATTCCGTGGCGGCCTGGTGGGACTTCGACCAGTATTTGCCCGACCCCGTGGCGCCAACTTACCCCGGCAAGACCGTCGCGCTGATTGACGAGCGGACGCTGAGTCAGGCTGAACACGCGGCGCTCTTTCTGCGCGCGGCGAACGGAACCCTGCTTGTCGGTAGCCCGAGCGCGGGCGCCAACGGCGATGTGACGCGGTTCACGCTCTCGGGCGGCGTGGTAGTGAGCTTCAGCGGTCAGCAGGTGCTGCTGCCCGACGGTTCGCGGTTGCAGCGCGTAGGCTTGAAGCCGGACGTGGAAGTACGTCCCACAATTGCGGGCGTGCGCGCGGGCCGCGACGAGGTGCTCGAGAAAGCCCTGGAGCTACTCGATGCACCGGCCGATGCGGCCCGCGGCGTGGCCGAAGCACGCTGATTTCACGCGGCCATCGCCGCGGAGGCCGCGGGGATTCGCCGGATGAGATCCGACAGTTCGTCGCGATTGGCCGGCCCGATCGTGAAGCAGTCAACGCAATCGAGCGAAAGCGCGAAGCGCAGGGCTTCGTCCACCCGGTTGCTCAGGCCACCCTCGCCCAGGATCTTCATGCCGATGATGCCCTTGCCGGCCGCCTTCATGCGTCGCAGCACGGGGATCACGGTGGCCGGCTCGGCGTCCATGATCAGGCCCGCGAAGTTGATGCGCGCCAGATCCACGCGTACCCAAGGCTCGCGTGCGGCCGTTTCCAGCGCCTCCAGAGAATGGCACGAAACGCCGTGCGTCCGTACGATGCCTTTTTCGCGCGCCTCGGAGAGCACTTCCATCGCGCCCTTGCGTTCCTCGGGCCAGTCCGGGCGGGTGACGGCGTGGAGCAAAACAATATCGAGGTAATCTGTATCGAGCTCCTTGCGGAAGCGGTCCAGATCCGCGCGCATTTGATCGGCCGTGCGCGCCCGCGTTTTGGTCAGGATGGTGACTTTTTCGCGGGGCACGCGCTTGAGAGCCTCCCGGACGTGGGGATGCGTGCGGTAGCCGTCTGCGGTGTCCCAGAAAAACACTCCCTGGTCGTAGCCGAAGTGCAGCAGGTCCGCCAGCCCCTCCAGACCGAGTTGACGCTGGATGCTGCCGCCCTTGGTCCCGGTGCCGATGGCCAGGCGCGACAGCCGGATCTTGTCCGGACCCAGGTAAACGACATCGTTGGCCTGCCTGGCCGGTCCTGCCCAGCTCATGGAACGCAGGCCGGCCATCAGCCCGGCCGCCCCCAGACTGTTTCGCAGAAATTCGCGTCGTTTCATCGTGATCTTCTCCCTTAGCTATCCTCGACCTGCGCGAGTTGTTCCGATTATACGCCGTTCAGGCGACGCTTCGCTGGACGCGAGCCTGGCTCCGTTATACTGGATAGCTCCATGAGTGCGCGCAACCCCGGCAAACCGATTCGTTACCGAGACGCTGGGGTCAACATCGAGGAAGCCGAACGCGCGGTGGACCGCGTGCGCGCCCTCGCCCGGCAGACTTTCGATCGCCGCGTCCTCGCCGGCATCGGCAGCTTCGGCGCCGCCTACCGACTTTCCGGCTACCGCAACCCCGTGTTGGTTTCTTCCGCCGATGGCGTGGGCACCAAACTCAAGGTGGCCGTGATGGCGGGCCGGCACGACACGGTGGGCGAGGACCTGGTCAACCACTGCGTCAACGACATCGCGGTGCAGGGCGCCGAGCCGCTATTTTTCCTGGATTACTTCGCCACCGGCGCGCTGGACGCCGCCGTGGCGCACCAGGTTTTCGAAGGTCTGGCTCGCGGATGCCAAGCCAACCGCTGCGCCCTCATCGGAGGGGAGACAGCCGAGATGCCGGGCATGTACGCGCCCGGGGAGTACGATCTGGCGGGCTTTATCGTGGGCGCGGTGGAGCGGGCCCGCCTGGTCACTGGGCGCAACATTCGCGCCGGTGATCCGCTGATCGCGCTGCCTTCGACCGGACTGCATACCAACGGTTACTCGCTGGCGCGGAAGCTGCTGTTCGAAGTCGCCGGCTATGGCGTGGATAGCTTCGTGCCCGAGCTGGGCTGCACGGTGGGTGAGGAGTTACTCAAAGTTCACCGCAGTTACCTTGCGGTTTTGCGCGCGCTGCACGAGAAAGGATTGCTCCGCGGCGCCGCTCACATTACCGGTGGAGGGATCACCGACAATACGCCGCGCATGTTGCCGGACGGGCTGGCGGCTGAGATAGACACCGCCTCGTGGAAGCCTCTGCCCGTGTTCGAGCTGCTGCGCCGGTTGGGAAACATCCCGGAGGATGACTGGCGCCGCACGTTCAACCTGGGCGTGGGTTTGATCGTGGCGACGCCGCGTCGCCGGCTCCGGGAAGCCGCGCGCGTGCTCGACCGGCTCAAGGAGAACTACTGGATCATCGGCCGCGTGATTGTGCAACCGCGCGGCGAAAGCAAGCGGGTTCTTTACCGATGAAGAAGCGACTTGGAATTCTGCTTTCCGGACGCGGCTCCAACTTCGAAGCCATCGCGGACAACATCGCCGCCGGCCGCCTGGATGCGGAAATCGCCATCGTGATTTCCAATCGCCCGGAAGCGCGCGGTCTGGAAGTGGCGCGTCAGCGCGGTTTCCATGCCGTCTGCATTCCCTCCAAGGGCCTGGACCGCGAAGTCTATGACCGCATGCTGGCCGAGGAACTGCGACGTGCGAAAGTGGATCTGATTTGCCTGGCGGGATTCATGCGCCTGCTCAGCGCCTGGTTCGTGCGTGAATTTCCTTTCCAGATTCTGAATATTCATCCGTCCCTGCTCCCGGCCTTTCCCGGGCTGGACGCGCAGGCTCAGGCCCTGGAGCACGGCGTCAAAATTACCGGTTGCACGGTCCATTTCGTGGACGAGTATCTGGACCACGGACCGATTATCATGCAGGCCGCTGTGCCGGTGCTCGAGGACGACACGGTGGAAACGCTCTCGGCCCGAATCCTCAAGGAGGAGCACCGCATCTATACCGAAGCCATCCGGATCGTGCTTTCCGGGCGCTGGCGGATCGAAGGCAGAAGGGTGCGCATCCTGCCCGAGTGAACCGCGGCTCAGGCGGTCAACTCGCGAAGGGTGAGAGCGTCCTGAACGGCGTAACCCGCCTCGTCATTGTCGAAGTAGACGTAGACCGAAAGGCCTTCTGCACGCCACGCCCGGATCCGCTCGGCCCACGGCCTGAGACCGCGCCGTCCGTACCGCCCGCGGTAGGCGCCCTGGGGACCGTGCAGGCGCAGGTAAACGAAGTCGGCAGTCACCAGCAGGGGCGAAAGTCGCCAGTCGAATTCATAAATGCAGAAAGCCGCGTTGTGGCGACGCAGGATGGCCTCGACCTGCGGATCGAACCAGCTCGGATCACGGAGCTCGAAAGCGTAGCGAAAGCCGCGGGGCAGGGCAGTGAGAAACTCGTCCAGGCGGGCCGCATTTACGCGCCATCGCGGCGGAAGCTGAAAGAGTACGGGGCCGAGTTTCTCGCCCAAGGCCGCGATGCGTTCGAAAAAGCGCGCCGTGGTCGCTGCAGGCTCCTTGAGTTTCTTGCGATGCGTGATGTAACTGCTGGCTTTGACGGCAAAAAGAAAGCCTGCCGGAACCGTATTTTTCCAGGTGATCAGGCTCGACTCGGCCGGAAGCTGATAGAACGAGTTATTGATTTCCACGGTATCGAAATACCGGACGTAGTAGGCCAGATATTCGCCGGCAGGAATCTCGTCGGGGTAAAAAACGCCGCGCCAGTGGGCATAGTGCCAGCCCGAGGTGCCGATTCGAAGTGTCGGCGTCGGCATCTTTGCGCCGCTCACGCGGGCGCGTCCAGCACTTCGCGGATCTTTCGCGCCAGCGACTCCAGGCTGAACGGCTTGGCCAGAAAATTCAGCCCGGCTTGCAAAACACCCGCCCGCTCGATTTCCCCGTCGCTGTAACCCGACAAGAACAGAACCCTCAGCCCGGGCCTCCATTGCCTGGCCATTTCCGCCAGGCGCCGGCCGCTCATTTCGGGCAGAATGACATCGGTGATCAGCATGTGAATCGGCCCGGGATGGTTCTGGCAGATCTCTTGCGCGGC
>JAPWUP010000282.1 GCA_028275505.1 Bryobacteraceae bacterium
TGGCCTGCTGAGCAAGGCAAAGCGAAGCGGCAGCCCAGACCACAACCAGGGCGCGAGCGCGGAAAGCTTTCATGGCCTCACCCTCCCATCGGGAATGGTACACCCGAGGGCGCCGAAAGCCAAGAGCTTTTGTGGCTCGCTGGGACGGACGGCGGGCGAGGCCCGGGACGTCCCCCGCATGACGTCGCCGGGCCCGTTTGCCCGCCGAACCTATGGCAGGTCGCCGAGGCGTTCGCCCTCTTTGGCTAGCCCTTCCGCGATGCGGTCCCAGCACTCGGGGGAAGGCCCTTGCTTGAGCAGGTCCCACCAATTGCCGGGCAGGCTGCCGCCGCGCCGCGCCAGCTCGATCACCCCGTCAGCAATCCGCCGCTGCCGCTCGTTGAGCGACACGTTTTCGAGGAACGACACAAGCCGCCGCACATGGGGCCGGTAGGGACCAGAAGACTCGGTGCTGCCCTCGGCCAGGAAGCAGAGCAAGGCGAGCAGGGAGGCCAGGGCGCGCTCCTCGTCGTCAGCTCCCGGCATTCCGCCATCGGGTTCGATGGCCAAGGCCAGCTCGAGCAGGGGATCGAGGCTTGCTTCCATCTCATCGAAGCTTGCTGCCATCTCCTTGAGGCTTACTTCCCTCGCAGTGTCGATGAAGTGACATTCGGGCTGGAAAGCTAGCCAGCGGAACCTTGGGAGAGCCGCTGGTCGCGCCGCCCGCATCGAGGGGAAGCCTCTCGGTCGAGCACAAATCGCACGAGCTGCAAAATAGGAGTCGAACTCAACGTCCTCCGGCATCCCCACGGGGACCACCGTCGTTTTCGGCAGCTCACCCGGCTGATCCCCGGGCCGCTCGACCACGGCCACCAGCGCCATCTCCCGGCTGGCCAGCCCGTAGGTCTCGCTCAGGCGCCGGAGTCTTTCCTGTATGCGACGCTGTCGGCGCCGATCCAGAGCGCTTCCCTGCGGTGGCTCTTCCGTGCGGCTCTCCCAATCGCTGATCAGACGCGCGCCGCGAATCAGGCGCAACGTCTCGCCCAGCTTGTCCGATCCGATCTCGACGGGGATTTCCATCGCGCGCCGCTCGCCGCTGTTCACCCAACCCACGCGCAGGGTGCCCC
Organism: Bryobacteraceae bacterium; assembly: GCA_028275505.1. Taxonomy (GTDB): domain Bacteria; phylum Acidobacteriota; class Terriglobia; order Bryobacterales; family Bryobacteraceae; genus DTHT01. Next base: position 1,107 of record JAPWUP010000282.1, read on the forward strand.
GCACGGCTCCCCGAGTGCGGCCGAAGATGACCAAGGGCGTTCCGCTGAACACCTGCCTGGCCGGCTCCGGCTCGATCCGCGCCCCGGGAAGGCCGTCCGTCTCGACGGTCACATCCCTTGCCACCGGGCGCCCGACGGCGGCGAACAGCTCCAGAGCGCCGCGGTCCACCCGCTCGCGAGGAGTCAGAAAGCGACTCACGCCCCCGGTTTCGCGCGCCAGCAGGGCCAGGAAGCGGTCCTGGCTGGCGCTGCCGATGCCCAGGCAATGAATGCGGATGCCGGCCGCGCGCGCCCGCGCGATGATGGATTCCGTTCCGAAGACCTCACCATCGGTGAGCAGGAAGATATCCCCGCCCACGCCGCGCAACATGTTCGCCGCGGCCTCGAGGCCCCCGGCGAGCTCGGTGCCGCCCCGCGCGTCCACGCCCGCCAGGAATTCGCGCGCCTTGTCGCGGTTCTCGCGGTTGCACTCAACGAGGTCGGAACGGAAGGCTTCCACCTGATCGTCGAACGCGATCAGACCGAAGCGGTCCCCGGGAGTGAGCGCGGCGAGGCAGGCTTCACATGCCTTCAACGCCTGCGCGATGGGTGCGCCGCTCATCGAGCCCGAGCGGTCCAAAACGAAGACTACGGAACGCGGCTCCTCGGACCGGGCGCCGAAGCGGGGAGAGGGGATCACGACCGCAAAGTGGCCCTTGCCCTGACGGCACAGTCCCGCCAGAACGCCGGACCAGGCCTCGCGGGTCCGCACATCGAGCACCAGATCGCGGTTGGGCACGTCCCGTTCGCGCGCCAGCATGACGCTCCCGCGCCGGCCGTTTTCCAGCTTGACGTCCACGGCATGGGAGGGCGAGCCGACCGAAGCCAGCTCGGCCCCAGCCTCCACGGTGAGCCGGAAGCCGATCTCGTGCAGGCCGGAGGCGTCCGCCGCCCAGCGGGGCAGGATCACGTCGCCGAATTCATCTTCCGGCAACTCGATCTCGCCGACGCCGGGCGCAGCCTCTCCCACCCGCGCCCGAGCGTGGTAGGACGGGGCCAGCGTGAAGGGGAAACGGAACCGCAGGCCATCGTCGTGCAACTCGACGCCGCACAGGATTTCCAAGAGCACCGTCACCGTTTCCCCCGGGCGCAGGTTGCCCAGGGTCAGGTTGACGATGCCGTCCCGGTAGGTTCGCGCCAGCGTCGCAAGATGACCCTCCTCGAGGCCTTCTTCGTAGGCGCGCACGGCCTCCCCAACCGGCTTCAGTTCGGAGCGAACCGAGAAGCCCTCGCCGGAGACGCGGAAGCGCCGCAGCGCAGCGTCGCGCGGGAGGGCGAACGAATAAATCACTTCGACAGGTTTTTGTTCCTGCGAGCGGAAGGTATGGCGGACCACGAGGTGAGCGCCGACCGGGAGGATCCGGCCCGCCAGCCAGAGGCTCTGCATGGCCAGATCGAGTTCTTCTCCGGTCGCCGCCTGACGGGGCGCAAAGCCCAGAGCGGCTTCAGTCGCCGGCATCAAGGTCGTTTTCATCCTCCTGTTGGTTTGTCCGGAGTCGAGCCGCCAGATCGAGGAGGGCCTCGCGGACCTGCTTCAGCCGCCAGGGAGCGGCGTCAGCGCGTACCCACACGACCACGTCCTCGGCGACGGGGTAGCTCCACCAGGGTGAGGGCTTGGGCAAACCGTCGCGCGGCGCTTCGCCTGCGAGCCGGCGGGCGATCTCGGCCAGCGTCAAGCCCTTGGCTTGCAACCGCCGGATGCGCTCCAAAGCCTGCCGGTGCTCGGGCCCGTAACAGGCGGCGCGACCAGCGCGAAGGGGCGGAGGCAACAGCCCGCGCGCAATGTAATAGCGGATGGTGCGCTCCGGGACCCCGGTCTGCTCGGCCAGTTCCGCCAGCGTGAGCTCGGTCATCCTCCGGCGCCTCGAACTCCGAGACCAGTCTAGCAGGAAAATTTGACAGTGTCAAGTACTGTCAAAAAATTTCGAGGCCGCCCGCGCGGCTCTCAACGCACAGCGGGTCCGTACAGCACGCGCCCGGGCCGTTCGGCCGTCATCCGGCCGTCGAGCAGGACGGGCTTTCCGTTCACCAGCACGTGCCGGAATCCCACGGCGTACTGGTGCGGCTGCGCAAATGTGGCGCGATCAGTCACCGAGGCCGGATCGAACACGGCCACGTCGGCGTACATGCCGGGCTTGAGCAGGCCGCGGTCATGAAGGCCCAGGCGGGCCGCCGGCAACGAGGTCATCTTGCGGATCGCCTCCTCGAGCGAAAGCAGCTTGCGCTCGCGCACGTAGCGGCCCAGCACGCGCGCGAACGTACCATAGCTTCGTGGATGTGGGGCCCCTTGCCCGAACGCCGGGATTTCGCCGTCGGAAGCGATCATGGTGTAGGGCGAGCGCAGGATCCGCTCGACGTCTTCCTCGGCGATGGCGTGGTAGATGGCCTGGCAGCCGCCCCGCTCCTCCAGTTCGAAGACGACCTCGGCGGCGTTCTCGGGCGTGGGCGCCAGCCCGCGCTGCTGGGTCAGCTCGGCCAGATTCTTGCCGGCCAGCCCGGGATCGAACGGGCAGTTCGCCAGGACCACGTTCTTGGGATGGCCGCCGCCGCGATCTTCCTTGATTCGCCGGATGACTTCCGCCTTGATTTTGGCCCGGAGGCTCGCGTCGCGCAGCCTCTCGAGAAGCGCCTTCCGCCCTCCCGCCTGCGCCCACTGCGGGATCAAAGCCGAGGTGCCCGTGCTCGAAGCCGTGTAAGGGTACTGGTCAATGGTGACGTCCACGCCGCGCGCCCGTGCTTCTTCGACCAGGCGCAAGGTTTCACGACTGCGCCCCCAGTTAGCCGAGCCGATGATCTTGTGGTGCGTGAGCTGGGTGGGCAGGCCGCCTTCCTCGCCGATGCGGATGGTCTCGCGGACGCTATCGAGAATCCCCGCCGCCTCGTCGCGCATGTGCGAGATATGGATGCCGCCCAGCCGGCCGGCCTCGCGCGCCAGTTCGATGACTTCCTCCGTAGGGGTATAGCTGCCGGGGACGTAGAACAGGCCCGTGGACAGACCGAAAGCGCCCTCGTACATGGCCTGCCGCACGAGCTGTTTCATTTGCTCGATTTCCTGCGGCGTGGCCGGACGGTTCTCGCGGCCCATCACAGCTTCGCGGATACTGCCCTGCCCCACGAGCATGCCGAAGTTGACGGCGATGGGCGTGGCCGCCACGCGCTTCAGGAATTCGCCCAAGGGCAGAGGCGAGCTGCCGTCCTGGCCTTCGATGAGCGTGGTGACGCCCTGCCGGACATAGTTTTCCGCGGTCGGCGTGTGGAAGATTCCGCGGCGGGCGTGCGTGTGGATGTCAATGAAACCGGGGGCCACGACGAGGCCGCTGGCGTCCAGTCTCAGGGCAGCCTGTGCGCCATCGAG
>JAPWUP010000256.1 GCA_028275505.1 Bryobacteraceae bacterium
TGGAAGCAGGCGCGGGCAGCGCGATCGTGTTCGTGCCCGGTTGGACGATGCCGGGCGAGATCTGGGAGCACCAGATGCGGCACTTCGCCGCCAACTACCGCGTCGTGGCGATGGACCCGCGATCCCAGGGCGATTCGGACCGCCCCACCGAGGGGCACTATCCCGAAAGGCGCGCCCAGGACGTGAAGGAGCTGGTCGAGAGACTCGGGCTGGCGCCGGCCGTGCTGGTGGGCTGGTCCCTGGCGGTGCCCGAGCTGCTCACTTACGTGGACCGCTTCGGAACGGGGACGATCCGCGCCCTGGTACTGGTGGACGGAATGATCGGCGAGGATCCCGACCCTGCCCGTAGCGCCCAACTCTGGGCCTGGCTGAAATCGTTGCAAACCGATCGCAAGCGTGCCACCGAGAGTTTCGTGCGGGGCATGTACCGCAAGCCCCATCCGGAAAGCTACTACGAGCGAATCGTAGCTGCGTCGCTGAAGACCCCCACCAACACGGCGGTGACGCTCCTGGCGAATGTTTTCTCCGGGGGCGACTGGCGGCCCGTGCTGGGCAAGCTGGATCGTCCCCTGCTCTACGTGGTGACGCCCCAGCTGCGCTCGCAGGCAGAGATGGTGCAGCGGCGCTTGCCCTCGGCGCGGGTGGTAATCTTCGAGCAGGCCGGCCACGCCTTGTTCGTGGACGAGCCGGAGCGTTTCAATCGGGTCCTCGAAGAATTCTTGCGGCAGCTCCGAAGCGGGATCGGCGCGCCGACGAACCCGTTAGTGTTCGCAAGCGGTCCGGCAGACAGGGGTCTAGAATAAAAGCATGGACAAAGGCCATATCTGGATCGGCCTTCTGGCTGCCTGGATCAGCGCAGCTTCCCTCTCCGCGCAGAAAGCAAAGAACGAAGACGCCGAGCGACTGGATCGCGCGGCGGTGGTCTTTCAGGAGATCATGGAATCGCCCGACAAGGGCATTCCGCAGGAACTTCTCAACAAGGCCCATTGCGTGGTAGTCGTGCCTGGCCTGAAGAAAGGCGCCTTTATTTTTGGCGCCAGTTATGGCCGTGGTTTCTTTTCCTGCCGGAGCAAGAAAGGCGTGGGCTGGACGGGGCCGGCGGCGGTCCGCATCGAAGGCGGCAGCTTCGGCTTGCAGATCGGCGGCTCCGAAATTGACGTGATCATGCTGGTGATGAACGAGCGCGGCGCCCAGCGCCTGCTCTCCAGCAAGTTCACGCTGGGGGGCGACGCCTCGGTGGCCGCCGGCCCGGTGGGCCGCACGACCACGGCCCAGACCGATGCCTACATGACGGCGGAGATTCTCTCCTGGTCGCGCTCGCGCGGCGTGTTTGCGGGCATATCGCTTCAAGGCGCCACGCTGCGGCAGGATCTGGACGTGAACCGGCGCCTGTATGGGAAGACGGTAGAAAACCGGGAGATCATCGAAGGCGACTTCTCCCCACCCGCACCTGCGCGCCGGTTCATCGAGGCGCTCAACAAACACTCCAGCCGAAAGAGCTGAGCCGGCGCCAGGGTAATAGACGGGCCAGATCGGAAGGGCTAGTTCGAACCGTACGCGTGGGACGAGCCCGCAACAAACCTCGCGCCACCCGGCGCGGGCGGGAATTGCGCACGAGGCCGGACTGGCGTAAGGTCATAAGCGGGCGTATTCCGCGAATCGCGCTCCGAGGTGTCCTCCACCCCAACCACGCCGATCGCGGATTCACAGCCTGATTACCCCAACCTGCGCGGGCGCGAAGCGCCGGCTCGCGCCCGCCTTTTCTTTCTGCCTGGCGCTGCCTCATTTGTAGGATAATTGGCAAGCCATGAAATACCGCCATCGCGTCCTGGGCATGCTTTTCCTGCTCTCGATCATTACCTACATAGACCGGGTCTGTATCTCGGTGGCCGGACCCGCCATGCAGAAGGACCTGAACATACCCCCGGAGCGATGGGGCTGGGTGGTGGGAGTGTTCGCGATTGCATACGCGGCCTTCGAGATCCCAAGCGGCGCCCTTGGCGATCGCATCGGTGCCCGCAAGGTGCTCACCCGGATTGTCACCTGGTGGTCCGCCTTCACGGCCCTGACGGGTTCGGTTTCGAATTACTACCTCCTGCTCCTCGTGCGGTTCCTGTTCGGCGCGGGCGAGGCTGGCGCTTATCCCAACGCTTCCTCGAGCATCTCGCGCTGGTTCCCGACCACGGAGCGGGCGCGCGCGCAGGGCATCGTGTGGATGGCGAGTCGCATCGGGGGCGCGCTCAGCCCGGTGCTCGTGGTCCCCATTCAGTTGATGTGGGGCTGGCGGGCAGCCTTCCACCTGTTCGCGCTGCTGGGAGTGGTCTGGGCGATTACTTGGTACTGGTGGTATCGGGACACTCCGCGCGAAAAACCCGGCGTGCCGCCGGAGGAGATCGAGGAAATCGAACGCGGTCAGGCCGCGGCCCGCACGCACCACGGTTTGCCGTGGAAACAGGTGCTCAGGAACGGCCAGTTCTGGACGATCCTCGTGATGTATCACACTTATTGCTGGGGATCGTACTTCTTCCTTTCCTGGCTGCACACCTTTCTGGTCAAGGGGCGCGGCTATACGCCCCAGGAAATGGCCTGGTTGTCGCCGCTGCCGTTCATCTGCGGCGCCATCGCTAACCTTTCCGGCGGCATGGTGAGCGATCACCTGGTCAAGAAACTGGGCCTGAAGTGGGGCCGGCGCACAGTGGGTATGATCGGATTGGGAGCCTCTTCGCTGTTCATGGTGCTGACCGGGTTGATCCGCTACAAGTACGCGGCGGTGGTTTTGCTCGCCTTGGCGTACGCCGGTTCCGATTTCATGCTGCCGGTGGCGTGGGCAGTGTGCCTGGACGTAGGCCGCAAGTACGCCGGGGCGGTGACGGGCGCCATGAATACGGCGGGACAGATCGGCTCCTTCCTCTCCTCGGTGGTGTTCGGCTACCTGGTGCGCTGGTTCGCCAGTTACGACGCCATGCTCTGGCCGATGGCCGGCATGCTGGCGATCAGCGCGCTGCTTTGGCTCAAGATTGATCCCACCAAGGAGCTGGCGCCCGAGAAGGCCGCGCCCGAGCCGGCAGGAGTGGGTCGTGTTTGAGGTCATCGAGCACACGGCAGACATCGGTTTCCGCGTCCGTGCGGCGACGCCGGAGGAACTGTTCGCGCGCGCCGGCGAGGCGCTGATGTCGCTGGCGTTCGAGCTGGACAACGTGGAGGAGCGCCAGTCCTGCGAGATCAGCGCGAAAGGCTGGGACTGGGAATCGCTCATGGTGAACTGGCTGAGCGAAGTTCTGTTCGTGCTCGACGCCCGGCGGCTCCTGCTGCGGCGCTTCGAGGTCACGCGCATAAGCCCCGAAGCGGTCGAGGGCAGAGGCTACGGCGAACCCTGCAACCCCGAGCGTCACCGCGCTAAGCTGATAATCAAGGGCGTCACCTACCACCAGCTCGTCGTGGAGCAACGACCCGAGGGGTGGTACGCCCAGGTCATCCTCGACATTTAGGGGTCCCGCGCCATGCAGCTCATAGCCCTGGACGAGTACCGCTTCCGAATCCCGCGCGATGAGCGGCGCGGCATGCGCACCGACGTCATCATTTACGCCAGCAAGGAACTGATTGACCAGATCCGCAAGGACCAGTCGCTGGAACAGGCCATGAACGTGGCCACGCTGCCGGGCATCGTGGGCTACAGCCTGGCCATGCCGGACATTCATCAGGGTTACGGCTTCCCCATCGGCGGCGTGGCGGCCACCGACATCCAGAGTGGCGTGGTTTCGCCGGGCGGCGTGGGCTTTGACATCAACTGCGGCGTCCGGCTGGTCCGCACGAATCTGACGCAGGACGAAGTTCGCCCACGGCTGCGGGAAGTGGTCAATCAGCTCTTCCGCGACATACCTTGCGGAACGGGCAGCGAAGGACCGATCCGGTTGAGCAACGCACAACTGGATCAGGTGCTGGTCGAAGGTGCGCGCTGGGCGGTTCGCCAGGGCTACGGCGTGGAGCGGGATGCCGAGTTCGCGGAAGAGGGCGGCTGCCTGCCTGGCGCGGATCCCGACAAAGTTTCCGCCAAAGCCAAGGAGCGCGGCCGGCCCCAGCTCGGCACCGTGGGCAGCGGCAACCACTTCCTCGAGGTGCAGTGGGTCGAGCAGATCCACGACGAGGAAGCAGCCCGCGCCATGGGCCTCGAACTCAATCAGGTGGTGGTCCTCATCCACTGCGGATCCCGCGGGCTGGGACATCAGGTGTGCACGGATTACCTGGCCGAGATGGGCGCGGCCATGAAGCGCTACAACATCACGTTGCCCGATCGCCAGCTCGCCTGCGTGCCCATCCAGTCGCCTGAGGGACAGGCGTACCTGGCTGCCATGAGGGCCTCGGCGAACTTCGCCTGGGCCAACCGGCAGGTGATCCTGCATTTCCTGCGCGGCTCGCTGGAGAAGCTGTTCGGCAAGGACGTGCGCGTGGATCTGGTCTATGACGTGGCGCACAACATCGCCAAGGAGGAGACCCACATCGTGAACGGTCAGAAACGCCGCGTCCTCGTGCACCGCAAGGGCGCTACCCGCGCGTTCCCGCCCGGGCATCGCGAGATTCCCGCCGCGTATCGGCAGATCGGGCAGCCCGTTCTCATTCCCGGCAGCATGGGCACGGCGTCCTGGGTGCTCGTCGGGACCGAGCGCGCCATGCAGGAGACCTTCGGCAGCGTCTGCCACGGCGCGGGCCGGCTGATGTCGCGCACGGCCGCCAAGAAAGGCCGCAACGCGCGCGAAGTGCAGGAACGGCTCGAGCAGCAGGGCATTCTGGTGCGCAGCGAGACGCGCGATGGCATTCTCGAAGAGGTCCCCGAAGCCTACAAGAACGTGGATCAGGTCATTGAGGTGGTTCACGCCGCGGGGCTGGCGCGCAAGGTGGCCCGCCTGCGCCCCATGGCGGTGATCAAGGG
>JAPWUP010000334.1 GCA_028275505.1 Bryobacteraceae bacterium
ACACGGGGGCCGACCGCGACCGTGTTGGCGTCTTCGAGGCAGCCCACCGCGGCACGGTCTTTCTGGATGAGATCGGCGACATTGACCTCGGCTTCCAGCTCAAGCTGCTGCGCTTCCTGCAAGAGCGTGAGATCCGGCCCGTAGGCGCGGCCCGGCCCAAAGCGGTGGACGTGCGCGTCATCGCCGCCACGAACCGGGACCTGCAAAAGCTGGTGGAAGAAGGCAAGTTCCGTCAAGACCTTTGGTTCCGCCTGAACGTAGTGCGGATCGTGCTGCCGCCTCTGCGCCAGCGCCGCGGCGACGTTCCCTTACTGGCGCACCACTTCCTGAAAAAGTACAACCAGCGCTATGGGTTGGAGGCGCGCCTGTTGCCCGATGGCATCCGCGCCTTGGAGGATTACACCTGGCCGGGCAACGTCCGCCAGCTCCAGCACATCATCGAGAGGCTGGTCATCCTGGCGCCCGGCGGGCGGATTGACGGGGACGCCGTGAGGCAGGCGATCCAAGCCACGGCGCCCCGGGAACGGCCCGACGAGACGCTGGCCGCCGCCGAAGAGGAGCAAATCCGACGGGTCCTCCAAGCCACTGGCGGCAACAAAAGCCGGGCCGCCCGGATCCTCGGCATCGAGCGCAAGACCCTCTACCGCAAGCTGGAACGTATGGGGCTGTGAGGTTCGCCGAACTCGGCGCCCGCTCACTTTCCGGGTGCTTTTTCCCGCCAGCCGTAATACAATAATCTCGTCCTCATACCCGGTCTCATGCGACGCTCCGAGCGTCAGGAGGTGAGGCGATGTTCGAAAGCCTTGACGAGCACATCAAGCAGTATGAGGCCGCAGAGTCCACGCCCGCCCAGCGACTGCTGAAGTGGGGTCTGGCAGTCCTGGCGACGGCGATCATCCTGGGCGGCTTGTACGCCGCCATTCGCCTGCTGGAGGCCTGAGCAAGGCTGCGGCTCATTGGGCCGCGATTTGCTTCATCACGAGTTTGACCAGGCCCGCGTAGCGGGGGTGAGGGTTGTAGGTCCGCAAAACCGCGTCAGCAGGTTTGCCCGCGTAGAGTTTCGAGTTGGCGAGGCGCCAAGCCACCCAGTGGATCCCGTCGGGCACCGAAGGAAACTCGCTCCTGCCCGAATCCCACCCGAACAGATTGTTGCCGCGCGCCGTCTTGCCGCCGCCGGTCTCCACGAAGGCGATGCTGGGCAGGAGCCTCCAGTCCAGCCCGTGCAAATCCGCGGCGAACAGGAATTCTTCGGCATGATCCCGGGCCGGGCATTCGTAGGTCTCGAAAAAGGAAAGCAGACGCTGCAGCCGGGGATCGGCCTGGTAGTTCTTGCAAATCCTTTCCGGGAGCTCTGACGGTCCGATGGCAGGGGTGACCGCCAGGAACAGCAAGACCGCCAACGTCGCTCTCATTGTCCCCATGAATCCCCAGTGGTTTCGCGCCGCCGCGAACGGGGCGCAGGTTCGTGGCCGATATCTGAAAAGGACTTAACCGATCAGTTTAACACGGGCGATCCCCTTGGTGCCCCGGCGGGAGCTCCCCGCCCAACCCGCCTGCTATGCGGGTGGTCGGACTTGTGGTGGTCGCAGCGTCTTGAAATACATCCGGTAGCCGCCGCGCCAGCGGATTACATAGGGGTCGGTGATCTGTTCATCCGGGCGCGCCTGGAGGCGGACGCCCGGTTCCGGCACCCACCCCAGCCCGTCTTCCGATACGAAGCTCCGGACGACGTTACCCGCAGGAGTGCGCTGGTCGAAAGCGTAGAGCCGAAGGCGTCCGTCCGGCAGGAGCACGGGGGCGGTCGTTCCCCACCCCGGCAACGGCAGGGTCTCGAGGTATTCGAACCGGAAGCCGTCCTCGGATTGCGCGATGATCGTGCGCCCGGCGGAGAAGACAAACATCCACCAGCGCCCTCGGAACTGGAACACGTCGGGATCCACGAGGTCCGGGTACTCAAACACAGGCCCCACTTCGCGGAACCGGATGCCATCGTCGGAAATGGCGAGGTGAATCGCGTGTGGATTGGGGCCTTGCGCGGGATCGCCCGGGTGGTCCGAGGCCAGATAGTAAAGCCGGAACCTGCCTTCTTCGTCCCGCACGATGGAGGGATCCACCGCCTTGAGCGTACTGAGACCCTCGATCCGGAACGAGGCCTCCGGACGGAAGATGAAGCCGTCGGTCGAGACCGCGCAAGCCACGGTCTCGGGCTTGCCAGGCTCCGAGGGCGGCTGGACATAGTAAAGCAAAACCCGCTCATCGCCGTCGGCGATGGCCGCGGGCACCGAGGCGGCCGCGATTCGCACCCCCTCTTCCCGGACCCAGTTCAGCCCATCCTCGCTCGTCGCACTGCCGACCGCGTGCCCCCACAAGCCCACGGGGAGGGGCCCCGGACCCGGCCCTCTCCCGAGGGGCGCAATAAAAGATTTCAGCGCCATCAACCACTTGCCGTCGGGAAGCTGGATGGGCGCGGGATCGGCTACGCCCAGCGCCGCGGGTCCTTCGCGCGGCGGCGCCACCCGGTCCCCTTCCTCCACTTGCCACGTCCTGCCGTCCGCGGTGAAGGCCGAGCGAATGCGCATCCGCGCCCCAGTCTGCGGGTCCGGGTTCACGTGGAAAAAGGTCCGCCAGCCGCCCTCCACCGCAATCGTGTCCGAGACCGACCCGCCGAGTTCGAGCACCGTCCCGTCCGTGGTGAAGCGCAGGCCGTCCGGGGAGGTACACCGCAGCAGGCGAGGGCCGAGTGACAGCAGCATCACCCACTCATCGGAAGTCCGGAAGACGTCGGGATCGGTGGCATGCGGGTAGCGGGGATCGTGGAAGGCCTCGCCCAATCGTGTCCAGTTCAGACCGTCTTCCGAAGCGTAGACGTCAATGGTGCCGTCCAGACCGGCCTTCACATAAGCGCGGTATGAACCGTCTTCGAGCCGGACGATGTTGGGATCCACCCCTCTCAGGTTGGTCGCCACCCGCTTCCACGATCCGTCGTGATCGCGTCGGAGCGCCCCCAACCGTTCCGGCGCCTCGCTGGCATCCACGAACAGAATCGTCGGGCGGCCCTCCGGATCGAGGAACAGCTCCGGCACCGAAGCCCGCTCAGCGAGGATTTCCGGTTGGACCGTCCAGCGCAGGCCGTCCTCCGACGTGGCTAACAACACGCGGTGGTTCCACGGACCGTCCTGGGCCTGGAGCGAGACCACAAAGGCAAGCCCCGCCGCTATCACCCGTGGCAGCAGCCAGGATGAGCCGCGATTGCGGGGACCGTCTCGGTGAGATTCGACTCGCACGCGACCTCCCGTGGACCAGTATATGCCCGGGATCGGGGACCGCTGGCGACTCGACCTTCGCGTGTCCCGGGAGATCTCGGGAAAATCCCTCAGAAGGGGCGGGCGTTTGCCTTAGCACCCTCAAGCGCCACCCCGCCGCGCCCGATTCAGGATCTGAGAAGGCACTCGAGCGCCTACGTCATGGATAGC
>JAPWUP010000227.1 GCA_028275505.1 Bryobacteraceae bacterium
TGTCCCGGGAGATCTCGGGAAAATCCCTCAGAAGGGGCGGGCGTTTGCCTTAGCACCCTCAAGCGCCACCCCGCCGCGCCCGATTCAGGATCTGAGAAGGCACTCGAGCGCCTACGTCATGGATAGCGACACCATTCAGGCGATCCTGTGGATCGTACTGCCCGGCTTTGTCGCCGTCGGCTCGGCCCTGCTGGCCACCTTGGTCACCCAAGCCCGCATGGAAGTCAGCCTGGCCAAGGAACGGGCGGCAACGGCTGAGGCCCGGGCCCTCGTGCTCGCCCAGAATCAACAGATGGAAGAGCGGGTGCGCGCAGCCGAAGAGGCGGCCCGGCGAAAGGCGCTCGAAGAGCTGCTCAGCGACATCCGCATCGAGGAGCGCCGCTACCTGCGCGAAAGCAAATCCCTGTTCGTCACCCGCAAGTGCCTCGTCGTCCAGGAGCGCCTTTACTTCCGCAACCTGCCGCTGACCGACTGGATCGAACGCGAATACTGGCTGGAAGAGGCCGGCGATTCGGCTGCTCAGACCATCGCCGCCGCAACGCGAAAACTGCTGCCCGGCAACCCAATCACTTCCCCGTAACGAGCATCCGCAGGCTCATCGCCAGCAAGAAGATCGCGTAAATCCTGCGCACCAAAACTTCGGGCAACGAGATCATGATTCTCGCGCCGAAGAAGGCTCCCGCAAACAATCCCGCAGCAATCAGGGCGGCCCAGCCCAACTTGATGTGCCCGTTGCGATAGTACTCTACCGCGCCCAGTAAACCGACGGGCGGAATCAGCGCCGCCAGACTGGTCCCGATGGCATCCAGCGGCCTGGCTTTCATGACGAACATCAGGGCGGGCACAATGATCAGTCCCCCTCCGATCCCGAACATTCCCGCGGCGACGCCTGCCACGAGCCCGATCAACAAAAGCGCAACGTAAGGCATAAAGTCCGAGTCTAACAAGCAGAGCCGAGTCTCGCCAATTGTTACAATGGCATTAAACCGAGCGCATCATGCCTGCCGTTACATCCCTGGCTGAGGAGATCCTGGAGCTCAAGCGCCAGCGTCGCGCCATCCTGCTGGCCCATCATTACCAGGAGCCGGAGATCCAGGAACTGGCCGACGCCGTGGGCGACAGCCTCGAGTTGGCCCGCAAGGCACGCGAATTCGATGGCGACGTGATCGCCTTCTGCGGCGTCTGGTTCATGGCCGAAACGGCCAAGGTGCTGAATCCGAACCGGATCGTGGTCGTGCCCGATCGCGAGGCCGGCTGCTCGCTGGTGGACTCCTGCCCCGCCGACCAGGTGCGCATGTTCCGCGAGCGCCATCCCGATCACGTGATCGTGGCCTACATCAACACCTCGGTCGAGGTGAAGGCCCTCAGCGATATCCTGTGCACGTCGCGCAACGCGGTGGCGGTAGTCAACTCGATCCCTCCTGAAAAACCCATCCTGTTCCTGCCTGACGCCAATCTTGGCAACTACGTCAAGCGCCAGACCGGTCGCGAGAACATGAAGATCTGGCAGGGGTCGTGCGTGGTTCACGCCACCTTCACGGCCCGGCGCCTTGCCGCTGCTCGCGCCGAACATCCCGACGCGCTGGTGGCCGCTCATCCCGAGTGCCCCTCCGAGGTGCTCGACCAGGCCGATTTCATCGGATCCACTTCCGCTATCGTTCAGTGGTGCGCAACCGCACCTGCCCGCGAGATCATCGTGGTCACCGAAAGCGGGATCCTGCACTCGCTGAAGCGCGTGGCGCCCGACAAGCGCTTCTATTTCATCCCTAACGAGGAGTGCAATTGCAGCGAGTGCCCCTACATGAAGCGGAACACGCTGGAAAAGCTGCGCGATTGCCTGCTCAAGCTGGAGCCGCGGGTGGAGATACCCGAGGACCTGCGCCTGCGCGCCCTGGCGCCGCTCGAGCGAATGCTGGCGATTACCTGAGAGACTTCAGAACACCCGCCGCTTCAAACGCGCAGGATCGAACTTGGCCGTATCCGCGACGGCCATGACCGCCATCACGCCGGCCTGGACCGGATCCGTCACCACAAAATCCGCCGCATCCGGCACGCTGCCGGCCATGTTCAGGCTGATCACCAGCAGCCCCTGCTGGCGCACTTCGCGGACGGCCTTTTCGATCTCGCCGCCCATGAGCGAGCCGGCCAGCACCAGCGCCTTGGCTCGCGGCAGCCGCGCCACCGCGCGCACCGCAGCGGCCAACGCCTGCTCACCCACCAGCGGAATGGTGTCTACCGAGATGTGCTCGCCGCGGATGTTGTGTCGGTCCGCTTCCGAGATGGCGCCGAGAGCGACTTGCCCGACCTGCGCGCCGCCGCCCATGATGATCACGCGCTTGCCGTAAATCTTCTGGAAGGTTTCCGTAAGCGTGACGGACCGAACCACGGGCAATGCCTGAAGTTCTGATACCAGCGCGTCGGGGGCGCCCGGCAGGTCCACTTCGAAGTAGATCCGCGATCGCTCCGGCGTGTTCTCCAGAATCTCGACCAGCGTGATATCGCCCTGATGCCGCGCGATCACGCCGGTGAGCTGGTGAAGCACGCCCGGACCGCCCGGCCCTTCGATCAACAACCCTACGCGTTCGTTCGCCATGTCGCACCCTACTCGAACGCTTCGTACTTGCGGAGGATGTCTTCCCAGTGGCCCTGGGCCTTGAGCAGCAGCTCCGCTACTTCGCGTACGGCGCCATGGCCACCGGGATTTGCCGTCACCCAGTGCGCGAGGCGCTTGACCTCGGGCCTGGCGTTGGCGGTGGCGATGGCCAGCCCCACGCGCCGCATGATGACGGCATCCGTGAGATCGTCTCCGATGTAGGCCACCTCGTCCGGCTGAACGCCGGCGTCGCGCAGGATTTCCTCAAAGATGGGAATTTTCTCGATGTGGCCCTGGTAAATGTAGCTGAAGCGGCACTGGCGGGCGCGTTCCTCGGTCGCCGGGGAAACGCGCCCGCTGATCAGGCCGGTGCGGATGCCCTTCCAGGAAAGCCACTGGAGCGCGATGCCGTCCTGCGAGTCGAAGCCCTTGGTCTCGACCATGCGCCCGCTGGGGTCCGGCACGTTGTAGAGCTTGCCGTCGGTGAGCACGCCGTCCACATCCATGAGCAGGAGCCGGATGCGGGCGGCGCGCTCGACAACACCGGCAGGAAATGTTTCCGTCATCACCGCTGAATCCGCGCCGAACCGCCGCGGGCGAACGCCCGCACCTGCTCCAGCGTGGCCATGGTGGTATCGCCCGGGAAGGTCGTCAGCAACGCGCCGTGGGCCCAGCCCAGCCGCACCGCCTCCTCCGGCGGCTCGCCCGTGAGCAGGCCGTAGAAGAAGCCCGAGGCGAAGCCGTCGCCGCCGCCCACGCGGTCGTAGACATCCAGCTCGCAGGTTGGCGCCTGGTAGGCCTTGCCGTTGATCCAGGCCACCGCGCTCCAACTGTGCCGGTTGCTGGAGTGCACCTCGCGCAGCGTGGTGGCCACGACTTTCACGTTGGGATAGCGCTGGACCACGGTCTCGATCATGGCCAGGAAGGCCTTCGGATCCAGCTTGGACGCCGCAGCCACTTCCGGTCCGGGGATCCCGAGGCCCAGTTGCAGGTCTTCCTCGTTGCCCACCAGCACGTCGGCATGGGCCACGATACGGCTCATCACTTCCTGAGCCTTCTGCTGGCCGCCCCAGACGCCCCACAGCTTGGCCCGGTAGTTCAGATCGAAGGAGACGACAGCGCCCGCCTCCTTGGCCGCCTGCATGCCCTCGATGATCAGCTCGCCGGTGGTGGCCGAAAGCGAGGCGAAGATGCCGCCGGAGTGGAACCAGCGCACGCCGCCCGCGAAGATTTCCTTCCAGTTGAAATCACCCGGCTTGAGCAGCGCCGCAGCCTCGTTGCTCCGGTTATAGAACACCACAGGCGGGCGCACGCCGTAACCGCGATCGCTGTAGACGGTGGCCATGTTCGGCCCGTTCACGCCGTTGTGCTTGAAGCGCTTGTAAAAGGCGTGGACGCCCATGGCCCGCACGCGCTCGGCGATCAGATCCCCGATGGGGTAGTCCACCATGGCGGTGACGATGGCGGTGCGCAAACCGAAGCAGTCGGCCAGGTTGGCGGCCACGTTGTACTCGCCGCCCGATACGTGAATGTCGCAGCGGGTCGCTTTGCGGAACGGAACCACGCCGGGGTCCAGCCGGTGCACGAGCGCCCCCAGCGAGATCAAGTCGAACGCGCCTTCCTTGGGGATGTTCAAACCGATATCCATGTTCTGCCTTCCTCCTTAGACCGTGTATGCGGTCGAGGCCACCGTACCGCCGCGCCCAGTCCAGTTCGTGTGGAAGAACTCACCGCGCGGCCGGTCCACGCGCTCGTACATATGCGCGCCGAAGTAATCACGCTGCGCCTGAAGCAGATTGGCGGGCAGCCGCTCGCAGCGGTAGCCGTCATAGAAGGCCAGCGCCGTAGAGAAGGCGGGCGCCGGCACGCCGATCTGCACCGCCGAGGAGACCACGCGCCGCCAGGAATCCTGGCACCGCTCGATCACGCTGCGGAAATAATCATCCAGCAGCAGGTTCGGCAGGTCGGGATTGCGGTCGAAAGCCTCCTTGATCCGGCCCAGGAAGACCGAGCGGATGATGCAGCCCGCGCGCCAGATCGAGGCGATGGAGCCGTAGTTGAGATTCCAGTGGTATTCCTTGGCGGCCTCGCGCATCAACATGAAGCCCTGCGCGTAAGAAACGATCTTGGAGGCGAGCAGCGCGCGCCGAATATCTTCCACCCAGGTAGCGCGATCGCCTTCCAGCCGCCCTTTGGGCCCCTTCAAGATTTTGGAAGCCTCCACGCGCTGCTCCTTCATGGCGCTCAGGCAGCGGGCGAAGACCGCCTCGGCGATCAACGTCACCGGCACGCCGAGATCGAGCGAGCTGATCGTGGTCCACTTCCCGGTGCCCTTCTGCCCCGCGGCATCCAGGATCTTGTCCACCACGTATTCGCCGTTTTCGTCCTTGTAAGCGAGAATGTCGCGCGTGATCTCGATCAGGTAGCTGGACAGCTCGCCCTCGTTCCATTCGGCGAACGCCTTGTGCATCTCTTCGTTCGACATGCCGAGGCCGTCCTTCATGAGCTGGTAGGCCTCGCAGATCAATTGCATGTCGCCGTACTCGATGCCGTTGTGCGCCATTTTCACGTAGTGGCCGGCGCCGTCACTGCCGATCCACTCGCAGCAAGGCTGGCCGTCGGGCGCCTTGGCAGCGATGGCCTGGAAGATGTCCTTGACCAGCGGCCAGGCTTCCGGTGTCCCGCCGGGCATGATCGAGGGACCGTGACGGGCGCCTTCCTCGCCGCCCGAAATGCCCGTGCCGATGTACAGCAGACCCTTGCTGCGCAGGTACTGGGTGCGGCGGATCGTGTCGGGGAAGTGCGAGTTGCCGCCGTCAATGATCAGGTCGCCGGGCTCCAGATGCGGCAACAACAGCTCGATGAAATCGTCCACAGGCTTGCCCGCCTTGACCATCAGCATGATCTTGCGCGGCTTCTTGAGCAGGCGGACCATCTCCTCGATGGAGTGGGCGCCCAGAATGTTGTCGCGGCCCTTGGCGGCGCCGTTCAGGAACTCGTCTACCTTGGAAACCGTGCGGTTGTAAGCGACCACGGTAAAGCCGTGATCGCTCATGTTGAGGATCAGATTCTGGCCCATGACTGCGAGGCCAATCAGTGCGATGTCGCCTTTGGGTTCCATGATCTTCTCTCCTTGACGAAACCCCATGCGCCGAGGCGCGGGGAACTGCTTCGAGGGACAGGCGGAGCGCGCTGCCTGCTACGCTCTCGCCGGGGATGGCTCGTACCAGTGCGACGCCAACTTTCCCTTATATCATAGCCCCT
>JAPWUP010000033.1 GCA_028275505.1 Bryobacteraceae bacterium
CTGGACCCCAAGTTTTGGGAAGCCTACCGCAAGACGCCCGCCTGGGAGTTCGCGCGTTTTCTCGCTCTGGCGGAACGCGGCACGCCACGACCCGCCCCGCCTTCCCTCAGCAAGGAAGAAGCCCAAAAGCGGGAGCGCGAAGACCTGGAGGCCAGCCTCGCCTGGACCCGCCGCGTACTGCAGTCGCCGGCGGCTGCCTGAGTGGCGCCTGTTCCTACTGCGGGCCGTGACTTGTGCCGGTTGGATTCGGCGCAGCTTTGACGTTCTATTTCTGCCGATAGCGCAGGAATATGGCTGGCAATTTTATTGCTTCCCGGCGCCAGTTTCCCCAACAGGCCGTTGACAACGAGGCCGAGTGCGCGTTGCTTTCTCCCACCCGTGTCAGGTCATTTCCTCCGGTAACCGAACAGCCGCCCGTTGGGTCACGAAAAGAGGTAACCGAACGAGAGGTCAGTTTGCGAGACGAATCCGGGCTGGTCTCCCTGCCGCGAATGGTCCTCAGCAACTCATTCTGCCGGTGCTCGATCTGCTGGCGCAGCTGGATCGGGTTCAGACTCGCGTAACGCTGTTCCAGGCTCTGCCGCGCCGCCTGGCTGAGCTGGCCCGAAGCCAGCAGGCGCTGATACGGCGTGGCCGGCACATCCTAGCGGCGATGCACTTTGCTCCCCCTCCGGGTCTTCGACGCCAGCCGCATCACCGGCTCGCCCTCCCACCAGTTCGAGGCGATGTCCACCGTGGACACCGTCCACAGGAAACGGCCCGCGGTGGACTGGCCGCAGTGGGCCACCAGATCCACTTGCAGGTTTCCCACCTGGCGGCGGTCCCACTCCTCGGCCACCTTCACCGGGATCTGCTCCAAAAGCAGGCGGCTCTTGACCGCTTCCGGCGCCAGGCAGTACTCCTCATGCAGCTCCCGCAAGTATTGGTTGCGAGCGTCGGCGTCCATGACCTCAGTGTGAAGCCCGTGGCCTGCCTCGAGCCCAGCCTGCCCTTTTCGCCTATCAGCTGGAGAGTCCCCGGCGGCGCGGCCAGGACCTGTCAAGGGCGAGCGCGGCGAGCCGGAGGGCACCCTTGACGGGTGGCCGCGCTGCCCAAAATCGCCCTCGGCGAAAAGGGCAGGCGAGCGTCCGCTACGGTTACTTTTTTGCTGACCCAACGATCCCGCCTTCCGTGACATTTTCGATGACCCAATTCGGCCTCTTGACTTGCCCGGCCGCCGGAATAGAATAAGGGTAACCCGGTCTTTATGGAACCCGTTTGCCGACACAAACGAACCCAGGTCATCGCCCGTCGCGACGGCGTTGACTATCTCCGTTGTTTGGATTGCGGGCAGATCCTCGAAGAAGAGGATCTGGATACCTCCCCCGCCTGGGAGCTGGAGGACGAGGAACCCGTCCGCTGAGCGCCTGCTATGCGTTGTTGAACCCAGCCGAGAGTGGTCCTGTTTTCCCGCTCCTGACCGCCGCGAATCCCGCGCAGGCCGGTCCGACGTGTGCCCCGCTGCTCGGTGCCGGGCGTTCCCACATGACCGCGCCGTCTGCGATTTCGCCGCGCGCTCGGGGATTTCCGCCGCCCGGCCCGAACGGTGCGTCTTGCCCAAAGCTCTTCCGCCACCCCGCGATTTGTCTCTGCGCCGCCGCTGCGCTACAATCAAGCACGATCGCCGCTTTTCTGTCCGGATCCGGCTGAATCGCAGCCAAGCCCCGACCGAGGCGAAGCCAGGAGGCGTGCTACCTGCGCCCGCTCTCGCCCGGACTTTGCCCGTGGCGCAGGCAACGCCAGGATCCGGAATCAGGCGGCGTCAACAACCCCGAAAGTGAGCGTGTCGCCCCGTACCCAGGAATTCCGCAAGCAGCTCGCCGAGCGCGTGCTCATCGCCGACGGCGCCATGGGCACCATGCTCTACGCACGCGGCGCCTTCATCAATCGCTCCTACGACGAGCTCAACCTTTCGGCGCCCGATCTCGTCCTCGGCATCCACCGCGAGTACGTCGCCGCCGGCGCGGAGATCCTGGAAACCAACACCTTCGGCGCCAATCCCTTCCGCCTCGCCGCGTACGGTCTGGCTGAGAAGCTGGAGGCCATTAACCAGGCCGGCGTCCGTCTGGCCCGGCAGGCCGCCCAGGACATGGCCTTCGTCGCCGGCTCGGTCGGCCCCCTAGGCGTCCGCATCGAGCCGCTCGGCCCGACCTCGTTCGAGGAAGCCCGCGAAGCGTTCCGCCGTCAGATCCGTGCCCTGGTCGAGGCCGGCGTGGACCTGCTCATCCTGGAGACCTTCGGCAACCTCAACGAGCTGCGCGAAGCGATCTTTGCCGCCCGCGAGGTAGCCGGCGACGAGATGGTCGTCATCGCCCAGGTCACCGTGGATGATTTCGGGCGCATGCCCGACGGCACGGACGTGGAGACCTTCACGCGGCGGCTGGACGAGTGGCCCGCCGACGTCATCGGCCTGAACTGCTCGGTCGGCCCCAAAGGCATGCTCGAAACCATCGAGCGCATGCTGAGCCTGTCGGCCAAGCCCATGAGCGCCATGCCCAATGCCGGCCTGCCCGCCATGGTCGAGGGTCGCAGGATTTATCTGGGAACGCCCGAATACATGGCCCAGTACGCACGCCGCTTCATCCAGGCCGGCGTCCGCATCGTGGGCGGCTGCTGCGGAACCACGCCCGAGCACATCCGCGCCATTCGCGCCGAAACGCGTTCGCTCCAGCCGGTGCATCGCCGCTTCCAGGTCACCGTCGAGGAGCCTGCAGTTCGCGCCAAAGCCCTGCCCCCTGTCCCCATGGCGCAGAAATCGCGCCTGGGCGCCAAACTGGCTCAGGGGCGCTTCGTGATCTTCGTCGAAATCCTGCCGCCCCGCGGTCCCGACGCCAGCAAGGAGATCGAAGGCGCCCGGCTCTGCGCAGCCCACGGCATTGACTGCATCAACGTGCCGGACGGTCCGCGCGCCAGCGCACGCATGAGCGCGCAGGTCACCTGCCAGCTCATCCAGCAGCACGCCGGCATCGAAGCCGTGCTCCATTTCGCCTGCCGGGATCGAAACCTGCTCGGCATTCAGTCCGAGCTGCTGGGGGCGCAGGCGGTCGGCATCCGCAATCTGATCTGCATCACAGGCGATCCCCCGCGCATGGGCGCTTATCCTGCCGCCACCGCCGTCTTCGACGTGGACTCGATCGGCCTGGTCAACATCGTCAGCAACCTGAATCGCGGCCTGGATATCGGCGGCAACCCCATCGGCGCCCAGACTTCGCTGCTCATCGGCGTCGGCGTCAATCCCGGCGCGCTCAACTTCGAAGAAGAAATGCGCCGCTTCGCCTGGAAGGTGGAAGCCGGCGCCGAGTACGCCGTGACCCAGCCGGTCTTCGACCTCCGGCTGCTGGAACGCTTTCTCAAACGCATCGAGGGATTCCGCATCCCCGTCATCGCCGGCGTCTGGCCTCTGGCCAGCTATCGCAACGCCGAGTTCATGGTGAACGAGCTGCGCGTCCCCGTTCCCGAGTCTTTCATGGCGCGCATGCGCCGCGCGGCAACCGCCGAGCAGGCGCGCCGGGAAGGCGTGGCCATCGCGCGGGAAATGATTCGCGAGATCCGCCATATGGTCCAGGGCGTGCAAATCAGCGCGCCCTTCGGACGCTACGAAGTGGCCATCGAAGTCGCGGAAGCCGTCGGCCCCAGAGAGGATGCCCACTGACCTGATCGAAATCAACCCCGAAGAACCCTCTGCTCAGGCGCTGGCGCGCGCCATCGCAGTCATCCGCGCCGGCGGCGTGGTAGCCGTCCCTACCGACGCGCTCTACGCCCTCGTCGCCGATCCTTTCAACCTCCGCGCCGTGTCTCAGGTCTTCCACGCGAAAGGCCGCGCGCCGGAACGTTCCTTGCCCCTGCTCGTCAGCGACCTGCTGATGGCCGAGGAACTGGCCCGGGAGCTGCCTCCCAGCTTTTATGTGCTCGCGCGCCGCTTCTGGCCCGGCCCGCTCACTCTGATCGTGCACGCCTCCGCACGCGTGCCCCTGAAGGTCACCGGCAACACCGGCCGCCTGGCGCTCCGGCAATCGCGCTCGCGGGTTGCCGCGGCCCTGCTGGAAAGCCTCGGTCAGCCGCTCATCGCCACCAGCGCCAACATTTCCGGCCTGCCGACCTGCCGGACGGGGGTCGAGGTCTTCGCCATGATGGACGGGCGGGTGGACCTGGTGCTCGACGGGGGCCCATGCTCGGGGCATGGCGCCACCACGGTGGATATCACCGAGCCGGGGTGCCGCCTGATCCGGGAGGGCGAAATTCCCTTCACTTCGATCGAAGAATGTTTGAAACAATAGCTGGAATTCGCGTCGCACTGGCCGCAGCCCTGCTGGCCCTGCCCGCCGCTGCCCGCCAGAACATTTTTCAGTATTTTGTCGCGCCCGCCGGCCCGGGCAACCCTCGCAATTCGGAAGCCGACGTCCTCCGCCTGCGCGACGGGCGTCTCCTGCTGGTCTGGACGCGCTTTTACTCCGGCGGCGGCGAAGACTGGGATCCCGCCTTCCTGGCTGCCCGCATCTCCGAGGATCAGGGCCGCAGTTGGGGCCCCGAGTTCGTCCTCCAGGAAAACATCGGGCGCATGAACGTCATGGAACCCGACCTGCTCCGCCTCCGCTCGGGCAAAATCCTCTTCTTCTTTTGCCGCAAGAACTCGCCCGCCGACTGCCTGCCCATGCTGCGCGTCTCCACCGACGACGCCCGCACCTTCTCCGAGCCGGCGCCCCTGCCCGTCGAACCCTACCCCTCCTATACCGGCTTCAACCACGACCGCGCCGTCCAGCTCTCTTCCGGCCGCGTCCTCCTGCCCGTGTTCTTTACCTCCGACTATCGCGTGGATCCGCGCATCCGCAGCCGCGTCTATTTCTCCGACGACGAAGGCCGCACCTGGCGCGCCAGCCGCACCATCCTCGACCTGCCCGCGAGCCGGCACGGGGCCCAGGAACCCGGCGTCGTCGAGCTGCGCGATGGCCGCCTCCTGTTGTGGGTCCGCACCGAGTTCGGTCGCATGTACCAGTCCTTTTCCGCGGATGGCGGCGAGACCTGGTCCCCGCTGGAACCCTCGCCGGTGATCTCGCCCCTCTCACCCCAGTCCATGAAGCGGATCCCCGCAACAGGAGACCTGCTTCTTGTTTGGAACAATTCCGACAAGATCCGTTTCCCTCTTTCGCTGGCCCTCTCCCGTGACGAGGGCCGCTCCTGGACCTTCGCCCGCGATCTGGACGACGACCCCGCCCACACCTACGCCTACACCAGCATCGAATTCCTCGACGAACGCGTCCTGTTCACCTACTACGCCGGACCTCCCGCCTGCCGGCGCGGCAACGCCTGGAATCTCAAACTCAAGTGCGTCCCGCTGGACTGGATCTACGGCCGGCTGGACCCCTGGAAAGGCTGGCTCACCCGCGCCGGCTTCGAGCAGCGCCGCCTCGAGACCCTCCGTGGCATGGAGCACGTCATGGGCGCCTTCCGGCCACCGCTGCTGCCCGCGCCCCAGGTCCGCGTCCTCGAGGAAAGCGCCGAGCCTGCTTTCATCCGGCGTAAGATCGCGTACCTGGCCGAACGCGACGACTGGGTACCCGCCTTCCTCTTGATTCCCCGCCAGCGCCGCGGACGCCTGCCCGC
Source organism: Bryobacteraceae bacterium (assembly GCA_028275505.1). Lineage (GTDB taxonomy): Bacteria > Acidobacteriota > Terriglobia > Bryobacterales > Bryobacteraceae > DTHT01. The sequence goes on from JAPWUP010000033.1 coordinate 5,641, forward strand.
CGTGCTCTGCCTGCACCAGACCACGAAGATCGGCAAGGCCGAACCGGCCGGCCTCGGCGGCGATCCCGACTTGCATTACGCCCGGGAACTGGCCGAACGCGGCTACGTAACCCTGGCGCCCGATTACCCTACTCTCGGCGACTACGATGCCGACCCCTACGCGCTGGGCTACGTCAGCGCCACCATGAAAGGCATTGTCAATCACTTTCGCGCCGTGGACCTGCTTGCCTCTTTGCCGGAAGTTGACCCCGCCCGTATCGCCGTTCTCGGCCACTCGCTCGGCGGCCACAACGCACTGTTCCTCGCTGCCTTCGATACGCGCGTGCGTGCCGTGGTCTCAAGCTGCGGCTTCAATTCCTTCGCCCGCTACTACGGCGGCGACCTGACCGGCTGGTCAGGAAAGCGTTATATGCCCCGCATCGCCGAACGCTACGATAAAGATCCCGCGCGCGTGCCCTTCGACTTTCCGGAACTGCTCGCCTCCCTGGCCCCGCGACCCGTCTTTGTTAACGCCCCGCTCAAAGATTCCAACTTTGACATCGCGGGCGTGCGCGAATGCCTGGATTTCGCGCGGCCCGTTTACGAAAAAGTTTTCGGCGCGGGCGACCGTCTCGTCGCCGTTCACCCCGACGCCGGTCACTCGTTCCCGCCCCAAGTGCGGCGCCAGGCCTACGAGTTCCTCGATCGCTGGATCGGCCCGGCGACCCGTCCGCCCGCACGGCTCGTCGAAGTCCGCAAGGTCTGGGACCAGGCGCCCCACAACGCCTTCACGGACCTCATTCGCTACCGCGGCCAGTGGTGGCTCGCTTTTCGCGAAGCCAGCCGCCACGTCTCATCCGACGGCGCCATCCGCGTGCTGGTCTCGCGCGATGGCCGCAACTGGCAATCCGCCGTCCGACTCGAAATGGCGGAACGCGATCTGCGCGATCCCAAGCTCGCCATCACGCCCCATGGCGAACTCATGCTTGCCAGTTACGCCGTCCAGCGCCAGGCCGAAGGCACGCCCGCACACTCGGTGGCGTGGTTCACCCGGGACGGGCGGCGGTGGACCGCGCCGCAACTCATCGGGGAACCCAACCTCTGGTTGTGGCGCGTCACCTGGCGCGGCGATTTCGCCTACGCCGTCGGCTACAACCGACAGCTCACGCGCCTGTACCGCAGTCGCGATGGCCGACGCTTCGAAGTCGTGGTTCCTGAGCTTTACCGGGATGGCTATCCCAACGAAGCCACACTGCGTTTCCTGCCCGATGGCGCCGCCCTCTGCCTGTTGCGCCGCGATGAGCCTCCGGCGACCGCCCTGCTCGGCGCCTCGCGCCCGCCGTACCGTGACTGGACGTGGAAAGACCTCGGGGTGCGCATCGGCGGTCCCAACCTGATCCGCCTGCCCGACGGACGATGGGTCGCGGCCGTTCGCCTCTACGATGGGCGCACCCGAACCAGCCTCTGCTGGCTCGATCCCGAAGCCGGCCGCCTCGAAGAATTCCTTACCTTGCCCTCCGGCGGCGACACCAGCTACCCGGGACTCGTCTTTCACGATGGCCAGCTTTGGGTCAGTTACTACTCCTCTCACGAGGGCAAGGCCGCCATTTATCTTGCGCTCGTTCAGTTCCCGTAACGCCCGGCGCTGCGCGGTTTTGCGAAAATCAGGTTATGTCGTTCACGCGCGAGGAATGGCTGCGGCTGGATAACTTCTGCCGGACCCATCCCGCCTATCGCAAGCTGCTGGAGTTCCTGCTGGCGCATCCCGATCAGGAGCACACCGTCGAATCGGCGGCGCGCGACTCGGGCCTGCCCGTGTCCTTCTACGATCTGAAGGCCCTTTACATTTACAAGCTGCTCACCGCGGTGGACGGCAACGGTGCGCCCGTGCGCGTGGCCTGGGACCTTGACCCGAACTGTCGCTATCGCCTCATCCGCGAAAAGGAGCCGCTGATCCGCGCCGTGCTGGAGCGGCGCGAGCCGGCCTGGGACGAGAACGAGCGCGCCATTCTTTAGCGGGAGTCTCTGGGGTGTTCTCCTGGCTGCGCCGCAAAGCCGAGCCGCCGCTGACCGGAGCGCCCCCAGTCCGCCGTGTCAAAACTTACTCGGCCGCATCTGGCTTCGTCTATGAGTACTGGTTTGAAGGACGCCGCCCCGCTCGCCGCGGGCTGAACAAAGGCGTCCAGTTTCTTTTCTCGGTGACCGCAGATCGCCGCCACTGGTTCCCGGTCTCGGTTTTCGTGAGCGAGCGCTCGCTGCGACCCTGGGAGCAGGCCCACCAACGCCAGGTGACCGCCACAGAATGTTACGCCGTGGCCAAGATGAGCCTGTTTCGCGCCTTTGACGAGCGCCCTTCCCCCGACGCCCTCCGCGAAGAAATCCTGGTCGAAGCCGCCGACGTGGCGGCCATCTTCCAGCAGCTCGGGCTGGATTGATCCCGCTCGCGCTAAGATGATAAGCGCCCATGAGTGATCCGTCCTCGCCCGAGTGGATGGAACATCTGGCCAGCCGGCCCTTTGCCTTCTACCCTCCCATCGTGGGGGTGGAACACAACGAGTGGCGCATGCGCCGCGCCACCTGGTCGGAAATCCTCGTCGCTAACACCCGCGAGAACATCGAAGTCTGGATCCCCCGTCGCTACTTCGGCGAGATCTCCCGGGTGGATGAACCGGTGATGATCGTGGGCCTGACCCGGGAGCTGGAGTACAAAGCAGGAGCGGTGTGGCCTCACGAGCGCCGCGTGGTCTCGATGCCTCCTGCGCCCGGCCCGGCGCGTTACCCCGCCGAGGACGAATCGCAGCCCCCGCCGCCCGTGGCTCCGGCGCGCCTTTCACCTGCCGAGTCGCGCATAGGCCGCCTCATCGCCATGGTCTTCGCCACCGGGCTGCTGGCCTTCATCGCCATCGTGGCCATCTTCCGCATCGGGCCTATGCGCTCGCGCATCGTCTTTACGGCAAAAGACCAAGCCTATCTCGAGCTGACTCGCCTCGACGACTATCACTCCATCGTGAAAAAGCTCGGCCCGCCGGCCGAGGAGCGCTGGCGTTCGCCCGAAGGTGAAATCCAGTATCAGAGGCTCACCTACCCCCAGCGAGGCTATTCTGTGATCCTCATGGGGCCGAACCGCAACGAAATGCGCTACATCGGTACCGTGGACCGCAACTGGCAGGTGTTGCACTACGTCGAGTTACCCGGCGGAGGCGATACCGGCGCCATCCTGCGCGCGCTGAAACGGTTCTGAGGACTTACTGGCTGCGAACCGCGTCGCCTACCTTCGGCGGCGTGCTCCCCGTGTAAGTGCCAACCGCCGAAACCTCGTCCACTTCCGTGATGACGACTTGGCCAATGGTATCCTCCAACGCGCGGATCACCTTGCCCGTGGCCGGATCCCGAACCTCACGGATCTTGCGCCGCACCTGGAGCCGATCTCCCACCTTCACTCCCGCGCGGCTGCCCACATTGAGGATGACCGTGTTGCCGCTGACGTCGGCGATCAGCCCGTTCACCTGGACCACGCGCGCGGGAAGCTTCGACGCTCCCGCCTCGAGTTCCTGGCTGAGCTGTCCCACCGCCTTGTGCACGGCCTCACCGATCAGGGTAGCCGCGAAGTTCTTGCTGGTCATGTCGTAGGCGCCCGCGCCCGCACCGCCCGAGCTGCCGCCCGCGCCCAAAAGCGAGGTGCCGGAACGCGTGGACTCACCCTGGCCGTGCCCGACCGCAAGGATCTCCGCCGTATCCGTCGAGATCATCCGCGCCGTGACCTCCACCACCGCTTTGGCTTCCCGGCGCTGGACGCCGCCCAAACCGTAGCGCCGACCGATGGAACCCAGACCTCCCAGCGTCGTGGCTTTGTCATCACGCCCGAATTGCGTGATGCTTCCGATGATGATGGCGTCCACGCCCAGGATCCTCCCGATTTTCGCCGCCGTGGTCGGATCCACGCGGTCGCTGACCGAGAAGTTCTGCTCGGCCAGCACCTTGTCAATCGCCTTGCGCTCCACTACGGTGTAGACACCGCCCTGGACCAGCTTTTCCACCAAAAGGTCCGCCACTCCCTTGCCCACGTCGCGATCCGTGCCCCAGATCGCCGCCACGCTGCTCCGGACCGTCGCGTAGTCAAAATCGAGTACGGCCACCCGCTTCTTGGGCTGCGCGCAAAGAGTCGCAGCAGCCAACACCAAGCTTGTCCACCACACACTCCTCATCCCAAGCCTCCTTGCATGAGGGCTCTTCCTTACCTTGGCACGCTGTGCCGGGCGTGTCAAGCCCTTGCCGCGCGCACCGTTACCAGCGGATGGCCAGCGTGATGTTTTGAAGCGGCTGCCCGCCGCCCGATGCCGTGGTCCCCTCGTTTCCCGTCGAGGGCAGAATCGTTCCGAAGATACTCGGGTTGGTGAAATTCACCGTGGTGTCCGGCGGACCCAGGTTGTACCACTTGAACGGATTCTGGAAATCGTAACGCAACTGGAGCCTGACCCGCTCGCGGATCTTCCACTCCTTGGAGGCGGAAAATTCGTGGTCAATGAAACGCTGCCGGTCCATGGTGTTCCGCCCCACGTTCCCGAAGGTATACGGGTCGGGGTAGCGGAAGTAATCCATGGATACGATCATCTTGTTCTGGTTGGCGCGCGTCCAGCGATCGGGTCCCAGGTCCGACCAGCCTTTACGCAGATGGGCCCGCTGCCCCGTGCTGTTGGGCCGGTCCGTCCGGTAGGCCACCAGCGTCGTCGGCATGTAGCGATATGGGCTGCCGGCGTAAGTGAAGGTAAGCGGATTGCCGCTGGCGATCCGGTAAATGAACACCATGTCGTAGCCGCCGAAGATGGCGTTCCAGATGCCTCCCCGGTTCAGCCAGCGCCGGCCCTTGCCGAACGGCAGCTCGTAATTCATGCTTCCCGTGTACTGGTGCGTACGATCGAAGTCGGCGCGTCCACGATCCAGTCGCCGCGGGATGAGCTGGTTGGAGGTGCTGCTGTTGATGGCGCGCGAGTAAGTGTAGTAAGTCAGGAAAGAAAGTCCGCGCGAGTACCGCTTTTCGAGCTTGATTGTCCCGGCGTGGTAGACCGAGTTGGCCCCGTTGGTCAGAAAGTTGATGGTTCCGAAGTTGGGGAAGGGCCGGTAAGCCTGCGGATTGCCTTCCATGCGGCTGAACAGGGCCGGGTCGGTCTGCCGGATGTTCCAGGCCCAATCGAAGGGCACGTGGTTGATCTGCATGGACTCGAAGCCGTTGACGCCGCGGTCGCCGGTGTACATGAGCTCCAGCAGGTAATTGGCGCTGAAGTTGTACTGGATATTGAAGTTCCAGTTCATCGCGTACGGCAGCTTGCGGTTGGGATCCACCCAGCTCGCGCTGCGCGCGCCGTAGTTGGCGCCCTGGAAGGGAATCGTGCCGTCGGGCCGGATCTGCGGCCAGGGCAACGGTAGCGGCGGTCCCGCGCTCAACTGGAAACGCGGACGGTAGTCACCCGAGGGCGTGTCAATGCGCGCCGTGATGGAACCGTACTCCTCGGTGGGCGGAACGGGAAGGCGCTCGTCCACCGTGGCGATGGCGAAGCCCGAGCGCACTACCAACTTCGGGCTGACCTGCCACGCCATCCCCAGCCGCGGCTGGAAGTTATTCCAGTCCTTGTTGTGCAGCTTCTTGGGGTGAGTAATCACGCCCCGTGCTCCGGGAACGACATTGTCCGGCGCCAGCGGATCGAAACTGGATTGCTGCCCGTACTTGTTGTTCATCACGCTCTGCACCTGCCACCGCACGCCCAGGTTAAGCGTCAACCGGGGCAACACCTTCCAGTCATCCTGGAAGTACAACGCATGGATCCAATTGCGCGGCAGGTTGCTCAGCAGGTTCACGGTGAACGCGGCCGAGGAGACGGCGCCCACCAACAGCCGCGTCAGATCGTTGCCGCCGGTGTTGGGAATCGTCGCTCCATTGGCATAAATACCCGTCGTGGGCGCCAGCGTAAACACACCCGCATTGTTGGTCACCGTATAATTGTTCCGCCGGACGCGAAGCAGATCGTAGCCCGTCTTGAAGGCATGGCGCCCCGAAAGCTTGCTCAGGTCCGTGCGGAAGTGGAAGTGCTCCTGGACGTCCATGGCAGGATTGGCCACGTACGGCACGCCGGTAATCTGCGGCATGCTGCCCGCTTCCACGTTGGGGATGCCGAACAGTTTGGCCCAGTCCTTCCCGTAGGCAGGCGAAGGCGTATAGGCTTTGTAGCGGAAATAAGTGAGCCGCGTCTCACTGATCAGAGTGGGGCTAAAGGTATAAGTCGTTCCGATTCCCGTCGTCGTCCACCGGTTCTTCGTGGCGCGCAGAGTGGCGTCAAAGGCGGGATTGAGGATGCTCAAATCCGGCAGCCTTTCCCAGCGGTCGTTGTAACTGAGGTTGTAAAACATGCGGAAGCCGGGCGTGAACTGGTGGTCCAGCCGCAGCGAGTAATTGTTCCAGAAAACCTTCTTGTAAGGCATCGCCATGAAGTTGTCCACGTAGCCGGTCGGCGTAGCCGTGCCGCGACGGTTGGGCGCCACCCAGATATTCTGGGCCAGGATGTTCCGCGCCACCGGGTCCCACGAGGCCTTGGGAATGATGTTGCCCGGGAACGGATCCCGGAACCACTGGCCATCCACCAGACGCGTCGTGCGCGGGTCGAAAATCGGGTAAGGAGCCACGCCCGAACCCGCATAACTGAAGTCGCCGTTCAGCTCTTCTGGCGTAGGCACCGTGTAGATGCGCTGCTGCGATTGTTTCTCGATCAGCTTCTGCCAGGCGAACAGGAAGAAAGTGCGGTTGCGCCCGTCATAAAGCTTGGGGATCAGCACCGGGCCGCTCACGTTCGCGTCCGGCTGCATGAACAGCAAATGAGTGCCGGTCTGTTTGAAGGTTTCCAATTGGAAAAAGCGGCGGTGCTGCATCGCGTCCACGCGGAACAGCTCAGAAAGCAGGCCGTGAAACTCGTTGGTCCCCGTCTTCTTGACCACCACGATGGCGCCGCCCGCCGAATGGCCGTACTCGGCCGGCAAAGCGGTCGTCAGTACCTTGATCTCGGCGATCGTGTTCTGGATGGTGTCCGTGGTGTTGCCGCCGGTAGGCTGCACCCCGTACATGCCGTCTTCGAAGAATCCGATCCGGTCCGAAGACTCCCCGTTGATCTGGAAGCCGCTGAGCGAGCCGCCCCATCCGAAGCCGGCAACGTTGACGCCGGGAGTCAGGTACAGAATGGAACGCACGTGCCTCTGATACAAAGGCATGCGATAGAAATACTCACCCGTGACCAGCGTGCCCGTCGAGGAAGTCTCCGTCTCCAGCAGCGGCACACTCGCGGTGACCTCGATTACGTCCGCCACCGTCCCGATTTCCAGCGTGGCGTTTACCGGCACGGTGCTGCCCACGCTCAGCGTCACGTTATCGCGCACGAAGCGCTTGAAGCCCGCCGCAGTAATCGTTACCCGGTACGTGCCGGGCCGCAGGAAGGGTACGCGGTAAATCCCCTCGGCGTTGGTTTCGGCGCGCGCCGTCATGCCCGTGGCGACGTTGGTCACGACAACTTCGGCCCCGGCAATGACGGCGCCGCTGGGATCCGTAACCGTGCCGGTCAGAGTCGCCGTGTCCTGCGCCTGGGCCAGCCAGGCCCAAGCGCACACCACCGCTATCACGCGCGAGAAAGTTCTGGCTTTCATGGACGCCCCCACTATGCAAACCCGCCCGTCCAGGGCGGGGCCGCGACTTACCCGTTTTCGCCGGCGCCGCGTTAAGTACGCGACCGCCAGCCCGAATACTCACCCTGGCTGCCCGCCGGCAGCAGGTCTATTGTATTCCGGGTCGCAGCAGGGGTCAAGACGGCAGCAGGAGTCTGGGGCGCTCGCCAGAAGTCAATCAGAGATACCTGGTGGACGCAGGCCAGCGTGCATTCGGGAGCACAAGGTTTCTCGCGGAAAAATTCGCGCCGCAGGTCCTCGCGGGAATACTCCTCCAGCGGAATGCCCGGCCAGCCTCGCCGTTGCGAGCAGTAATGGACCAGACCGTCCTCGCACACGTAGAGATAACGCGCGCCGGCGCGGCAACGCCAGTTGTTCGGTCGGCCCTCGACCAGATTCCGGCGGAAATGGTGGAACCGCGAGTAACTTACCCGCCCCATTGCATTCAGGCGGTAGTAAACTTCCTTTTCGCGAGGTCCGAGCGGGCGCAGCCGCCCGTCAGGGCCGTGGATCACCCCTACCGTAAAGCTGAAGCCCAGCTCGACGGCCCGCCTCGCCACCGCCAGCGCGTCTTCGGGCTGACGCACGCCTGAGCCCAGAACCGCGTTGATGTTCACGTGAAAGTCGGCGTGCCGGCTGAGCAGGCGCAGCTTGGGTTCCAGCACGCGCAAACTCTTTTTGGAAACCTCATCCGGCTCGACGTTGTCTATGCTGATTTGCATGTGGTCGAGGCCGGCGCGGTTCAAAGCCAGGATCCGCTGCTCGGTCAGAAGATAGCCGTTAGTAATCATTCCGGCCATCAGGCCGCGGCGCCGCACGTGAGCCACCACCTGTTCCAGCTCGGGGTGGAGCAGCGGTTCGCCGCCGCTCAAAGTAATTACTGCCGTGCCTAAGTCAGCCAGGCGATCCACGCGCTGAAGAAGTAACTCCAAAAGTACCGGCCGCGAAACACGGTCATACTCGTTGCAGTAGGCGCAGCTCAGGTTACAGCGTCGGGTGACAATGAGATGGGCGAGGATCGGGTGGCCGGTGTCGAGCAGACCCCAGCCGATCATGCGCAGCTCGCGGGCCAGCCGCAGCCACCCGATCCAGCGGCGTCGAAAACGGAGGCGCACCTCTGTCCACGATCTGTCCAGCATTTTCCTGAACGGGAGCGAAACAAAAGTTGGACAAAATCAGGACACGTGTACTCCGGCTGCCTCCTCTTCGCGCTCCGCAGGCGCCGCAGGGCGAGCGGGCTGGATCTGCACCAGGTTCGGGTTGATCATAGCCCGCTGCCGCGCATCGCGCGCCCGCAGCTTCTCTTCCCGCGCGGTCTTGGGCACGCCCATCAGGTCCAGATCGCGCTGCGGCTCGATGGTAATCAGCTCCGGCCGCACGTGCAGGCTGTGCTCAACTTTCTCCAGAGGCACGCAACGCCCGCCAGTGAAGATCTCGTGCCGGCCGTGCTCCTGGTACCACTTGGCCAGCGTGGCGGTCATGTGCATGCGCTCGACGATCTTGCGCCAGCCGATGCCGGTGTTGTAGGCGCAGAAGGAGATCTCGCCTTCCTGCGTGGCATAGGGGATAACGCAGCGCTCGGTGCGGCGGAAGTCGTAGGTGAACAGGTCCTGGAACCACATGCCGGCGATGATGAGGAAGTTCCAGCGGTCCGAGCGGCGCTTCTCGATGTCGGCGCGGGTGCGGTCAGCGGTTACCTTGCCGTAGTCGCGTCCACTGGCGCCAAAGGTCTTGTCCGCCTTCATCAGCAAGTGATGGAGACGGAAGTGCTTGGGCGCCCGGAACGGATTGTAGTTCCGCGCGAGCGCCAGCGCCATGCCCAGCATGGAGAGGAAGCGGCCGCGGGCAGCGTCGTTGATGCGCATGACGTCGCGCGCCAGTTGCTCGGCGTTGATGAACGCGGTGACGGGCACGGCTTCGCGGGTCTTCTTGTCCACCATGGCGGCCATGCCCACGCCGCAGTTGGGGTGGCAGCCGCAGTTGATGCTGCCCCACTGGGCGTTGGGACCGTGCACCAGATCGGCCCAGTCAAAGAAGGTGCTGAAGAAGGAAAGCGGGAACCAGTCGCGCGCCGGCTCGCCCAAGCCGAGCTGCTTCTTTACGTCGTGAGCGAGATGGGAAAGCGTGTAACGCTGGGCGCGGCGCCGCTCGTCGCTGATCTCCTCGTCGCGTCCCGTGAACGAGACAGGCTGGAAAGCGCAGAAGGCGATCTTGTCGGGATTGTCCAGCGCGAACTGGATGATCTTGCCGACCTGCTCGTTGTTGACGCCGTTGACGATGGTAGCAACCAGCACGATCTCCACGCCCGCCTTGTGCAGGTTTTCGATGGCCTGGAGCTTGACCTCGAAGAGATTGCCCACGCGGCGGTGAGCGTTGGCGCCATCGCCGATGCCGTCGAACTGTAGGTACACGTAGCGCAATCCGGCTTCGGCCGCCGCCTGGCAGAACTCATAGCTGCGGGCGAAGGCGATGCCGTTGGTGGCTGCCTGCACGCTGTTGTAGCCGACCTTGCGCGCGTAGCGGATGGCGTCCAAGAAGTACGGCGAAAGGGTCGGCTCCCCGCCCGAGAACTGCACCGAGAGCTGGCGCCGCGGCTTGATCGAGATGGCGTCATCCAGCAGCTTGCGGATCTCGTCCCAAGTCAGCTCGTGGACGAAGCCGACCTGGTTGGCGTCCATAAAACATGGATCGCACATCATGTTGCAGCGATTGGTCAGATCAATGGTGAGCACGGCGCCACGCCCGTAGCGGATCGTGCTCATTCCGTGGCGATGCAGGTGGGAATCCTGGTGCGCCACGATGTCGCTGCCGGGGAAGGTCTCCTCCAGGTGGCGGAAAAACTCGACGTCAATGGAGAGCACGTCCTCGAAATGGCCGTGGATCGGGCAATCCTTCTCCATGATGATCTTGCCGTCGCGCTCCACGATCCACGCCTTGATATGGCCGGGCGTGCCTTCGATGATGTCGGAAAGCGGGCGCTTTCCCTCGAGGATTTCCTTGCGGATCTCGGGGACGCACTTGGGGCACAGGGAGTCGGTCTCACGTGGCCACCCGAGCGGGGGCTTGACCTTTTCCCACGATTTCGGCAGGGGCCGGTCGGACCAGGGCGGCGTGAAGCTCGGGTTCGGCCGGATCGAATTGAGGCGATCAAAGACCGCCCAAGCTGCGGTAGCAGCCAGGGTGAGGCCTTTTTCCAGATATTTGACCGGGTGATGCATCCGTCCTCCTCTGAGTGAAGTTGTCAATCTGCGTCACGTGCAAATCCAAACTCTCTCCCTTGCGTCAATCCGCAGCCAGGCGCTGCGGTGCGGGCGCGGAAGCGGCCAGGCTGCCGAGCGGCACGTCAATGCGGGGCATGGCGCCGCGTTCCATAGCAGCACGCACCTTGCGATCCGCTTCCAGCACGGCAATCTTTTCGGCGAGCCGGCGCCGCGCGGCCTCGTCCACTTCCTGATGCGTCGTCGCACGACCCTGCCGCCGCGCCACCAGCTCCTCGCGATACCGGGACAGGAAGTAGGCGATGGTCTCGATGCGGATCTTCATGGAGCCGGCAGGCTTGTTTTCGTCAATGTCTTTGAAACAGAAATAAGGCGTCCCGCTCATCTCGATGATTTCTTCGACCACCGAGTAGATGGGGGCGTCGTGGCCGCACTTGAAGCTGGAAAGTTCGAGGGCAGCCAGATTGGGGTGGCGCGCCACGTATTTGGCCGCCCACAGCTTGCGCGAAGTGTTTTCACTGTAGGAATTCTTCCAGACATCGGTGATCGCCATGGGATGGGGGATCTCGCCTCGGCGCACTTCTTCACCGAACAGGCGTTCGAGGATATCCTCGTCGGTCGGCAGGGTGTCCTGGGTGAAGATGGGATAACCGAGTTTCTGCAATTCCTCAGGCAGACCGTGATTGATGCCCGGGTCGTTGTGGTAGGGCCGCCCCAGCAGCACGATGCCAATGCGATCCTCGCGCTCGAGCCGATCCAGGGTTTCGCGCGCCATGCGACGCAGTTCGCGACGATACCGTTCCAGAGCCGCGTAGCCCTGCGCCACGGCGCGTGCATTTTCTTCCGGAGACAGACCCAGCAGGTCGCGGAACTGCTGGAACATCTGGCGCTCGAACATGCGCGGATGCGCGGGGTTCAGGAAGGTATCCAGAAACAGAATTCCGTGCTCGCGGAAGACGTCGCCTTCCTTGGTGAAGGCGGCCTTGACGGATTCAGGCGTCGCGGTGACGGTGGGGCAGGCGCGGCACCCGACGGTAGCCACCAACTCGCTGGGCAGGTCGTCCACCATGGGGAAGAAGATGATGTCCAGGGGGCGCTTGGCATGGTGCACGTAGATGAGGTTGTGCACGTGCGGGATGCCCAGCTTCGAGGGGAAGCAGGGATCAATGGCGCCGCGCTTGGCGCCCTCGCGGTAAAGGGTGTCGCTGGTGAAATCGGAGAAGACGATGTTTTCGGCGCGGATGCCAAGGGAAACGAAGTAACCGGTGAACAGCGGCGCCAGCGAGTACATGTTGAGGACGCGGGGGATGCCGATGCGCAGGCGCGACCGCCGCTCCATGGCCTGCCGGCGCGCCTTCTGCTCGCGGGTCAGGGCCCAACGCGGCGGGGCGTCGGCGACCACGGGCAGATCCGGGATGCGGAACACGGCGCGCGAGGCGATTTCCGCGAAGTTGGGGTTTTCCTCCTTGACGCGGTCGAGGGCGTCCTTGATCACGCGCATCTGCTCGAGGTCCTCGACGGTTCCTTTCTCGCAGGTCGCGATGATGAGGCGCTGCGCGCCGGGCTCGATGGGCACCTTGCTGCGCACAGGGATGCGGGTGGGATCGGAGATGACCGGCGTTTTGACGTCAATGAACGTGCGCAGGCAATTGTTCTTGCAGAAGTAACAGCGCGTGTCCTCGTTGCGGGTGGTCTTGTAGGTGATATGGCGCACGGCGTCCATGCCGATGAAGCTGGTGCGACGGCCCTGCTCGATGACGCGGGCCGCCTCCAGCGCGGCCCCGATGGCGCCGGCTTCCCCGCAGTGCGGATGGACGATGACCTCGGGACGGCGACCTTCGGCCTTGAATCGTGCCTCGATGAAATCCACCTGAGCTTTGACGGCGGCGAGGTTGTACTGCGTACCGCCTTGCAGCAGGAAACGCTGCCCGAGCGAGGCGAGGTTGGGGATCTGGGCTACGTAGAGCCAGATGTTCTTGGGCAGCACGGCGCAAAGGCCGGCCATGATCTCTTCGGCGCGCCAGCCCTGACGCTGGAAATCCACGATGTCGGATTGCATGAAGACGGCGCAGCCATAGCCAAACTCGGGATAGGCCGAGGCGCGGAAGGCGGCGTCGGCGATTTCTTCCACGCGGAAGCCGAAGGCCTGGCCGGTAGACTGCAAGAAGTAGCCGTTGCCGGCCGAGCACTGGGTGTTGAGGCGGAAGTCTTTGACGCGCCCGTTCTTGAGGAAGATGATCTTGATGTCCTGGCCGCCTACGTCGCAGATGACGTCCACGTCAGGGAAGAAGTGCAGTCCGGCTTGCGTGTGAGCCACCGTTTCAACGATGGCGGCGTCGGCCGCAAGAACATCCTTGAGAATGTCCTTGGCGTAGCCGGTCACTCCGAGGCCGCGGACCTGCAGGATCGCTCCTTGCGAGGTGACCTGTTCTTCCAGGTTCTGGAGGATGGCGATGGCGTCCTCGATGGGATTGCCGCGGGAAAGCTGGTAGGCTTTGGCGAGGACGGACCGCTCGGGACCGGCGGACACCAGAACGGCTTTGGTTGAGGTGGAGCCTCCGTCCAGGCCGATGTAGGCCTCGACGACCTGGCCGGGAGAGAAGCGAGCGGGCTGGAAGCGCGGCGGACTGTAGCGACGGCGGAAGTGTTCCAGCTCGGCGCGACTGCCGATCAGGGCGGGCGCAGCACCGACGGCCTTCTCTTGCTCGCGGCCGCCGTTGACGTACCAGGCAAGGCGTTCGTAGCCGTAGTAGATGCCGCTATCGTCTTCCTGCTGGCGTCCGAATTCGACGGCGCCGATGGCGGCGAAATATTCGGCATTTTCGGGCGCGCGAATCAGCTCCTCCGGTGGCACGCCTTCAGGTAGCGGCACGCGGCGCTCGCGCCAGATCTTGGGGATGTGATGCTGCCAGCACTCACGCAGGCCTGGGATGTAACGGTTCGGGCCTCCGAGCAGCAGGACCACGGGGCGCAGCGTGTTGCCGCGCGTCAGCACGGTCAGGTTCTGGAGAACGATGGCCTCGAACAGCGAGGCCATCAGCTCATCGGGCGGCACGCCGCACTTCTGCAAACCGTTAATGTCGGTTTCGGCAAAGACGCCGCACTTGCCGGCCACCGGATGCAGCCGCAGGCCGTGGTAGCGCATGGAAGCCAGTTGCTGCGGCGTCAGGTTGAGTTTGGCGGTGATCTTGTCAATCACTGCCCCGGTGCCCCCGGCGCACTTATCGTTCATTGAGGGAATTTTCTTTTTGCGTCCGGTGGCCGGATCCTCGCGAAAGATGATGATCTTGGCGTCCTGGCCGCCCAGCTCGATGACGGAGCCGCATTCGGGGTGGAGTTTTTCGACGGCCAGGGCGACGGCGTTGACCTCCTGCACGAAGCGTCCGCCTACGTGGCGGGCGATGGCCGCACCGCCCGATCCGGTGAGAAACAACCGGGCGCACTCGGGCCGGAACCCTTCGATTTCGCGCTCGAAGCGTTGCAGGAACTCGAGCGCCTTTTCCGCCTGACGCGTCTCGTGACGCTGATAATCGCGCCACACGATGCGGTCCGTGGCGGCCTCCACGACCACGGCCTTGACGGTGGTGGAGCCGATGTCCAGTCCGACGAAGTAACGGGCCTCGCTCATGCGCGTCCCTCCCGCCGGATGCGCTCGGCGATGTGGAGCACGAAGTTGGCGGCGACGCCGACCACACCCGGATGTTTGGGGACGCGGTAGCCGGCACGCTGGGCCTCAGGATGCGAGGCCAGCCAGCCGCGGCATTGCTCCAGCGTCAGGCCGGCGCGCTGCAAGCACTCGTCGAACTCGCGACGGGCCTTCTGCCGCGCGTCGCCCAGCGCCATCTGCACGCGGCTGTGGGCATTGATTTCTCCCTCGCCCGAAGTCTCGATGGGCAGATAAATCATGTCCGGGTAGCGCGAGACTACGGCAGCCTGCGCTCCGTCGGACTGCGTGGAAGGCATGCAACCGAACGGCTTCAGGGAAAGCACCATGTGGCAGAGATCACGGTTCGAGTAATAAATGTTTTTGGCGACCTCGAGATGGCCTTCGCCGCCGCCGGCGCGCGAGTTGTAATAGGGGTGCCCGAGTCGCTGGAGTTCGTACTGGTCGGCGAGAGGATGGGCAAGGCCATTCAAGCTAGCCGCAGCGCGTGCGTAGTGGCGTCGGAAGAGGGCCTCGGCGAGCTTGAGTCGCGCCTGCTTGTAAAGATAGCGGGCCTCAATGCGCGCACGGATGGGCAATCGCCACCAGGAGGGCAGCAGGGCGCCTTCTTCCAAGCCCTTCCAGTCGCGATTTTTCTGCACGACCTGGTGGATCAGGTAAGTAATCCAGGTCCCCACGGGCTCCACCAGCACCTGCGCGCCTTCACGCTCCAGGAAGCGGAACATGTTGAAGTTGCCGTCGCCTTCGGTGGTCTGAGCCCAGAATTCGCCTGTAATTTTGACGATGGGCCGGACGCGCAGACGGTCCACGGGAACCTGGGTCAAGAAACCTGCGGCGTGCTGAAGTTCGCGATGCAAGTCCGAGCTGGCCACCTGCTGGAGAAACTTGACGGTCCAGTCTGCGGTGCGACGCAAGCCAGCAGGCCACGAGGCAGGAGCGCGACGCCAGCGAAAGCCGCGGAGAAACCCGTACATGTGCTCGATGGCCTTCTCCAGAGCGGCGTCGGTATCTCCGGGGTTGACTTCGTAAGGCCGGATGGCGTAGGCCGCTTCATTGAGAACGTCCGCCAGGGTAAGTGCGTTCAGGATGCCCAGAAAGAACTCGAGGTTCATTTCCAGGCCGTCATTGGGGTTGGCCTGATCGAGTCCCCCGGTCTGCTGGAAGAGCAGGACACGAAAGCCGTCGAAGCCTGCGTTGCGCAGGGCCAGTCGGTATTCGGCTTCGTACATGCCAAAGCGGCAGGGACCGCAAGCGCCCGCGGTAAAGAAGACATAGCGATCCAGGATTTCCTGTTGCGGCACTCCCTGAGCGCGCAGGCTTTCCAGATACCGCACAAGATTTCCGACGGTGAAGTAAGTCGGATTGCACTGTCCGTTATTGCCGTACTCCTTGCCGGTCTGAAAGGCGCGGCGATCGGGTACGGGCAACGGCTGGGCCTTGTAACCTAAGCCTTCGAGAACGCCCTGAATGAGACGTTCGTGTTTCCAGGTGAGGCCTCCGAACAGGATCGTGGTGGTATCCCGTTCGGCGCGAGTGAACGGACGCTCGACAGGGCGCTTGAAGTGCAGCGAAGGCTGCGCGCCCACCTGCTCCAAAGCCACATCGAAAGAAACCGTGCTCATCGCCTCCCTCTGAGTCAGGCCTGACTTAGAGCCAAGCCTGTTGGTCCCAGGCTTTCTTTTGATGATTTTTGGGCAAAGCGCCGAGGCGGTGTAGCAAAAATCAGCGAATGGATGAATTTCGGAGTCGAACTGGGATGGTTTCCAATGTCAACAGTTCAAAGGGACGTATGGCGGCGCCGGGGCACGCCGAGAAGGAATCGGGAATTGATATGCTGACAAATCCAGGGGAGTGCATTGAAACGTCTGGTATTGGCCATTCGCTGTTTCCTGAGAGTATTGGCGAGCGGGCGCCTCGACAAGGAGCTGGCGCGCGAGTTGGGAATCGAGCCGTCCACCGCTCCGTCGCCGCCGGCTCCTGCGCCGGCCCCCGAACGACGGGAGCGCGCGATTGACGGCGCGTTGCAGATGCTGGCGCTGTTGCAGCGCGAAGGCCGGCTTATAGACTTTTTCATGGAGGACATTTCGGCCTACCCGGATGAGCAGGTGGGAGCGGCGGTGCGCACGGTGCACGAGCCGTGCCGCCAGGCGCTGAGGCGCTACGTCGGGCTGGCGCCTGTCATTGACGGAGTGGAAGGCACCTACGTACGGCTGGCGGCGGCGGGCGATCCGGCGGCGGTGCGGTTCATTGGCAACGTGCCGGTGGGAGCGAGGCCGGAAGGCGGCGTGCTTCGGCACAAGGGGTGGCGCGTGACGCGCATCGAACTGCCGCCGCGGGAAGCGGGTGAGGATCCAAACGTGCTGGCGCCCGCAGAGCTCGAGGTCGAGTAGCGCGAGAGGACGCGCACGCTCACGCGGATGAAAGTCGGCATAGACCTGGGCACGACCAACTCAGCCGTGGCGTTCGTGGATCCGCGCGAGGCCGCCGACGCGGACTTCCCGCCCGTGCGCATCCTCGAGATCCCGCAATACGTAGCGGCAGGAGTGGTCGAACCGCGAAGGGTGCTGCCGTCGTTTTTGTACCTGGGCGATCGCGAGTACGTGGGCGTGTACGCGCGGGATCAGGGAGCGCTGGCGCCGGCGCGGCTGGTGCACTCGGCCAAGTCGTGGCTGTCGAATCCGGAGGTAGACCGGACGGCGAAAATCCTGCCGTGGGATTCGCCCGAGACGGGGCGAATCTTTTCGCCCGTGGAAGTTTCGGCACGGTATCTGAGGCACATGGCGGAAGCCTGGGAGCAGGCGCACGGAGCGCCGCTAGCCGAACAGGACGTCGTGGTGACCGTGCCCGCATCCTTCGACGAGGAGGCGCGTGAGCTGACGGTGGCGGCCGCCGCGCAGGCGGGGCTGGAACGGATCACGCTATTGGAAGAGCCGGCTGCGGCGTTTTACGCCTGGATCGCCCGCCATTTGGCGGAATCGCGGCGGACCTTGCGAGATGGGATGACGGTGCTGGTAGTGGACGTGGGCGGGGGCACGTCCGACTTCACCCTCATCCGCGTGAGACGAGAGGGTGATCGAGTGGAGTTCACGCGCACGGCGGTGGGCCGCCATCTTTTGTTGGGCGGGGACAACCTGGATCTGACGCTGGCGTGGCTGGTGGAGCACAAACTGGGCGTGCCGCTTTCGCTGCGGCAGCGCAATCAGGTGAGGCGGCAGTGCACGATCGCGAAGGAGCGGCTGCTGACCGATCCCAGGCTGGAAAAGTTCGAGATCACGGTGAGCGGCCTGGGCACGTCGCTGGTGGGCGGGGCGCGCAAGACCGAGATCCTCAAGGAGGAAGTGCTGGAGCTGACGCTGGAGGGTTTTCTGCCCTTCTGCCGCTTGTGGGAACGACCGAAACAGGACGGGGAGAATTTGTTTCGGGAGACAGGACTTCCGTACGAGTCGGATCCGGCCATCACCCGGCACCTGGCGGCTTTCCTTTCCGATGCGGCGGAACATGCAGGCGAAGGGGTGGACGCCCTGCTCTTCAACGGCGGCTTCTTCATTCCGGAAGTCTGCCGGCGGCGCGTGGCCGAGGTGGTCAAGAGCTGGTACGGGCGTGAGCCGCTGGTGCTGGAGAACCGCGATCTGGATCTGGCGGTGGCGGTGGGCGCGGCTTACTACGCGTACGTGCGCACGACGGGCGCGGGCGTGATGGTGCGCGGGGGTTTGCCGCGGGCCTACTACCTGGAAGTCGCGGGCGGCGAAGGACAGAGGCGTCTGGTGTGTCTGGTGCCGCGCGGAGCCGACGAAGGCACCACGGTGGAGGTCGAGCCCGAGGGCCTGCAACTGGTGGCCAACCGTCCGGTCTCGTTCCGGCTCTACAGCTCGCTGACCCGAACCGGGGACGAGCCAGGGCAGGTGCTGGAGATCGCGCCGGAGGAGCTGGAGGGCGATTTTCACGAACACGCGCCGCTTCACGCCGTGATCCGTTTTGGCGAGCGGGGCGAGCGTCTGGTACCTGTGAAGCTGGGAGCGAGGCTGACGGAGGTGGGGACGCTGGAAATCTGGTGCCAGTCGCGGATCAGCGAACACCGGTGGCGTCTGCAATTCGAGCTGCGCAAGCGGACCGAGGAGGTCGAGCGACCGCAGCGTCCCGCGGCCGTAGTCAGCGAAGCTGCGCTCGAGGAAGCGGTGACGCTGATCCGGCGCGTCTTCGAGAAAGCAGGGGAAGTAGCGCCGGAGGAGCTGCCTTCGCGATTGGAGCAGACGCTCTCGCTGGGGAGAACGTCGTGGCCGCTGGGCGCGATCCGGCGGCTGGCCGACGCGCTGCTCGAATCGGCCGAGGGGCGCCGTCTGGCGCCGGCGTTCGAGCTGCGGTGGCTGAATCTGACAGGTTTCTGCCTGCGTCCGGGCTTCGGTTATCCGGGTGACGACTGGCGTATCGAGCAGGCGCGGCGGGCGTGCGCGGCGGGCCCCCTATTCGATAACTACGTACAGAATGAGATCGAATGGTGGATCTTCTGGGGACGGGTGGCGGGCGGTTTGAACCGCGGCCAGCAGGCTGAACTGTACCAGCGGATGGCCCCCATCCTGTTCCCGCGCGGCACCAGGAAGCAACGGGTGAATCCGAGCCTGTGGCGGGAGCTTTGGCGCACGGCCGCGAGCCTCGAGCTGTTGCCGCTGCAAACCAAGATCCAGCTCGGCGAGACGCTGGTGGCAGGGTCGCAGGGTTTGCCCGAGGCGACGCGATTCTGGTGTCTGGCGCGTCTGGGCGCCAGACAGCTTTTCTACGGACCTGCGGATCAGGTAATCCCACCGGCGGTGGTGGGCCGATGGGCAACCGCTTTGCTCGGGATCCCGGAGGCCGCGGAAGCGCTGGCTGCCATGGCGCGCAAGACGGGCGATCCAGTGCGGGATCTGAGTCCGGTGGTGCGCGAGCAAGTCAAACGCGCGCTGGCGACGCGGCCGGACGCTGATCGGCTGGTGGCGGTGGTGGAAGGCGAGCGGGAGCTGGACGCGCACACGCTCGAGCGGTTGTTCGGCGAAGAGCTGCCAGCGGGACTGGTGCTGGGCAGCGGGCGCTGAGACACGATGGACGAAGGCAGCCTGATTGCGCGCATCCGCAAGGGAGGGCGAAGTTCCCGGGAAGTGATCGTCGGCATCGGGGACGACTGCGCCGTTTACCGTCCTGCGGGGTGCAAGGAAGACCTTCTGCTCACCACGGACTGGCTGATCGAAGGCGTGCATTTTTTGCGCGAGACGCATCCTGCGAGCGCGGTGGGATGGAAGGCTCTGGCGCGGGGTTTGAGCGATATTGCCGCGATGGGCGGGAGGCCGCGCGTCTGCCTTTTATCGCTGGCGCTGGGACCGTGGACGAGCGAGGCTTGGGTGCGGTCGTTCTTCCGCGGCTTCCGGCGGCTGGCGCAGGCCACAGGCGTGGTGCTGGCGGGAGGAGATCTGGCGCGGGCGGATCGGCTGGCGTGCGACATCGTGGTGGTGGGAACGGCGCCGCGCGGGCAGGCGCTGCTGAGGTCGGGCGCCCGCCCGGGTGATGAAATCTACGTCTCGGGAAGACTGGGGGGCTCGGCGCTGGGGCTGGCGACGCGACGCGGTGCATCGTGGAGGCGGCACTTGAGACCGGAGCCGAGGCTGGCGCTGGGAGCCTACTTGCGGCGGCTGGGAGCGACGGCGGCGATGGACCTGAGCGACGGCCTCTCGCTTGATCTTTACCGGCTTTGCGTGGCCTCGGGCGTAGCGGCGGAGCTGGAAGACACGATCCCGGTCTTTCGCGGCGCCACTTTGGATCAGGCGCTGCACGGCGGGGAAGACTACGAGTTACTTTTCACGGTGCCGGAGGGGACGCGCGTGCCGAAGCGCCACCGCGGCGTCGAGCTGACGAGGATCGGGCGGATCGTGAAGGGAAGGGCGGGAAGGATCCTGCTGGCGGGCGAGCGGTTGCGTCCGCTGGGCTGGGACCATCTGCGCGGACGGTCCTGATCGCGCGCAAGGATAAAGAGGGCGGGAGCAGAGCTGGTCGCCTGCTCCCGCCCGGCAGGTGGGCAGTCCTGCGAAGTACCGCGCTCGAGGAAGGGCCAGGATCAGGGTTTGATGTCGTCTTCGTAGAGAAGGTTCGTCCACTCCTCCCACCAGGGTTCATCACCGACACCGCCGAGCCAGTAGACGTGCTGATCGAAGAAGCCATCATCGGGCGGGCGGACCCAGCCGGTGCGGAAGATGGGGGAAGCGAACATGGCCCGGAAATCGGGATCGCTCCACTCGAAGGGCCGTTTGAGGAAGGGGTCGGCGATCAGGATTCTGTCGAACTTGTCGCGGGCGTAGGAAAGCGTGTTGGCCGCGACTTGTCCCTCGAGCGTGGCAGCGCCTTTGGCGCCGAGGTTGTTGTTCCAGAGCAGCAGGCCACTGATTTGGATCTTGCCCTGGTCGGCCTGCTCCCGGGTGCTGGCGTCGGCCAGCTCGAGACCGGGACTGTAGAAGTTCATCACGACGATGTTCCGGAACGTCCCGGCGGAACCTCGCCGCAAGTAAATGCCGGGAGAGTTGGCTTCGTCGAAGCCGGGAACGCCGCCGCCGATGAAGGTGAGGTTATACATGGTCGGATTGGAGCGGGGTTCGGCAGCCTGATTGTACTCGCTGTTGTCGCCTTCGATGCCGCGGTTGCCGCGTGCGTCGGCATTGTAGTAGAAGATCCCGTGCTGGATCTTGCCGGTGTAGCCGAGTTGAAAGTCAACATAGTCATCCGCACCGAAGGAACCAATGAGATACTTCGCGTTGTTGTTGCCCCCGAACCACTCAAAAGAATCGTCCAGACCGTAAATGGCCTGAAGATACTCGCTCACGGTTTTCGAGCCGCAGCCGCCCCAGGTGAAAGAATTGGCCTCGTTATTGGGGGCGAAAATGGAGCCGGCGAATTCCACGCGCACGTAGCGCAGGACGCCGCAGTCGTGTTGGGGATCGTTGCCGCCATACTTGGTGTCCTCGGAGGCAGGAAGGCCTTCGATGTAAAACTCGCCGGCCGGGTTCTCGCGTCCGGGGATGGCGTTGGCGCCGACGTTGATGGGCGCGCGGCCCAGCAGGATGAGACCACCCCAGTCGCCACGCTGTCGCTGCCCGATGGGTTGCGAACTGGTCATGACGATGGGGCGGGAGCGCGTGCCGTTGGCGACGATGCGGCCGCTGCGGGTCACGACCAATACGGAGGGAGGCTGAGAACCTGGCATGCCAAAGATGAAGGTGCCGGGTTCGATGGTGAGCGTGGCACCGTTGCGGACGTAAACCACACCTTGCAGGCGATACGCTTTGGTGTTGACCAGGCGGCGGTCGGATTCGATGTTACCGGTGAGATCCTCGAAGCCGGTAACTACGCCGATCTTGAAATAGGCCGTCTTCAACACCCTGTGCCCCAGGGAGTCCCGGAGTTGCAGCACGATGGTGTGCATGCCGGGCTCGTCGGGAATGGCGCCCTTTTCGGGACCGAACAAGCCTCCCGGACCGATGAGGACGCCCTTTTCGACCGGCTCCGCCTGCTTAGGCCGGAAGGAACCCAGCGGATTGCCGAAAATGTCGGTGGGCGTCTCGCTCCCTTCGGGCAGGTAGTAGATCTTGCCGGTCTGGTTATTCTGGCGGTAGGCGATCCAGGTGTAAGGATACGCATCGCCATAGGGACGGACCGTATAGCGGACCACCATGCTTTCTCCAGGCTGGTACACGTACTTATCCGCCCAGATCCACATGGCGACCGAAGTCTCGTTGGCCAGAGCGGCCGGCCTGGGGTCGCCGGAAGCGACTGCCGTTGCGGCCCAGAGAGCGACTCCGGCAGCGAGAACGAACAGCTTTCGCATGGACATTACCTCCTCGATAACTTTGTAAAGGTTCACGTACATTCGAATCCGCACATTCAGAAATTGACATTGAGGCCAAGACCGAACGTGCGGCCCAGCCGGTAACTGCGCTGGACAATGTCGCCTTGAGTCCAGCGGAAGTGATTGTCGGCAAGATTCTCAGCAGTAAATTTCAGGACCCAGGTTCCGCCTTCGCTCAGGGAGTATTGATAAACGAAGTCGAGGAAGGTGTTGCCCTCCTGATAGATGTCGGGTACGCCGAAAGTTCCGACATCGGAAAGGCGGCGGGAAACATAGCTGGCGTCGAAGCGGGCCTGGCTGCGCCAGCGAGGCCGAATCCATTCGGCAATCGCGTTCACGATATAACGCGACTGGCCAACGAGTGGGCGATGCAAGGAAGTCACCAGGCGGGCATCTTCCTCACGAATGCGGATATCCGAGGCGACGAAGGTGAAGTTGGCCACCAGCGCGAACTCGCGCAGTTTCGGATGCAGGCGACCCAGCGCGGTGCGCGATTCCAGTTCGATTCCGCGGTTGACGGCGCCCCTGGCATTGACGAAGGTCTGACGCAAGTCGTTGGAGGGCAGAATGGTTGCCTCGATGGGATTGCGGAAGGTCTTGGCGAAGGCGCTGGCGGCGAGGAGCTGGTTGCCGCCCAGGAACCACTCCCAGCGGACATCCCAGTTGTGGACGGTGGCCCGGACGAGGTTGGGGTTGCCTTGGACCACGAAGCCGCCGTAGACATTGTTGAAGTCGAAAGGCGACAGCTCACGAAAATCGGGCCGGGAGAGCGTATGGCTGTAGCCGAAGCGAAGGTTCTGCTTGGGGGTCAAGGCGTAGATCAAATTGAGGCCGGTGACGGGGTCGCGGTTGGAGAGATAGGCGCCGACAGGACGGGCGTTGGGCACCAGCGGATCGAGCGTTTCCACGGTCGTCTGGGCGTCCTCGATGCGCAGGCCGCCGACGAAGCGCCAGCGATGGCCGAGCGCGAGTTCGACCATGGAGTAGCCGGCGTAAATCTGCATATCGGCGTCATAGCGGTCGGTGGCACGGGTAAACTCGACGAGCTGAAACCCGTCAGGCCGGATGTTGGCAGGTGCGAACAACTGATTGCTGGGCGCGGTCAGAGGCAGGGTGCTCAACCGCTGGGGGATGAACCGGAAGCGGCGGGCCTGGAAGTGGCGTCGTCGCAAGGTGGCGCGGAAGCCGTTCCGGAGCATTCCGCTGACGGAGCCGCGATAGAACGGAGTAGCGAGCTCGATCTGGGGATCCCAGATACGGTCGTCGAGCCAGTTGAAGAAACGCTGGCCGGAGGAGCTCAGAGCGGCGAACACAAACT
>JAPWUP010000161.1 GCA_028275505.1 Bryobacteraceae bacterium
TGCCTGCCGGACAAGCAGGCCCCGGCGAGCCTGGAGGGGATTCAAAGTCGGGTCTTTGCACTGGCCAGGCTGGTTGTACCGCTCGCGCCATCGACGTAGTACTTAGTAGCGCGGGGACAAATTCGCGGGAATTTAGCCGTTGCAGCATCCCCATTACAGAATGGCTTATCCCGACAATGGGAGCATGGCGGGCGGCAAACGCAAACCCAAGCGGAGCTCCCTGCGGGTGGACGCCCGCTATTTCCAAGCTCACGCTCTCCCCCTTCTATCGCCGGCGCGATGACATCGTGCAGCGGGCCAAGTTCGATCTCTACGCGGAGCGGCTTGGCCGCAAGTTCTACGCCCCCACCATCGGCCGCCCCCGCTTGCGCCGCGGGCCTTTTACCTGCTTTCTGGTGGGTTACTTCGAAGGGATTGACCCCGAGCGCGGGATCGCCTACCGCATCGCGGGCTGGCTCGGCCTGCGGGAGTTTTTGCGTCCGAGGCTGGAGGAACTCACGCCGGACCTTTCGATGGGCTCCAAGACGCGACCGCTGAGCCTAGGCACGCCCCAAGCGGTCTTCCGCTGGGTGTTGCGGCGGCTGGCGCCAGAAGGGTTGCTGAGCGGCAAGAACTTGGGGTGGACGCCACCACGCGGCAAGCCCACGCGGCCCTGAAAGCGATCGTGCGGCGGGACAACGGCATCCCCTATGACGAGTGCGTGGCGCCCTTGAGGGCCAACGAGGCAGTGGAGGAGCCCACCCCCGCTCAGCGGCAACGCTGGGATCGCCCGCGCAAGAACTCGCTTCCCAACAGCGAGTGGGTGAATCCGCAGGAGATCCGGAAGCGCTGATCATCCAGCTGAAGGACGGGCGGATGGAGTTGGCTTACAAGGCCGGGCACGCGGTGGATCTCGTCACGGGGGCAGCGGTGGAGCCCCGACAGGTCGGGGCCCGCCGACCGCGGCGATCCGCGGGGTCTGAAGGTGAAGGTAGCGGAAGCGGACAGCGTGGCGATGGAGATGGCGGGCCAGGCGGCTGAAGCCGAGGCGGTGGGGCCGGTGAAGGCGGTGGGCGAGGTGGGCTTGGAACGGGTGGTGGCGGACAAGGGCTATCCCAGCAAACGGCTGTTGCAGGAGCTGGCCGAAGTGGGTGTGCGCACCCTGATCGCCGAGCCGGAACGCAGGCGGCAACGTCGGGCGGGACAGAGGGCAGCGCAGGTGGCGGGACAAGCCAACCGGTGGCGACTGAAGACCGAGAGTGGCAGGGCGCTAATACGGGGACGCGGGACCCAGATCCAAAGAACCTTCGCCCATCGGTACGACACGGACTGCCTGCGGCGGGTGCACCTGCGGCCCGAGACAAGATCGCCCAGCAGTTGCTGACTGACGCTGCGGCCTTCCATCTGAGCCTAATCCTGCGCCAAGGGCTGGGGGTGGGCACGGCGCGGCCGGCGGCAGACTTGCTTGGCATGCTTGGTTTTCGGCTCATGCGCCTCATGCAGGCCGCTAACCACGGTCCGCTGGCGCTCACCCCTCGACCTCTCACCACTCACAGGGCCTACGGGTTGGAGCGCTGCCAACTACCCCAACACCGTCGACGCTTTGCTTTATCCTCGGGCTGCTACTGCCAGCTTTGGGTAGTAACCAGGTAGTTCTGACACTTCAGCTCGACACGGGCCGCATTGAGGTGCGCACTTGGGGCACGCGCAGCTGCGCCCGCACCGAGCCCTCGCCTTCGCCATGAAAGAGCGACTGCTGGATGATGCGGCGAATCACTGAGTAGAGGCTGCGCAGCCTCATAGCCCCTCTTCGGGCTGCGGCCGGCAGAGGGGAGCGGCGCAAGCCGTCGTGGGCGCTACCCTCAGAAGGACCAGTGCGGCAAGCACCAAGCCCCCACATCCAAGCCCGCCCGTAAGGCCGCCTCGGGAGGCCGAGCCGGAGGCAGCTCATCTCTTCGATCTCCGCACAAAAAAGCTTCTCATCGCCCATGCGCCGGATGGGTCGTGCAGGAGATTATTTTCCCCGGCTAGCTTGATGGCCCTGCTCGTAACCAAATCCTTCTGCCAGATCTTGAGGTTGGCCTTGCCACCCGACAGGAAAGTGTGGCACCACTGGTTGAGAGCTGCGGCAGTGACACCATACTTGCCGCTTGTGGATTCCAGATTGGCGCGACGAAGCAGCTCCAAATCGACCCTCGCTGCCCGTTTGGCCGACTGGTGGCCCTTGACGCCACCGGCTACTTTCCGGGCGTGTTCGGTGGGATGGGCTCATCCTCCTGGCCTAAAATCAATTGCCAACAACATGGCGCTGGGGAACAGCACGAGCCCCCGACGCGTCGGAAGATAGACCGGAGCGCGACTGTTTATAATGTTTTCTGATCATGATGTGGTATTTCGGTTGCGTGTTGATTTTGGTTGTCTCACTATGGTGCTGCGACATCGTCGGTCGAGCGCTCAGCTCCCTCACATTTCCTCGAATGCGGCCGCTTGTGAGAGCCGCGTATGCTCCGGCGCTCGGCCTGGCCACCTTCACCCTCATTGCCACGGTCGTTGGCTGGTTTGGCAACGGGTTCCTTACGAGGACCTGTCTGGCGGCAAGTGCCATTTTGGTGCTGGCAGCCCTCGCAACTTTCCAAAGGCCGGCAAAGTACTTGACAAGGGCTGCGTTCCTTGCCGCTGTCGCGGTTGTGACCTCTATGCCTCTGCTTTTCCCAGTCTTCCGATTTGATGCCTTCAATCCATACAGCGACGCCTTTGTTTACCTCGTCCATGGCCAATGGCTACAAGCCCACGGCTTCAGGAGCTCACCGCCAGCTTCTGTGGAGTACCCGGCGATTTCTCTGATCTCTCAATCAAAGGCGAACGCCGGTCCGATGGGCAGTTCCTTTTTCCTCGCCTGGCTTCAGGCGACCTTTCACCTGCCGTGGTCGTATCTCGCTTATCCGGCTGTCGTCGCGCTCGCGGTGGCCGCATGCTCGATCGCGGTTGGCGGCTCCCTGCTGCTCATTCCCAGCGTAAAGCGTGGACTCGCCGTGTTGTCGGGGCTGGCCCTCGCCCTCACGTTCAACGGCTTCACTTACGCGGCCGCCCACGGCTTTCTTCCCCAAACCTTCGGACTCACCTTCGCGCTTGCTGGAATGCAGCTCCTCGCAGCCAGTTATATCTTCTCTGGCCGAACGCCTCATTCCTCCTATCGGGCCGTTCTTCTGCCTGCGCTCGTCTTTGCTGCCCTTACGTTTTCCTACCACCCGCTCGTCCTACCCGTTGGGGCAGCAATCGTTGTTTGGTTGGCTGCCAGCGCCGTTGCCTGCCGCCGCCACGTTCTGCGCCTCGCTCGTTATGTAGCCCTGTGTGGGCTGCTTACCGCCCTCCTGGTCAATTTTGAGATCCTCCGGGTCTGGAAGACTACGCCGCTGTGGATGAAAGTTGTTGTTGGGCAACCGGTGTTGTGGAATCCACCCGAGTTCGTTGCCCATGCGCTCGGTTTTCTTGCCGGCCCTTGGGACCAAAACCAGTGGATCTTCAAGTACGCTTCCCTGAGCTTGCTCTGCCTTCTCATTGCACTGCTCGCCTCCGCGAGGGGCCTGCTGCATGCCCGGCGGTATCTTGGCAGTCTGGCAGTCTCCCTGCCTCTCAGCGCGATCCTCGTCATGTCCGCCGGTTTTTGCTATTACCGCTGGCTCGCGCCTTCGCCCTGGAATATCGGAGTCGGGCAAAGCTGGAGCCAGCTCAAACTGACTCACTGGGCATCCCCGTTCGCACTTTTGATACTGTGCGCTGGCCTGGCCGGCCTGACCGTAGCGTCGCGGCGTCTACGAATAGCGGTGTACATCTTCCTGGCGTGTTGGAACGCCTCGGGCCTTGTTCAGTATTATCGTTTGGCAGACCTCCGGACGCGAGACATTCGCAACCAGACCGGCTATGATTCTTCACCGTTCCTTGCCTTCCACCAGCTGCGCCAGCTTGCACAAACTCTCTCGCCCCCGCTCATCTATGTCGACTTGGGTATCCAATACAACAGGCTGCGTGAGATGATAGCCTACTTCCTCTGGGACCGCCCGCTCATGTCCACCTGGTGGGACGACCCTTACTTTGCTTCCAGCCTGAAACCGAACCCAGACGCCACCAGCGCCGCCCGTGCACAAGCGTGGCTCATCGTACCCGCGCAAGAGGGGGAAGCGCCTACAGGAAAACAGGTCCTTGGCGGGTTCGCTCTCAGAACCCCTGGCAGCAATACCTTCCGATTGCGCAACGTGGTCGGGGGCTACGCCGAGGAAAGACAAGGGCGAAACGCGTGGCGATGGACAGCAAAGCGGCTAGAGTACACTTTCGATCTAATCGGGACACCACCTGCCCGTGTAGTTTTGCATTTCGCCTATCTCCCGGCTACCACACCGCGCACTCTCCGAATCTCGGTTGAAGATGACTCACCAAGACTTTTGCAGACTGTTTCCATGCAGCCCGGCCTGAACAGCTTCGTCACACGGCCTTTCACCATCGGGAGTGCGAGTTTCAGGGTAATTTTTGAGACCGATCAAGAGCCTGTTCGCTTGGGGACCGATCCTCGTCTCCTATCCTTTCTGATCAAAAACCTTCGAGTCGAAGATTCTGATCCCGACTGTGTAGCCCGACAAGAACCATGATGTTCACTCGCTGGACTAGCATCGGTTTTCTTCTTTCCGCCGAAGACTTGCATGTTCCTTCTCACTTGATACGCATGTCCCAGACAGGGATCCCGCCTGAAGGAGCCACGGATTTGCCACGAGTATCTGGAGATTAAGATGGCGGAGGATCCGGCAGGGGGCTACGACGCGGTTTTCTTCGACCGTCTGGCGCCCATTGAGGATTCCCACTTCTGGTTCCGGGCCCGCAATCAGTTGATCTTCAGCACGATAAGGCGATTGGTCGAAATCATCCCACCCCACGCTTGCATCCTGGAGGTTGGCTGCGGGACAGGCAATACACTTCGGTGGCTCAAACGGGCGTATGGTACTGGTTCCGTGCTCGGCATGGACCTCTGGCTCGAGGGTCTGCGTTACGCCAAAGAGCGGACGGACTGCCTCTTGGTGCAAGGCGACATTCGCTGCCCGCCGTTCGCCCGTTCCTTCCATATCATCGGACTTTTCGATGTGCTGGAGCACCTGCAAGATGACCGGGAGGTTCTCGCTCGCCTGCGCGAACTGCTCGTGCCTGGCGGCTGGCTAGTGCTGACCGTGCCTGCACGTCCGTCGCTTTGGAGCTACTTCGACGAAGCCTCGCGCCACTGTCGGCGCTACTCAACCGTCCAGCTCACTGAAACACTCGCCGCTGCCGGGTATGAGCCCTGCTTTGTCTCGGAATTCATGGCGCCGCTCCTGCCCCTCGTCTGGGTCTGGCGCAAGTGCGTGGCGCCGTTGCTGGGGCGGCGAAAAACAGTCAGCGAAGCCGCCTTGCGCGAGTTCCGGATCATCCCAGGAGTGAATGGCTTTTTGACATGGCTGCTCAGCTGGGAAGCACGTCGCATCGCCAGAGGGCGTCGGTCACCCTTCGGGGTTTCCTTGCTTGCCGTGGCTCGTGCCTGACGAGGGGCGGCGTCAGCACCGGAACTCACAAACGGCCTCGATGATTTCAGCCTGGTTGGCGGGCGTGAGGTCATTATAAAAGGGCAGTCTAAGCAGCCGCTCGCTGACCTGCTCCGCCACGGGGCACTGGCCAGGCCGCCCTCCCCATCTCTGACCCATCTCGGACAGATGCAGCGGAACGTAATGGAAAACGGCCAGCATGCCCCGGGCCTTCAAATGGGCAATCAGAGCATCGCGGGCGGCCCTGGTCGGCAGCAGCAGGTAAAACATGTGGTACGATTGCTCGCAATCGGCCGGCACCGCAGGAAGGCGCACGCCGTTCTCTTTCGCCCAGTCATGCAGGCCCTCATAATAGGCGTCCCAAATGCGCTTCCGGACGGTTTGAATCCAGTCGCGCTGTTCCAGCTGGGCACAGAGAAAGGCAGCCAGAATATCCGAGAGTACGTAACTGGATCCCAGATCCACCCACGTGTACTTGTCCACCTGACCCTGCAAGAACCGCTGGCGGTTGGTCCCTTTTTGCCGGAGATACTCAGCGCGCTCGACCAGGGACGGATCGTTCACGAGCAGCGCACCCCCTTCGCCGCAAATGATGTTCTTCGTCTCGTGAAAACTCAGCGCCGACAGACACCCGAAGGTGCCCAGATAACGCCCTCGATAACGCGCGAAGAGGCCGTGTGCGTTGTCCTCCACGACGGGCACGTCAGCTCGCGAAGCGATGCTCATGATCTGGTCCATTTCGCATGCAACGCCGGCGTAATGCACCGGAACAATCGCCCGGGTGCGCGGGCTCAGCAGCGACGGCAGCAGCCGTTCGTCCAGGTTCAGAGTGTCGGGACGGATGTCGCAAAACACTGGCCTGGCGCCGCGCAGGACAAAGGCGTTTGCTGTGGAAACAAACGTGAAAGAGGGCACAATGACCTCGTCGCCGGGCTGGATGTCGAGCAACAGCGCGCACATCTCCAAAGCATGCGTACCTGAAGTGGTCAGTAAGGCCCGGCAGACACCGAGTTCCCGTTCGAGAATCTCGGAGCAGCGCACCGTGAACGGCCCATCTCCCGCGCAGTGGCCGTTGAGGATGCTTTGCGCTACGTAGAGCAGCTCCTTGCCCGTGAGGCACGGCCGGTTGAAAGGGATGCGATAGGAGCTCATAGAGCGGATTGACCCTCCGGCGCGTCAAACCACTTGTGATACCAGAACTCCACCGACCGCGTCCGGAAGCCGTGTTTCTGATAAAGCCGCTGGGCCGCCACGTTGCGACCCTGGGTGACTACAGTAGCCCGTGTCATGCCGTGTTCGCAAAAGTACGCCAGTGCCGCCTCCACCAACTCACCGCCCAGGCCCTGGCCTCGCGCTTCGGCCGCGACACCGAGAAGCCCGATCCTGCCCACGGCAGCAGGATCGAGGTGGCAGGTGACATAACCCGCCGGTGTTCCGTCTCGCTCCGCCACGAGAACAGCATCCGCGTATCCGCGAAACGATCGCTCGATCCAGGTCGCATAGAGTTCGTCACAACGCTCGCGCGGGAAGTGCGTGTCGTGGTAAAAGCGGGAATCCTGGTGAGTCTCTGCGGCGATCCTCCTCAGAATCCCGACGTCCTCTTCGCGACACGGGCGTATGGCCGGACTGGACCGGCGTGCGACTCGGAGGTCATGCTCTAGGGTCATGCGGATGTCCACTAGCCGGAATCCAAAGCGCGCCGCTGTGTCCGTGGTTTCGATGTCCTCGCAGGCAGCCAGGAAGTACAAACATCGAATGCCGTGCCGCAGGCACCACGCGATACAGCGCTCGGCCAGCTCCGCGTTCAGCAAGTGGGTCCGCAAACGCGCGACCGGAAACCCGAAGAAAGCGGAGTCCCACTCCAGGAACTCGCAGCACTCCGTCATTCTGCCTGCCGGGTGACCGAACGCACGGTATAACTGGGCTTGTCCATGGTCCGGGCGTGAATCCGGGCGATATATTCGCCGATCACGCCCAAGCCGAACATCTGCGCGCCGGAGAAAATCGCTATGAGCGAAGCCAGAAACGGGAATCCCGGGACGCTGCCGCCTTGCACCAGGTAACGGCCCACGACGTATACGAGAATCGTGAAACCAAAAAAGGTCATCAGAAAGCCGAGAATGCTGGCCATCTGGAGGGGCAGGGTGCTGAAGCCGGTAATCATATTGAGGGCGTGTGCAATCAGTTTGCCGACAGTGTAGTGCGAGACGCCGATCGTGCGGGGGCGGCATTCAACGGGAATCGCGGCGAAGCGTTGCGTGCCCCAGGTCAAGAGCACGTCAATGGATACGAAAGCGCCGCGATACTCCGCAAACGCCTCCCGCACCTCAGAACGAAAAGCCCTAAAGGCGCTGACGCTGCGCGCGGTCTCCGCGCCCATGGCGCTTTGTAACGCGAGCTTGGTAACGCTTGAAGCCAGGTTCCGGAGCAGGCCGTGCTGCTGGCGTCGCGGCGTGCCATACACCACGTCGTAACCTTCCTCGAGCTTGGCTAGCAATCGGGGGATCTCCGCCGGCGGATTCTGGAGGTCGTCATCCATGGTCACGATGACCCGGCCTCGCGCGGCCCGGATGCCGCACAACAGGGCGTTGTGTTGACCGTAGTTCCGCATCAGATTGAATCCCCGGATCCAAGGAAAACGCCCGGCCAAGGCCTGGATGACCTCCCAGCTTCGATCCCGGCTGCCGTCATTCACCAGGACGAGCTCCCAACCATCCGAACCCAACACCCCTTCCAGCTCCGCCACCAGCTTGGGCAGGGTCGCTTCGGCATTAAAAACAGGTACAACGACGGAGAGCTCGGGTTGCGCTCCCATCCTGACAGAAACTCACCCTACAACAATGGCGGGCCAGATCGCAAGGGCGTGAGATTTTGTCTTCAGGTCGACCCGCGCCGTCTCACCTCGGCACGATGGGGCGCCAGCCTGGCACTCCGCTGGCATTCAACCAAGCCCAGCCCAAGAACTGGTTCCCGCTGCTGCCGCCGTAATAATGCACCGTTACTTGGCGCGTGCTATCGTTCTGCCACACAAGATCGGGCTTGCCATCTCCGTTGAAATCCCCCACGCCAGCCAGGCTCCAGCCCGTGAATCCTGTGGAATTCAACCAATTCCAGCCTGTCCAGGTCGTGCCGGCGTAGTAGTGAACCGTAACCTGGCGGCTGGACTCGTTCTGCCATACAAGATCCGGCGTCCCGTTACCGTCGAAGTCGCCCGCACCTGCGACGCGCCAGCCGGACACGCCCGAGGCATTCAGCCACGCCCAGCCCAGGAAAGTCGCGCCGACCCCCCCTCCGTAGTAATGCACCACCACCTGGCGGGTGGCGTCGCTTTGCCAGATCAGGTCAGGCTTGCCGTCCCGGTTGAAGTCTGCCACGGCGACAACCCGCCAGCCAGGATTACTATTAGAGTTCAGCCAGTTCCACCCAGTGAAACTCGTACCATCGTAGTAATGCACGGTGAGCTGGCGCGTACTGTCGTTCTGCCAGACCAAGTCGGGCGTACCGTTGCCATCGAAATCTGCCGTACCCACCACCCGCCAACCAGAGGCGCCGGAAGCGTTCACCCAGGCCCAGCCGGCAAAGTTCGCCTCCCGGTAGTAGTGCACCGTCACCTGCCGCCAAGTATCGTTCTGCCAGATCAAGTCTTGCCGACCATCGCCGCTAAAGTCGCCGGGGGCAACACC
>JAPWUP010000034.1 GCA_028275505.1 Bryobacteraceae bacterium
GCCGGCGGCGAGGTGGCCGGCGTACTCGATTAGGGCACCAAGCCGGCGCGAGAAGTAGCGTGACAGCAGGGCAGCCGCGAACAGCGCGGGAAGGAAGGCGATGGCTGCGGAAAGCAGGATCTGACGCCGGAGGGCACGGAGGGCCGCGTGCACGTCGGAAAGGGGTCGTGCGAGACGCAAGGCACCGCCCTCGTGAGGGAGGGCCACGTACAGGAAATCCGCCCCCACGGTGGGGCTACGGCGCCTGGCCACGCCCCGACGCCCCTGCAAGGCCTCTGCGACTTCGGGACGGGACCAGTGATTGTCCATGCGGGAGGCGTCGGCTTCCGAATCCAGCAGCACGCGGCCGTCGGGGGCGATCCATGTTAGCCTGCCGCCGGCAACCTCAGACAGGCGGGAAAACTCGGCGCGATCGAGCTGGTGCAGGCGCTGACCGGCCAGCGCAATGATCAGGCGAATCCGTGCAGCGAGTTCGTCTTCGAGATTTTGCTGGTAAGCGTTTGCAGCTACGCGAGAAACGAACAGGTCCGCCACAGCCAGGGCGAGCACGAGCAGACTGACCGTGGCTGCCACCGCCTTGAAGAAGATGCGGCGA
This sequence comes from Bryobacteraceae bacterium, assembly GCA_028275505.1. GTDB lineage: Bacteria > Acidobacteriota > Terriglobia > Bryobacterales > Bryobacteraceae > DTHT01. The sequence continues at coordinate 596 of JAPWUP010000034.1, forward strand.
GTCAAAGGACCGTTCCCAACCGCGTGGCTTGAGTACTTACACCATTCTACAAAGCGGGCGCCGTCCGGCACCGCGCGGACGTGGTCGCTTGCCGCGAGCCATGTCCTGATGCGGCTGTGTTACATTGTGGCCGATGCAGCGGGATCCATCGGAGAAACTCGCCCTGGAAGGCGGGCCGCCAGCCAAGCGGACGCCGTTCCCCACGCGCCGCCGACACGGCGAGCGCGAGAAACGCCTCCTCGAGGAAGTCATTGACTCCGACGTTTTGTTTTACTGGTTCGGCACGAAAGTGCGGGAGTTTGAGCGACGCTTTGCCGAACTGTACGGTCGCAAGTACTGCGTGGCCTGCTCCAGCGGCACGGCTGCGGTGCACACGGCACTGGGCGTGCTCGAGCTGCCGCCGGGGTCCGAAGTGATCACGACTTCGATCACGGACATGGGAGGTCTGACCGGCCTGCTCTACCAGGGGTTAGTGCCGGTTTTTGCGGACGTCGAGCCTGACACGTTGAATCTCGATCCGGCCTCGGTGCGCGAGCGACTGACGCCCCGCACGCGGGCCATCATCGCCACACACCACGCGGGGCTAGCCGCGGACATGGACGCTCTGCTGGAAATCGGGCGCGAGGCGGGCGTACCCGTCATCGAGGACTGCGCGCAAGCGTACGGATGCCGGTATCGAGGCCGGCTCACGGGCACGATGACGCCGGTGAGCGCCTTCTCTCTGAATCACTTCAAGCACATCGAGTGCGGTTCCGGTGGGATGATCCTTACCGATGACGACCAGATCCGCTACCGCGCCACGCTGTTCATAGACAAGTGTTACCAGAGAGAGGAAGGGATCCGGAATCCGTTCTTTCTGGCGCCGAATTACCAGATGACCGAGTTACAGGCAGCGGTGGCGCTGGCCCAACTGGAGCGGCTGCCGGAAATCGTTGAGCGCCGCAACCAGTTGGGGACGCGCCTGGACAAGGCGCTGGCGGAGATAGCCGGCGTTTCGCCGCAGAAAGTTCGGCCAGGTGACAAACACACTTACTTTCTCTACTTGTTCCGATTGGATCTGGAGCGGCTGGGGACCACAGCCGATGAGTTTTCCGAGGCCTTGAACGCCGAAGGGATCCCCAACAAGGCGCACCTGATCACGGGCGGCATGCCGGTCTACTGGTATCGCATCTTTCAGGAGCGCACCGCCTTTCCCGGGAGCACTTACCCGTTTGGCGACCGGACTTACCCGAAAGGACTGTGCCCTGTCGCCGAGGACGCTTTCGATCGCTGGATCACCATGGACCTGTTCGAGCACTGGAGCGAGCAGGACATAGACGAGATCGCGCACGGAATTGCCAAGGTCGCCTGGCATTTTGCGCGGCGACACGCGGCGGCGCCGGTATGAGCAGCAAGGAAGTAGCCACCCGGCGGCGTCCCATCCGCCACCTGCGCTGGTGGATCGGCGGCCTGCTCTTTCTCTCGACGGTGATCAATTACATTGACCGGCAGACGCTGAACGCCCTGGGGCCGTATCTCAAGCAGCAGTACCGCTGGTCCAATAGCGACTTCGCTACGGTTCTCATTGCCTTCCGCATCGCTTACACGATCATGCAGAGCGTGGGCGGTCGGCTGCTGGACTGGCTGGGGACGCGGCGCGGGCTGGCCCTGAGCGTGAGTTTCTATTCGCTGGTGGCCATGCTGACCGCGACGGCGCGGGGCATCTGGGGATTCCGCATTTTCCGGTTCTTGCTGGGCGCGGGCGAAGCGGCGAACTGGCCGGGGGCGACCAAGGCGGTGTCGGAATGGTTTCCGGCCAAGGAACGGGGCTGGGCCGTAGCGCTGTTCGACAGCGGGTCCTCGGTGGGCGGGGCGATCGCGCCGTTTCTTATCGTCTTCCTGTTGAACCACTTTGGGAGCTGGCGGCCGGCGTTCTTGGTCACCGGCTCGCTGGGTTTTCTGTGGCTGATCGCATGGCTGAAGCTGTACCGCCGGCCTGAAGAGCATCCGCGGCTGGCGCCGGAAGAGTGGGCCTACATCCAACAGGGACGTTCCTCGGACCCGGGCGGCAATTTACCGCGCGCAGGCTGGGGCAAGCTGCTGAGATACCGTCAGACCTGGGGCATCGTGCTGGGACGGTTTCTGCTCGATCCCTACTGGTTCATGGTTTCGGAATGGTTTGCCATTTATCTGGTAAGCAAAGGATTCCGGCTGGAGCAAAGCATTCTGGGGTTCTGGGCGCCGTTTTTGGGGGCCGATCTGGGTAACTTTTTTGGGGGCGCGCTGTCGAGTTACTGGATCAGTCGCGGCTGGCCGGTGGGCAAGGCGCGGCGGACGGTACTACTGATTTTCGGTCCGAGTATGCTGATCCTGATCGCGGCGACATACACCTCGAACTATTTTCTGCTGATCCTGCTCTTCGCCTACGCCACGTTCGCCTATGCAGCTTGTTCGACGATCTTTCTGACTTTTCCCGCCGATGTTTTTCACACGCGGGCCGTAGCGTCGGTAAGCGGGCTGGGCGGTACGGGAGCAGGGATCGGGACGCTGCTCTCGACGTATCTGATCGGATACGTGACGGATCGTTACTCGTTCCAGCCGGTGATCGTGGCGGCCTCGGTGATCCCGTGCCTGGCGGTAGCGATCATGGCGCTTCTGGTGCGGGCGCGCAAGCAGCCCGATCCCGAGGGCTTGGTGCTCAATTTCTAGCGCCCGCGGCTCAGCACTCGCGGACGACCTGGAACCCCATGAGACGGCCCATCTGCTCGATGGGGCGCACGTAATCGCCCCAGACGACCACGCGGTGCAGACCGCCCGAGAAGTTTTCCAGGAACTTGCGGGCGTCGGCCACACGCGTGCGGAACTTGGTCCGGCAGCCATGGGGCGCGTCCACGTTGCCGATGACCTCGCCGGTGGAGACGCCGAATTTGGTTGGGGTAAGGAACTTGCCGCAGGTCACGGTATCGCCCAGCGGAACGAGCACTTGCATGGAGACGCCCTTGTTGTCCTCCATGTGGGAACGAATGATGTAGGGCGCGGACGGACCGCCGATGCCGTGCAAGGCGGTGGCGGAAACGCAGTGGGCGTGAATGATCTCGTTGCGGCTGGTGTCGAAGACGGGATCGGAGACGAAGCCGGGCTTGTTGGAGAAGGCGGTAAGCAGAAGTTGGGTCATGGTCGAGAGCAGGTCGGCTTCGCAGACGCCGTACATGCCGCAGTCGTTGAGCTTCGACCAGGCCACGCAGGGATAAGCGGGCAGATCGCCGCGGCGGAAGCCGCCCAGGCAATCCACGGTGATGGCGTTGGCCTGCTCGCGCCGCAGCAGGTCCTGGACGCCGAGGTAAAAGCGCAAAGAGTCTTCGATTTCCTGGCGCGTAGGTTCGACCACGCGCAAAGCGCCGCGGATGAACTCCTCGGCTGCCTTGCGGGCCTCGGCGGCGCTGGCTTTTTCGAAAGCGTCCCGCAGCTCGCGATAGCTGATGTAGCGGATCGTAGTGCCGTAGTGTTTGCTGAAGGCTTCGGCGAGGGCAGGGCGCTCGGGCGGCTTTTCGACCACGATCAGGACCTTGCTGTGCTTGAGGTGGTGGATGGTGTAGAAGATGCGCATGTAAGGGTCGAGATCGCCGAACTCGCTGGTGGAGAGCAGGTCGGCGCGCTTGCCGGTCTGCACCCAGCGGGCGACGTCTACGTAAGACCAGCCGGAGTAAGGACGGGCAAACAGCAACACGGGGACCTGGATTTGTTCCAAGGCGTGGAGCATGCCGCTGGTGCCGGAAGTCAGGTCAATGATGAGGACGGCATCCACGTCGCCCAGGTTCTTCACGCAAGCCTCGGCGTCGGCCGGCGTGCGCAGCAGTTGAGGCGGAGTGAAGCGGACGGCGCCGGGATGCTTGCGTTCCAGTTCGCCCATTTTTTCCTCGATTTCGGCCATGGCGCGGGGAACGTCGAGGTCAGGGCGAGGCCAGGTCGGCTGAGGAACCGCGAGATAGATTTTTTTGACTGTGGCCGGTTCGGACCAGGGGCCGCGTTGCTGCGCCCAGCCGAAGCGGAGGGCGGCTGCGGAAAGCACGTAAGCGAATTGGCGTCGGGTGAGGCAGGTTGGGGTCGGCATACGCCCGGATTATATGGAGTCCGAAATTAAAATATCAACTCCGAAATTCTGTTTTGGATGGACGGGAAGCCGGGAGCTGTGCTATATGGGATCTGTACCTCCCAAATCGAGGATGGTGGCCATGAAGACAACAAAGATCATGCAAGGTCCGAGCCGGCGGCAATTCCTGGCGGCGTGCGCCGGATGCCCCGCCATGGCGATGTGCGCGTCGCAAGTGGCTGGGGCCGCGCCCCCGGTCAAGATTCCCGAGGAAAAAGCGCGGATCCGCCTGGTGTTCACGCACATTCCGCCGGAAAAACCCACCTGGCCCTATCAAGGCTATGACTACGAGGGACGCAAGAAAGAGCTGACGGCGCGTTTGCGGCAGTCCTGTCCCAACGTGGAGTTCCTGCCGGCCACGGCGCACAACGCGGACGAGGCGCGCAAGCTGCTGGAGGGCGACAGCGAGGTGGATGGCTACCTGGTGTACATGGTAGGCATCTGGACCGGCGCGGGCATGGCGATCGCCTCGGCGGGCAAGCCGACGCTGTTCGTCAACGACCTGTATGCAGGCTGCGGCGAATTCCTGACGGCCTACGCGCGAGCGCGGCGGCAGGGCCTGAGAGTAGCCGGAGTCACTTCATCCCGCTGGGACGACGTGGTGCAGGCGGTGCGGGCCTTCGAAACGCTGAAGAAGCTGAAGTCTTCCGTGATTCTCGACGTAACCGAGCGCCCGCTGCCCGCCGACGCCAAGGCAATTACCGAGGTTTTCGGGACGGCCGTCGAGCGCATTGGCGCGGAAGAAATCAACGCCGCCTACCAGAAGGCCGATCGCAAGGAAGCCGAGAAGTGGGCCAGCGCGTGGATCAAGGGAGCGGCCAAGGTCGTGGAGCCGACGCGCGAGGAGATCGGCAAGTCGGGCGCGATGTACGTGGCCATGCGCGACTTGATGGCGCAGCGGAAAGCACAGGCGATTACAGTTGACTGCCTCAATCTGTTTTACGGCGGCAAGCTGCCGGCCTATCCTTGCCTGGGATTTTTCCAGTTGAACGACGACGGGCTGGTGGGCGCCTGCGAGGCGGACTTGCAGTCCACCATCACGATGCTGGTGATGACTTACCTGACGGGCCGGCCGGGTTATATCTCGGATCCCGTCATTGACACGGCCAAGCGGCAGATCATTTACGCGCACTGCGTCGCGCCGAGCAAGGTGTACGGGCCGAACGGGCCGCGCAATCCCTACCACATCCGCAGCCATTCCGAGGACCGCAAGGGCGCGGCGGTGCGCTCGCTGCTGCCCGTGGGGCAGATTACCTCGACGCTGAAGTTCGCGCCCGGACGCCGTCAGGTGATCTTCCATCAGGCGCGTGCGGTGGCCAACGTCGAGGAGGACAAGGCGTGCCGGACGAAGCTGGCGGCGGAAGTGCAAGATCCGTTCAAGCTGCTGGCCGAGTGGGACCGCTGGGGCTGGCACCGCGTAACCTTCTACGGGGACCTGCGGCAGCCGGTGGAAACGATCGCAGGTTTGCTCGGGTTCGAGGTAGTTATCGAAGGCTGAATCAGCGCGCAGCGCAAAAAGCCGCCAGTTCTTCGAGCTTCCGGCGCGCGGCGCCCGAATCAATCGAGTCGGCGGCCAGGGCCACGCCCTCGCGAAAGTCTCGCGCCTTGCCGGCGGCGACCAACGCCGCGGCAGCGTTGGCCAGCACGATATCGCGGCGGGGGCCGCGGACGCCGGCCAGGATTTCGCGGGCAATGCGGTCATTGGTCTCGGCATCGCCGCCCCGCAGGTCCTCGGCGGAGGCGGCCGGCAATCCGAAATCATCCGGCGTGACGGTATACTCGCGCACCGCGCCGGATGCGATTTCCAGCACCAGGGTTGGGCCGGTGGTCGTGATCTCATCCAAACCGTCCGAGCCATGCACGACGAAGCCGCGGTAAAGCCCGAGCTGGGCGAGGGCCTGGGCCATCAGGCGCGCCGCAGCGGCGGAGGGAGCTCCGACGATCTGCACGTTGGCGCCGGCGGGATTGGCCATAGGGCCGAGAAGGTTGAACACGGTGCGCATCTTGAGCTCCAGGCGCGCGGGTTGGGCGTGGCGCATGGCCGGGTGCAGGGCGGGAGCGAACAAGAACCCAATGCCGACTTCGCGGATGGCGCGAGCCAGCTCGGCGGGATCCAGAGCGAGTTTGATGCCCAGGCGATCCATGAGGTCGGCGCTGCCGCAGGCGCTGGAGATGGAACGATTGCCGTGTTTGGCCACGCGGACGCCGGCGCCGGCGACCACGAAAGCGGCCACGGTGGAGATGTTGAAGGTGCCCGCGCCGTCGCCCCCGGTGCCGCACGTGTCGAGCAAAGGTTCGCTGCCCAGCTCGACGGGCACGCGCTGGGCCATCTGGCGCATGGCGCGGGCGAAGCCGACCAGCTCGGCCACGGTCTCGCCTTTCATGCGCAGGCCGACCAGGAACGCGGCGATCTGTGCGGTGGAGGCCTCACCACGCAAGATGGTCATCATGGCCTCGTGCGCCTGCTCTTCGGAGAGATTCTGGCCGGCGACAATCCGGTGCAGATACTCGACGAGACTCATTTGTTATAGTTGGAATTCCGCAGGCAGCGGGTAAGTAACGGATATCGTAGCACAGGCGGGCAGATATGAAGATTCATGAATACCAGGCAAAGGCGATCCTGGCGCAGCACGGCGTTCCCATACCGAGAGGAGAGGTGGCGTATACAGTGGAAGCGGTCGAGGCGGCGGCGCGCAAGATCGGCGGTCCCGTGGTTCTGAAGGCCCAGATTCATGCCGGGGGCCGCGGCAAGGGAGGCGGCGTGAGAGTGGCCAAGACGCCGGAGGAGGCGGCCGAAATCGCCAAGGCCATGCTGGGGATGCGGCTGGTGACGCACCAGACGGGCCCCGAAGGGCGCATCGTGCACCGGGTTCTGGTGGAAGAAGTATTGCCCATCGAGCGCGAGCTGTATTTGGGGATCGTGCTGGATCGGGCGGCAGGGATGCCGGTGCTGATGGCCTCGGCCGCGGGCGGCGTCGAGATCGAAGAGGTAGCGGCGCGCAATCCGGAGCTGATCCTGAAAGAGCACATAGACATCGGCACGGGGCTGGCGCCATTCCAGGCACGGAAGCTGGCCTACGGCATGGGGCTACCGCAGCCGGTGATCGGTCCCGCGGCCGCGGCCATGACGGCGCTGGCCAAAGCGTACGTGGCGGTGGATGCCTCCCTGGCCGAGATCAACCCGTTCGTGGTGACGACCGACGGCAGGGTCTACGCGCTGGACGCCAAGATCAACCTGGATGACAACGCGCTTTACCGGCACAAGGATCTGATGGAATTGCGCGATCTGGCGGAAGAAGATCCGCTGGAGGTAGAGGCCTCGCGCTTCGGTTTGAGTTACATCAAGCTGGACGGCAACGTGGGTTGCATGGTGAACGGCGCGGGGCTGGCCATGGCCACCATGGACATCATCAAGCACGCCGGCGGCAATCCGGCGAACTTTCTGGACGTAGGCGGGGGCGCCAACGTGGAGCAGATCCGCAACGCGTTCCGCATCCTGGTTTCCGACAAGAATGTGCGCGCCGTGCTCATCAACATCTTTGGCGGGATCCTGCGCTGCGATGTGCTGGCCACGGGCGTGGTCGAGGCGGCGCGCGAGCTCGAGGTGAAAGTTCCGATCGTGGTGCGCATGGAAGGCACCAACGTCGAGCTGGGTCGGCAGATTCTCAGGGATTCCGGCCTGAACTTCACGGTGGCTCACACCATGAAGGAAGCGGCCGAGAAAGCAGTGAGGCTGGCGCAATGAGCATCCTGGCAGACAAGAACACACGGCTTCTGGTACAGGGCTTCACGGGACGCGAGGCCACTTTCCACGCGCAGCAATGCATCGCTTACGGCACGACGGTGGTGGGCGGGGTGACGCCGGGCAAAGGCGGCACGAAACATCTCGACCTGCCCGTGTTCAATACGGTCTGGGAAGCGGTGCGCGCGACGGGCGCCAACGCGTCGGTGATCTTCGTGCCGCCGGCCTTCGCCGCCGACGCCATCATGGAAGCCGCCGACGCCGGGATCCCGCTGGTGGTGGCGATCACGGAAGGGATTCCGGCGCTGGACATGGTCAAGGTGTGGCGGTTTCTGCAAGGCCGACGCACGCGGTTGATCGGGCCGAACTGCCCGGGCATCATCTCGCCCGGCCAGTGCAAGATCGGGATCATGCCGGGGCACATTCATAAGCCGGGGCACGTGGGCGTGGTCTCCCGATCGGGCACGCTGACTTACGAAGCGGTGGATCAGTTGACCAAGCTGGGTATCGGGCAATCCACCTGCATCGGCATCGGTGGCGATCCCATCGTAGGCACTTCGTTCGTGGACGTGCTGGAGCTTTTCGAGAAGGACCCCGAGACGCACGCCATCGTGCTGATCGGCGAGATCGGCGGCAACGCCGAGGAGCTCGCGGCAGCCTACATCAAAAATCACGTCACCAAGCCGGTGGTGGCATTCGTGGCGGGCCAGACGGCGCCGCCGGGACGACGCATGGGCCACGCCGGAGCGATCATTGCGGGAGGAACGGGGAGAGCAGCGGACAAGATTCGTGCTTTGCAGGAAGCAGGCGTGACCGTGTGCCTTTCGCCTGCTGAAATCGGAGAAACCGTGAGGAGCGTTCTGTGAACGAGCGAACCCTTGCCATCATCAAGCCTGACGCCATGGCTGCGCGCCGCGCGGGCGCGATTCTCTCCATGATCGAGGAGGCCGGTTTCCGGATCCGGGCGATGCGCCTGATGCGCCTGACGCGGGCCCAGGCCGAAGGTTTCTACGCCGTGCACCGGGAGAAACCGTTCTTCGATTCGCTTTGCCGTTTCATGACAGAGGGTCCCGTGATCGTGATGGTCCTGGAAGGAGAGGGCGCGATCCAGCGCTGGCGCGAGCTGATGGGACCCACGGATCCGGCAAAGGCCCCTGAAGGAACGGTACGGAAGCTTTACGGGACTAACATCGAGCGCAACGCCGTGCACGGCTCCGACGGCCCGGACACGGCAAGGTTCGAAGTAAGTTACTTCTTTCCGGGCGTAGAGCTGGTGGAGTAAGTGGGGTGATCCGCCCGGCGGACCACCCCACACGGACTTACCAGATCCTGCTGCTCACCAACCTGACAACTACTCTTGCGGTGCTCGAGAGTCCGGCCTGGTTGGTGACCGTCAACTCGAAGATGTAGTCGCCGAACATGCCGTCGAGCTGGACGGTAGGCGTCGGCGAAGTGGGATTGATAATCGCGGCGCGGCCTTGGAGCACCCGCCACGAGTAAGTCAGCGGGCCGCCGTCCGGATCCCTGGATCGGGTCCCGTCCAACTGGACCTGCCGGACGAGCGTCTCGAAATCCTTGCCCGCATCCGCGATGGGCGGGTTGCCCTTGGGCGGCGGTGGAGGCGGCGGAGGCGGCTCAGGCTTAGTCACCGTGATGGTCACGCGCGCCGTGTCCTGGGAGCGGTTACCCAGCGCGGTGAGCACGTAAGTGGTCGTTTCGCGCGGGTAGACGATGGTAGAGCCGCTGGGTCCGACCGGCCCCACGCCGGAGATATAGGCGGAGACGGCATTCTCGATGTTCCACTCCAGAACCACGGCCATGCCGGGCGTGATCTGGGTGGGTTTGCCGGTGAAGTAGAGGATGCGCACCCGCGGGACTACGGCTACGGTGGCCGTCGCCGTTACCTCGCCGCGACGATTCTGCGCGATCAGCGTGTAAGTGGTGTTGCTGAGCGGGCTGACCTCGCGCGTGCCTGCGGCTTCCACACGCCCGATGCCCGAAATCGAGACGATGTCGGCATTCTCGACCAGCCAGACCAGGGTCGAAGACTCGCCGGCCACGATTTCAGGCGGCGCCGCAGCGAAGCGGACGATACGCGGCAAAGCGCCCGGGGTCACCTGGACGGTTACCTGCGAGCTGGCTTCGCCGTACGGGTTGCGCGCAGTGAGCGTGTAGGTGGTGGTCTGCGTGGGCGTAACCGCCGTCGAACCGCTGGCGGCTACGTTGCCGATGCCGCTGATGGTGACGGTCTCGGCGTTCTCGGTCTGCCAGAACAGCGTCGAAGACTCGCCCTCCATGATGTTGGTGGGGCTGGCGTAGAAAGCGAGGATGCGCACCTGCGGCTGCTCGACGACGACCACCACGGTTTCGCTGACCTCGCTGGTGCGGTTACGCGCGGTGAGGCGATACTCGGTGGTGCGGGTCGGAGCCACCGTGGTCGTGCCGCCACGCGGATCCACACGCCCGATGCCGCTGATCTCGGCGGACTCGGCGTTCTCGATCTGCCAGACCAGCGTCGAAGTCTGCCCGGCGCGGATGGTCGAAGGATTGGCGGTGAAGCGGACGATGCGCACAGCAAGTGGCGCGGCGGTGGTTACGGAAACGGAGGCCGAGGCCGAAGCGCCCTGCGGATCTTTCACGGTGAGGCGGAACCGGTAAGCCTGACCTTCCGCCGCGGTGAAAGTCGCCACCGCGGAGTTCTTGCCGCTGAGCGAGACAGGCGGACCCGCCACCTGCGTCCACTCGTAGGTGAGAGGATCGCCGTCGGGATCGTACGACCCGGAGCCGTCGAGGCGAATCGTTCCTGCGGGCACGCCGATCTGGTCGGGACCAGCGTCGGCCACCGGGACGGAGTTACCCGTGCGCACCCGCCTGGTGAGCAGCTCGTAACGCAAGCGCGGCACCTCGACGGGCACCGGGTGCTGGACTTCCAAGTAATGCTTGGGTCGCAGCCAGTTGCCGAACTGCAGACCGAAAGCCAGCCGCCCGGTGTTCTTGGCGCCCACCATCGTTTCGTTCAAACCGGCCTCGACCGTAAAGGCCCACTGTTCGTTGATGGGCTGCACCAGGCGGAACATGCCGCCGGGACGATTCGTTCCGCCACGGCGGAACAGGGCGCCGAAGTTGGCGTCAAAGTAAGCGTCCTTCCACGCGCCTACCGTAGCCGAGGCGCCGATCTGATCCACGATCTTCAGGTAACTCTCCTCCCAGATCGTAGCGGTGGGATTGATGGGGCGGCGGCTGATGACGCGGTTGTCCAGATAACCTTTGGTCCCGAACATGCCGAAGCGGCCGCGGCCGAAAAGGTAGTCCACGGTGAGCGCGGCCTGGCCGAGGGTCCCCCCGCCCAGATCCGACAGCGAGACGTGCTTGAAGGAGGAGAACAGGCCGAGCTGCATCTGGCGGAAACGGTTGACCAGGCCGACGTCGAACTGGCCTTCCTGGCGGTCGCGGTAGTAGAGGTACTCGCCCTCGGCTTGCAAGGCGTGCATCTGGGTCTTGCCGAAGGGCGCGAAGTAGCGCCCGCGGCCGCTGAAGGTCAGGTTGCCGCGGCCCAGAGGCGTGAAGAGGCTTTCGTTAAGAGCTGGGCCGATGTTGAGGCCGAGCAGCGAGAAACGGCTGGGCCGGGCTTCCTCGACCGCCTTCCGGGCAGCGGTTTCCGCAACCTGCGCGATCTCGGCGGTCGAAGGCGGCTTGGGCGCCTCGGCGATTTTGGCGACCTGCTCGCGAGCCTGCGCCTGGCCCTTCTCAAGAGCCGCGATCTGCTGCTTGAGTTTTTCGTTTTCCGCCTTGAGATCCTTCAGCAAGGCGAGGATCTCGTCGAGTTTGTCGAGCTTGCGCAGAATGGACTCGCAGCACTCGGCGAGTTTCTTGAGCTCGGATTCTTCGATGGCTTTGATGGCCTCGCCGATGCCGGCCGCGCTGATGACGCGGCCCTGGGCGTCGGTGACCGTAATTTCGACGCGGCGGTTCATCCAGCGACCTTCGCGGGTTGTGTTGGGAACCTTGGGCTGACGCTTGCCGCGGCTTTCGATCGTGATCTGGCTTTCACGCGCGCCGTATTTGACGAGGAAGTCCTTGACGGTCTGCGCGCGGGCGCGTCCCAATTTCTCGTTATAAGCGTCCGAGCCGTAGTGATCGGCATGGCCGACCAGCCGCACCTTGTAGTCGGGATGCTTTTGAAGCAACTCGGCGAGGCGCAGCAGGCTGGGATAGCCATCCGTCAACACGGCCCGATCGAACGCAAAATTGATTTCTTCCCAGTCGTCCTTGGTGGCTGTGGTGGTCAATCCCTGCGCGGAGAGTACGATGGCGCTGGCCAGCGTGAGCATGAGCAACCGCGGCGTCGCAGTGTGCAGCATGGAAGTCCTCCGGAACTGACGTACTCCAAGCGGAAAGAACCAGAATACAACAGCGGGGCGGGGGAGGGTGGGAGAAGCTTTATAATTATTAATGGGCCTGTGAGCCTGCCGGACGGGCAGTCGCTCCCGGCGTTTGCCGGGGGAGGAAAGTCCGGTCTCCACAGGGCAGCGTGCCGGCTAACAGCCGGGGGGACTCGCTCAAAGCGGGTCTCACGGAAAGTGCCACAGAAAACATACCGCCTGGCGGTGATCTTCGGGTCGCCGCCCGGTAAGGGTGAAAAGGTGCGGTAAGAGCGCACCGCAGTCCGGAGTAATCCGGCTGGCAGGGCAAACCCCACGCGGAGCAAGACCAAATAGGGGAGGATGGAGTGGCCCGCTCCGTTTGACTCCCGGGTAGGTCGCTTGAGCCGCTCAGTAATGGGCGGCCCAGAGGAATGACTGCCGCCCGCAAGGGTACAGAAACCGGCTTACAGTCCGGCAGGCTCGCAGGTCCGAACTTCAGCCCGCCGAAGACTCCCCGTCGAGCAAACCGAGCCGTTCCAGCAAGGCAGTCGGATCGGGGTCCCTTCCCATGAATCCGCGGTAAAGCAGGCCCGGATCTTCACTGTCGCCGCGTTCCAGGATCCAGAAGCGGAAGGCTGCTCCCGTGTCGGGATTGAAAATCCCTTCGCGACGGAAGCGTGTAAACGCGTCGGCGTCCAGAACTTCGGCCCACTTGTAGGAGTAATAGCCCGCGCCGTAACCGACAGGCTCGGCAAACAAGTGAGTGAAGGACGCGGTGAGTGCGTGCTCGGGTGGCAGCGGTACAGGCGAGAACTCCTCGAGAATGCGACGGCCGTAATCCACGGGATCGCCGTCGCGTTCCGGATCGTACTCGGTGTGCAACATCAGATCAAGCCAGGCGAAGCCGAGCTGGCGCATCTGGGCGTTGGCGGCGCGGAAGGTGCGGGCGCGGCGCATCCGCCCGAACAGTTCCTCCGGCAAGGGTTCGCCGGTCTCCCAGTGTCGCGCGAACAAATTCAGGGCCTCGCGTTCCCAGCACCAGTTCTCCATGATCTGGGAAGGCAGCTCGACGAAGTCCCAGGCCACGTTGGTGCCCGCCAGGCTGCGAATCTCCACGCGGCTCAGGCAGTGGTGGAGCAGGTGGCCGAACTCGTGGAACAGGGTCTCGACCTCGCGGTGGGTGAGCAGGGCGGGACGGCCATCCACGGGCGGCGTGACGTTCCCGCAGAGCACGCCCACGTGCGGCTGGAAGCCCGCGGGCGAGGGTCCGCCCGTGATCAGGCCGCTCATCCACGCGCCGCCCCGCTTGTTCTCGCGCGGATACCAGTCCGTGTAAAAAGCGCCGAGCAGCGTGCCGTCCCGATCGCGCACGAGATAGTAGCGGACCTGCGGATCCCAGACCGGCGCGTCGTCTTCCGGCTGGATGCGAATGGCGAAGAGCTGCTCCGCCAGCCGAAACATTCCGTCCACAACTTGTTCCAGCGGAAAGTAGGGGCGGAGCGTCTCTTCGTCAAAGCCGTAGCGGGCCGCGCGGAGTTTTTCGGCGTAATAAGCGAGGTCCCACGGTTCGATCGGCGGCGCGCCCCGGCCTTCCCGTTCGCGGCGGAAGGCTTCCAGCTCGGCGTTTTCCTGGCGGAAGCGAGGCTCCGTTCGCCGGCGCAGATCCTCGAGGAATTCCCGGACGCGTGCGGGCGAGCGCGCCATGCGATCCTCGAGGGTGAGCGCGGCGAAATCGGGATAACCCAGCAGGTTCGCCTTCCGGCGTCGCAGCTCGAGAATCCGGCGAACGAGCGGGCGGTTGTCCCACGGGGCGGCAATGGCGCGGGTGTGGTAGGCCAGATAAACCTGACGCCGGATTTCGGCGTCATCCAGGTACGTCATCAGCGCCAGGTAGCTGGGCTGCTGGAGTGTGAAGCGCCATCCGGTCAGACCCTTTTCGGCTGCGCTCTGCCGGGCCGCAGCAAGCGCGCTGGCCGGCAAGCCCGCCAGGCGGCTTTCGTCGGTGATGACCAGTTCGAAAGCGTTGGTGGAATCCAGAACGTTCTGAGCAAAACGGGTGGTGAGTTCGGCCAGCTCGACTTCGATCTGCTGGAGCCGAGTTTTTTCCTCGGGCGGCAGGCCTGCGCCGTGGCGGCGGAAGCTGTCGAGCGTCTTGGTGAGAAAACGTCGGCGGACCCCCTCGAGCGAGCGGGCCTCCTCGGTCCCCGCATAAGCTTGCAGCGCGCGCCAGAGGGGCTCGTCCAGCGGGATGGAAGCGTAAAAGGCGCTGGCCAAGGGCTGAACCTTGTTGTAAGCATCGCGGAGCTCAGGGTAAGTAGCCACCGACTCGAGGTGCCGTACGATTTCCAGGGCGTGATCGAGTCGCGTGGTGAGGCCGTCCAGAGCAGCCAGCGTGTTTTCCCAGGTGCGTGGCCGCGAGTCAGCGCCGATTTCCGCCAGCCGCAGGCGAGCCTCATCGAGCAGCGCCACGATTGCCGGCTCCACATGCGCCGCGCGAACGCGATCGAAAGGGATAGGCAGATGAATATCGAGAAGCGGATTGTCGCTCAACCTCGTATTGTAACGGCCCCTGACGTGCCTTTCGTCGCTGGGGCAGCACGCTCGCCTGCTGTGATAACTTCTATGGAGCTTGGAGAGCTGCGCCATGAGGAAAAGAAGGAAATCGCGGCGACGTTTCCTGGCCGCCGCCTCGGGAGCGATGGTGGCGTTGACGGGCTGCGGGGCGGCTCGCCCCTGGCGCTTTTTCACCGCCGAGGAAGCCGAAACCGTGATCGCGCTGTGCGAGCAAATCATTCCTGCGGATCAGGACCCCGGGGCCACCGACGCCGGCGTCATCAACTACATAGACAGGCACCTGATGGGGCACTTCCGGCGCTTCCAGCCGGTCTACCGCGAAGGCCTGGCGCGCCTGAATGAACTTTGCCGCCAGCGTCACGGGCGCCGGTTCGCCGAACTGAAGTTCGAGGAACAGACCGCCGTGCTGGAAAGCCTCACCGGGGATCTGAAGAAGTTTTTCGATCTGGTGATTGATCACACGATGCAAGGCTTCTACGGCGATCCGCGCCACGGCGGCAATCGCGACGCGGTGAGCTGGCGCATGCTTGGCGTACCGCTCATCCCGGTGCGCGGTCGCGAACATTACGACCTGACCGCGATCAAGAGCAAGGAGGCGGGCACATGAAGCATGTCAACGCAGTCGTGATCGGAGCGGGCGCAGGCGGCGGCATCGTAGCCAAGGAACTGGCCGAGGCCGGTTTCAGCGTGGTGATCCTGGAGCGCGGCAAGTGGCTGACGGCCTACGACTGTCGCAAGGACGACCTGCGCAACCAGCGCACCACCGTACTGGGCAACGGCGCCGGGCCGGACGACGAGCGACACCCGCGCGTGGTGGTGGAGCTGGACGGCACGGAGCGCATCGTGCGCGCCTCCGAGCCCGGCTATCACAACAACGCGGCCTGCGTGGGCGGCGGAACGCTCACCTACGGGGCGATGGCCTGGCGGTTCATGGAGCAGGATTTCCGGATGCGTTCGATCTACGGCTGCCCGGAGGGTTCGACGCTCGAGGACTGGCCGATCACCTACCAGGATCTCGAGCCTTACTACGAGAAGGCGGAGTACGAGATCGGCGTTTCCGGCGACGTTTCGCCCGATCCCTTCCACGCGCCGCGCCGCAAGCCTCTGCCCATGCCGCCGCTGAGCCCGCCGACGCGCGAGCACGAAATCCTGAAAGCCGCGGCCTTGCGGCTGGGCTGGCATCCCTTCGACATTCCCATGCTGCGCAACAGCGTGCCCTACAACGGGCGCCCGGCATGCATGCGCTGCCGGTGGTGCGTGGGCTTCGTCTGCGAGGTGGACGCCAAGAACGGCACGCACAACACGGTCATCCCCAAGGCGCTGGCCACGGGCAACTGCGAGCTGCGTACCGAGTGTGTGGCCAAGGAAATCCTGGTGGACTCGCAGGGACGCGCCCGCGGCGTGGCCTACTTTGACGCCAACGACCGGCTGCAAACGCAGACCGCGGATCTGGTGGTGGTTTCCTGCGCAGCGATCGAATCGGCGCGCCTGCTGCTCAACTCCAAGAGCCGGCTGTTTCCCAACGGGATCGGCAACCGCTACGACTGGGTGGGCCGCAATCTCCAGGGGCACTCCTACTGCGGCGCCATCGGCCTGTTTGAAGAAGTGACCTACGACGATCTGGGCCCGGGCGCCTCCATCGCCATCTGCGATTTCAATCACGGCAACAAGGGGCTGCGGGGCGGCGCCATGCTGGCCAATGAGTTTATCCGGCTGCCTTACCAGTTCGTGGGGCGTATGCCGCCGGACGTGCCGCGCTGGGGCCGGGCGCACAAGGACTTCATGCGGCGCTGGTACCGGCGCAGCATCATGGTGCAGGGACCGGTCCAGGAGATGCCGGTCTTTGACGCCCGCGTCCAAGTGGATCCCAAAGTGAAAGATTACTGGGGCATCCCGGTGGCCCGTCTTTCCGGACGCAAGCATCCGCACACGCTCGAAATCTGCCGCTTCATCGCCGAGAAGGCGGAGCTGTGGCTGAAGGAAGCGGGCGCCATCCGGACCTGGAAACGGATTCCGGGACCGGGCCTGAGCGGCGGGCAGCACCAGGCAGGCACCTGTCGCATGGGCAACGATCCCAAGACCTCGGTGGTGGATCGCTACTGCCGCGTGCACGACATGGACAACGTCTACGTGGTGGACGGGAGCGTGCACGTGACCAACGGCGGCTTCAATCCGGTGCTGACGATCATGGCCATCGCCTACTGGGCCTCGGCTCACATCATCCGGGAATGGCGGGGCCGACGCGGGAGGGTTTGAAACATGAAAGGCAGGAAATGGTTTTTTCTGGCCCTGCCCCCGCTCCTGCTCGTGCCGCTGGCCGCGGTGCTCTATCAGGCCTCCGGCGGCGCTTCCTGCGCACGCTGTCACGAGATCCGCAGCAGTTACGAGACCTGGCGAGTGTCCACGCACCGCAGCGAGGACTGCTCGGCCTGCCACGGCGGTCTGCTGACGCCCGATCCGGCCTTCCATCTGGCGAACCTGCGACGGCTGGTGCGGCACCTGCGGGGAGACGTGAACGAACCGCCGCGACTGGCCCACGCCAACCTGGACGATGTGGTCGAACGCTGCGCCAGGTGCCATCGCGAAGAGTACGTAGCCTGGCAATCGGGACCGCACAGCGTGACCTACGCGCGGATCTTTCTGGACAAGGAGCACAACCGCAAGCGCGCGCTTATGGATGACTGCCTGCGCTGCCACGCCATGCATTTCGAGGGTTCCATCCGGGATCTTGTGGAGCCGCTGGACACCAAGGGACCGTGGAGGCTGAAGCGTCCGGAATTGGCGAACCGTCCGGTGCTGCCCTGCATGGCGTGCCATCAGATGCATCGTCCGGGCGAGCCGCGGAAACGCCCCTGGGTGGAACGGGCGGTCTGGGGTCCGCAACAGCCTGTGGCGCGTCCCTCCCTGGCGCTGTTCGACCGGCGTGAGCTGCGTCCCGTAGCGTTGCGCCTGCTGCCTTTGCCGCAGATGCGCGAAGGCGCGCGCCCGGTCCGCATGAGCCCGGATCCGCGGCAGGGCCTCTGTTACCAGTGCCACGCGCCGCTGGCCAGTTTCCAGGTGGGTTCCGGCGACGACCGAACGCCCATCGGCGTGCACGAAGGCATCAGTTGCCTGGCCTGCCACGAGCGCCACACCCAGAACACGCGCGCCTCCTGCGCCAACTGCCACCCCAAGATGTCCAACTGCGGACTGGACGTTGAGAAGATGGATACGACTTTCCGCGATCCTTCCAGCCGGCACAACATTCACTTCGTCAAGTGCGCGGACTGCCATCCCAAGGGCGTGCCGCCGAAGCGGGCTCCAAAAGCCCGGCAGGCCGATTGAGGCCACAGACCGAAGACGCAGCCCCTGCAAGCTTGCGACTCTTGGTGTAGAGTTAGTGAAGACAGGAGGACTCACATGCTTCATCCCGCATTTTCCCGTCGCCAGTACCTGCAAATGATCAGCGCGGCGCCTGCGGCCGCCGCCAGCTTGCAGAAACCGCTGCCGGGCGATGCCGACCGCGAGCGGCGCATGAAGTGGTGGCATGAGGCCAAGTTCGGCATGTTCATTCACTGGGGCCTTTACAGCCTGCTCGGGCGGCACGAGTGGGTCATGGAGAACGAAGCTATTCCGGTGGCCGAGTACGAGCAACTGGCCAAACAGTTCAAACCCAAGCCGAACGCGGCCCGGGAATGGGCGCGGCTGGCACGCCGCGCGGGGCAGAAATACATGGTCATGACGACCAAGCACCACGAGGGGTTCTGCCTGTTCGACAGCAAGCTGACCGATTACTGCGCCACCAAGCAGGGACCGGGTCGTGACCTGGTGGCCGAGTACGTGGAGGCTGCGCGGGCCGAAGGGCTGCGCGTCGGCTTTTATTACTCGCTCATGGACTGGCACCATCCCGACGGCGCCCGCTGCGCCACGGACGAAGCGGCCCGCAAGCGTTTCGTGGAATACATCCACGGGCAGATTCGCGAGTTACTCACTAACTACGGCAAGATAGACATCCTCTGGTACGACGTGGCCTGGCCGCTCACTGCCGAAGGCTGGGAATCGGTGCGCATGAACGAAATGGTGTTCAAGCTGCAGCCGGACATCATCGTCAATAACCGCAATCTGCTTCCCGGCGACTTTTCTACGCCCGAGCAGCGCATTCAGGCGGAAAAGCCGGGACGGGCCTGGGAAGCCTGCATGACGATGAACGATTCGTGGGGGTACCACGCGGCGGATGACAACTGGAAATCGCCCAAGACCTGCCTGCGCAACCTCATTCAGTGCGCGCGGGACGGCGGCAATTACCTGCTGAACATCGGCCCGCGGGGCGACGGCTCCGTGCCGGAGGAATCCGTCCGCATCCTGAGTGCGATCGGGCGCTGGATGGAGCGCAACGGTCACACCATTTACGGGGCGGAGCGGTGCCGCGTCACGCGCTCCAACTATGCCGGCTTCACGCGCAAGGGCAACACGCTGTACATGCACGTTTATTTCTGGCCGGGCGAGACGGTGACGCTGGCGGGACTGGAGTGCAAGGTCTTGTCGGCGAAGCTGCTGGCCACAGGCAAGCCGGTGACTTTCCAGCAGGACGAATTCCGCGTGCGTTTCACCGGCCTCCCCAAGACGCCGCCGGACGATCCTATCACCACGATCGCCATCGAATGCGATCGCGAGCCGGTGCAGAACATGGACCGCGTGCGGCGCGAGCGGCCGCGGCGAGGTGTGTGAGGCAATCCCGATGACTCGGAGAGAATTCCTGGCCACGGCGGCCGCGCCGGCCGTGCATGCTGCGCCGGCGCGGCCCAACGTGATCCTGGTGATCACGGACGATCAGGGCTGGTGGGACGTCGGCATCCACGGCAACCCTCACATCGAGACTCCCACGATGGACCGCATCGCGCGCGAAGGAGTGCGCTTCGAGCGCTTCTATTGCTCTCCGGTTTGCACTCCCACACGCGCGGCGCTGATGACAGGCCGGCATTACCAGCGCACCGGCGCCATTGACACGTACCGGGGCCGGGACGTGATGAGCGCCGAGGAGATCACGCTCGGCCAGGTCTTCCGGAGCCAGGGTTACCGCACGGCCTGCATCGGCAAGTGGCACCTGGGCCGCTACATGAAATACCACCCCAACGAGCGGGGCTTCGAGGAATTCTTCGGCTTCTGGCAGTACGGGTTCATCAACCGCTACGACGATTCCGACGAGCTCTGGCACAACAAGCAGCGGGTGGTGACCACCGGCTACATCACCGATGTGCTGACGGATCAGGCGCTGGCCTGGCTGGAACAAAACCGTTCCCAACCGTTTTTCCTGTATCTTGCCTACAACGCGCCGCACTCGCCCTACCTGGTCCCCGATCCGTATATCGCCCGTTACCTGAAGAAAGGGCTGCCGCTCCAGGAAGCGCGAATCTACGGCATGGTCACGAAGGTAGACGAAAACCTCGGCCGGCTGCTGGCGGCGCTGGAGCGCTGGAAGCTGGCCGAGAACACGGTCGTCATCTTCATGAGCGATAACGGCGGCGTCAGCCGCTATTACTCGTGCGGGCTGCGGGGCAACAAAGGAAGCGTCTACGAAGGGGGCGTCCGCGTTCCTTTCTTCGTGCGCTGGCCCGGGCAGTTCCCCGCAGGCCGGGTCGTGGCGACTCCCGCCCAGCACATAGACATCTTCCCGACTTTGTGCGAGCTGATCGGCGCTCCGCTGCCCAAGGATCGCAAGCTGGACGGGCGCAGCGTGCTGGGCCTGATCCGGCAAGGGGAGGGTCCGCCGCCGCGCACGCATTTCTTCCACCAGTGGAACCGCGTGCGCCCGCTGCTCGATCCGGCGGATCCGGCGCAGGCGCCTCCCGATGAACGCAAAGCGTTCCGCCCGAATTGGGCGGTCTACGAGGTGCGCGGTTACAAGCTCCACGCAACGGGCGAGCTGTTCGACCTCAGCCGGGACCCCGGCGAGCAGCACGACATCGCGCGAGAGCACCCGGAGGTGGTGCGCGAGTTGCGGCGTCGTTTCGAAGAGTTCTTCCAGGACGTGACGGCAGGGCAGTCCTACGGGCGCGTGCCCATCGAAGTGGGTCGCGAGGACGAGAATCCGGTGGAGCTCGATCTTGCCTGGGGCGAGTGCGTGGGAAAGAAGGTTCGGGCCGTCTACCGCCACTACAATCGCGACACGATCGAGGACTGGAGCGAGCCTTCCGATGCCCTGCGCTGGAAAATCGAGGTGGTGCGCGCAGGCCGCTACGAGGTGGTTCTCGAGTATGGGTGCCCGCCGGGCGAAGCCGGATCGCGTTACGAGATCCGAGCCGGGCGGTCGCGTCTGGAGGCGGTGGTGCAGCCCACCGCAGGCCGTCTCGTGTTCCAGCCTTTTGTGGCCGGCACGTTGACCTTGGAGCGCGGACCGGCGGTGTTCGAGATTCAGCCGCAGGCCATCCGCGCCCGCGAGCTCATGACGCTGCACAAAGTCTGGGTGCGGTGGCTAGCATAAAAGACGCAGCCCCGCCTACCAGCTCACCCGCAGCGTAAGCTGCAGCTCGCGGGCGGGCATGCGCGTTCCGAAGCGGACGTGCCTGCGGTAACGCGGCCGTGCCTTACTTAGACAGGCCCGCCGGATTTGGCTTGCTGATCCTATTCACTCATGGTTGTCTTTTTCCGGCAAGTGTCCGGCGTGCCGGGGGTGAGGAGGCCGCGTTTTATCCTAGGGTGAGCATGCGCCTTGCGATTCTCTGCGTGCTCGCGGTTGCGGCGGCCGCCGGCGATCTGCGAACCGGCTTCGAGCTGCGGGGACTGAAATACGAAGGGCCGGGGGAGTGGCGGACTCCGGTGACGCCCATCTGGGTC
The DNA here is from genome assembly GCA_028275505.1 of Bryobacteraceae bacterium. Taxonomy (GTDB): domain Bacteria; phylum Acidobacteriota; class Terriglobia; order Bryobacterales; family Bryobacteraceae; genus DTHT01. The sequence continues at coordinate 22,218 of JAPWUP010000034.1, forward strand.
TACGAGTACAGCGTGCTTCGCGTGCGCTATCGCGCCAGGGGGCCGGCCGGACATCGCGACGCGATCCTCAGTTTGCGCCCCGGCAGCGTCGGGCCGGTCACTCCCGGCGGCACGAACCCCGAGAATCCCTTCGTGATGGGTGCACCGGTGACAGCGATTGCGGCGCAGGATCTCGTGGCCGACGGAAGCACTCATGTTTTCGAAACGGATTTGCGCTCGAGGCTGCGTACGGCGCAGATGGACCAACTCACCTGGAAGCTGCCAGCGGGCGCCCGGCTGGAAATCGAGGAGCTCGAATTTCGCGCACCCGCCGATCCCGTCTCCTGCGACGGGCCGCCGCTGCCGGCGCACGCCACGCCGCTGAAGGTCCGCGGGCCGCTGGCCTGCGGCGCGGCGGCCGCGACGTCCCTGCGCGGGCACGAGACGATCCGCATCGAAACCGCAGGCGCACGCGGTCGCTCTCTGTATCTGAGCCTCACAGCAATTTACCCCGCCCTGTCGAATTTCATCGCCGGGCAGGCGGTGGATCGCTGGCGGGCCCGCGAGATCCGCGAGACGGCGTGGGTGATCGCCCGGCTGCGCTACGACGACCGTGAGGAGGAGCAGTTCCCGTTGCTCGTCACGGAAGCCCGGCACGCGCTGCTCGATCGCAAGCCTGCTCTTTACGTGCTGGAGCTGGAACCGGGCAAGGCGCTTCGCTCGGTCGAGTTGCTGGATCGCAGCGAGCACGTGCAGCTTGTGCTCTACGCCGCCGGCATCGCAGGCGCTCGGCCGCCGCAGCCGCAGGAGGAGACGCTGCCCGTCCCGCAAGCGCCGCAATCCCCATCCCACCCGCCTGCCCTGAATCAGTCCGGGTGGTTCCGGATCGAGGCAGCGCCGGGCAAAGCCGCTCCGCCGTGCGGAAGCTTGCAGGCAGACCCGAAAGTAAGCGATTCCCCTGATGGTCGGCTGGCCTCCCTGTCACTTACGAACCAAGGAAGTGAATTACTCGAATTCGACCTTGTCTTTCCGGCGCTGAAGCTACGAGTCGCGAAGGACCCGAACGACGTTTACTATGTTTTCCCGCGTCAGGGCGCGGTCATTTCGCGGCGCGAGTCCACGTGGGAAGCCACTTACACCGCGGCGTTCCCGCTTCAGTTTCTCGACGTCTTCGCGCCCTCGGCAAACTCTGGCGCAGCGCTGATCATCGAGGATTTGAGCGCGCAATGGAAGATCTTCCGGTTGGAGAAAAAGGGGGCCGCCGTGGGACTGGAAGTGCACTATCCGGTCCGGCTGGCGCCCGGCGAGACCTGGCGTGCTCCGCGGGCCAGAATCGTCTTTCACGGCGGCGACTGGCGCCAGGGCTTCGACGCCTACCGGCGATGGGTCAGGACGTGGTACCAACCGGCGAGCGCGCGCCCGGCCTGGCTGCGCAATGCCTGGTGGTGCCGTCGCGATTACCCTTTGGGCGGCAGCGGGCGTCTGTTCGACGCGGCCCGGAACCGTTACACGTTCGATGAGCTCATCCGCGACGGGGACGCTTTCGGCGGCATAGATTTCATTGATATCTCGGGCTGGGCACTTTCGGAAACTTACGGCCGCGTTGGAGATTATCCGATCGAGTTAGGCGGGCCGGAAGACTTGCGCGCTAACATCGCACGGGCCGCGAAGCTGGGAATTTATACCGGTCTTTACTTCGAAGGTTACCTGGTAGACAAAAATTCCCGGGTGGGCAAGGAAAATATCCACCGGTGGCAGTTGATCGGACCGGACGGCAAGGGTGCTTGGTGGCCTGGAGGCAGCCCGGAATTTTTTGTGTGTCCCGCGATCAAGGACTGGCAGGAGTACTTCGCCCGGCGCGTGGCAGAGGTCGCCCGGCAGGTGGGTGCGCATGCAATCTACATGGACGAGCACGGCTTCGGCACGCGCCGCTGCTACGCCACGGATCACGGCCATCCGCCCGGCACAGGCATGATTCCCTACGAGATAGAAATGGCTCGGCAGGTGCGGCGCAGGCTGGATGAAGCCGGCATAAGGGAAACCGCAATCTATCTCGAGGAAACTCCGGTGGACGCTGCGGCGCCTTACTACGATGCCGCCTTTTGTTACTCGATCCCTCACGCCGACGTGCGCGTTTCGCCCGCCAAACTGAACCTGTGGCGTTTCGTCTTCCCCGACGTCCGGCTCTGGGACATGCTCTCGATCGGGGTCCAACCGCGGCCGCTGTCGCTGGAAGATTTCCGGCTCTCGTTGTGGCATGGCAACGGCGTCTGGCTGAAAGGTCACTCGGAAACGTGGTACGGCGCGGAGGTTCTCGATTTCCTGCGCAAGGCTCGGGTACTGCTGCGCCGGCACTCGGCGGCGTTCAACGGGCAGGCGGATCCGCTGGCGGCGTCGCCGCACCCCGCCATTCTCGTGAATCGCTTTCGCGGCGGCGGGCAGACCGTCTACACGCTGTTCAACTCGTCCTACCGCACGGTGCGGTTCCGGTTCCAAGGGCGCTGGCTGACGCTGGCGCCGCGCGACGTCGCCGTGGTCGAGGGTTCCTGAACCCGCCGGGCGGCCCCGGGGGCGAACCCTGCCTCAGCCTTCGTGCACAACCTGGAAACCTGCGAGACGGCCCAGCCGTTCGATGGCCTCGACGTGATCGCCGTAAAAGAGCACGCGATGGAGCAAGTCCCGCGTGCCCGGCATGCCCGAGCCGGTATTGAGGGCAGCCGACCACGACAACAGGAGCTTGCGCGCGTCAGCTACCCGCGTGCGAATTTTGGTGCGGCAGCCGCGCTCGTCGTCCACGTTGCCCAGCGCCTCCCCGGTCGAGACCAGGAACTTCTTGGGGCCGGCGAAGCGGGCCACGGTCACGCGATCACCCGCCGGCGCCAGCACTTGCATGGACGCGCCCTTGTGATCCTCGAGATGTGACCGCACCAGGTAAGGAGAAGGCTCGGCGTGGATGCCGCGCAGGCGCGTAGCGGAGACGCAATGGGCATGGATGACTTCGTTGCGGCTGGTGTCGAAGACCGGATCGGTCACGAAGCCGGGTTTGCCGGAAAACGAGGTAACCAGAAGCTGCGTCATCGTGGAATCCAGATCGTTCTCGCAGACGCCGTACAGGCCGGCGTCGTTGAACTTCGAGAAAGCGATGCACGGGTAAGCGGGCAGATCGCCGCGCCCGAAACCGCCCAGGCAGTCAATGGCGATGGCGTTGGCCTGTTCGCGTCGCAGCACCTCGCGCAGACCCAGGTAAAGCCGCAGGGAACGAACGATCTCCTCCTCGCTCGGTTCGACCACCCGGACTGCGGCGCGGATGAACTCGCGCGCCAGCCTGGTGGCTTCCTCGGCGGGTGCGGCCTCGTAAGCGGCCTTGAGATCCGCGTAGGCAGGAAAGCCGAACCGCGTGCCGAACTGCTGGGTGAAACCCTCGGTCGAAGGACGAGCGGCGGGCGGGGAAACCAGCAGCACCTTGCTGTTTCGCAAATGATGCAGGGTGCGGAACAGCGGCACGTAGGGGTCCAGATCGGCAAAATTACTGGAAGCGATCATCTCCAGTTTGGCGCCGCGCTGGATGTAAATGGCGGCGTGCGTCCAGTCGTGCCCGGCGTACGGGCGCGCGAACAGCAGCGTGGGCTTTCCCGATTCCACCAGAACGCGAAGCATGGGGTGGATGATCGTGACCAGATTGAAAGCCAGCACGACGTCGGCGTCGGCGTTGCGCTCCAGCCAGGCCTGCGTTTCCTGGGGGTTGCGAACCATCTCGCCGCCGGTGAAACGGATCTGGGCGGGGTAGCGGCGCTGGAGCTCGGCGAGGCGCGCTTCGATCTCGCGGATGTCTTCGTCGAGGTTGGCGTCGGGACGCGGCCAGCCGGGCCGGCCGCCGAGGTAAAGTTTGGCGACGACCGCGGGGCCGTCCCAGGGTCCGGGCGGCGCTTCCAGGCCGGAGGCCAGGCGAGCGAAAAAGGCAGCGGGGACGAGTTGCAGGAAGCGACGACGATCGAGCGTGAACGGACAGGTTCGCATGCCGCCATGATATAACGCGGCGGCGCCAGACAGGCCAGTGGGCGCCGCCCAGGCCGTCATACAATCAGAGGGATGTCGCTGGTCGTTGTGGGTTCGGTGGCGTACGACGGCGTGGAAACGCCCTACGGTCGCCGCGAGCGCATGCTGGGCGGCGCCTGCACTTACGTGGCGCTGGCCGCCAGCTACTTCACCCAGGTCGGAGTGGTGGGCGTGGTGGGGGACGACTTCGATCCGGCAGACCGGCGCCTGCTGGAAGAGCACGGGATAGATCTCGGCGGGCTGGAACATGCGCCGGGGAAAACGTTTTATTGGTCCGGCGTCTACTCCGAAGACATGAACGACCGGGTCACCTTGCGCACCGAGCTCAACGTGTTCGCGGACTTCCGTCCCGAACTGCCGGCGCATTACCGTTCGCAGCCTTACCTGTTTCTGGCCAACATCCAGCCGGCCCTGCAACGCCGGGTGCAGTCACAGATGAGCGCGCCGCGGCTGGTGGGCGGCGACACCATGAATTACTGGATCGAGAACCGGCGCGAGGAGCTCATCGAAACACTGGCGGGCTGGGATGTTCTGCTCATCAACGACAGCGAAGCGCGGCTGCTTTCCGGCGAGCGCAACCTGCGGCGGGCGGCGGAACGGATTCGCGCCATGGGTCCGAAGATCCTGGTAATCAAGCGGGGCGAGTACGGGGCCCTGCTGTTCGCTGACGACGGCGCTTTCGCCGCACCCGCTTACCTGCTAGACAGCGTTCGCGATCCCACCGGCGCAGGCGACTGCTTTGCCGGCGGCTTCTTCGGCTACCTGGCCGAGCAGGGAGTGGATCCCGGCGCCGGTCCCATCGAACCGCGCCTGCTGCGACGCGCCGTGATCTACGGTTCAGTCATGGGGAGCTTCTGCTGCGAACAGTTCGGGGTGGATCGCTTCCGGACGCTCACCCGCGCGGAGATTGATGCCCGCTTCCAGGAGTTCAAAGCGCTCACGGAGTTCTAGGCCCGTCCGGCGGCTTCGGGCAGCAGCCGTCCTGGAAAGCTGCCTCGTGGGGCTGGCCCTGGCGTTGTGGAGCGCGGCGACCACCGCCTGGATCGCCCGCCAGGGCTGGCTCCTTTACTACGGGGACGCCGAAGCGCACCTGAACATCGCCCGCCGCATCGTGGATTCGCGCACGCCGGGCTATGAGCAGACGGGTACGGTGTGGTTGCCGCTGCCGCACTGGCTCATGCTGCCGCTGGTGCGTCGCGACGAACTCTGGCAGAGCGGTCTGGCCGGGGCCATCCCGCCTTCGGTCGCCTTTGTTGTAGCGGGCGGCTTCTTTTATGCCGCGTTGATTCGCGCGTTCGGGTCGCGTCCGGCGGCTCTGGCCGGTCTGGCCGCGCTCGCGCTGAACCCGAACCTGCTGTACCTGAAGTCCATCCCTATGACCGAGGGGCTTTGGCTGGCGGCGCTGGCCGCCCTGCTCTATTTCAACGTGCGCTACCGCAGCAGCCCTTCGCTGGCGAACGCGGCTTGCGCGGGACTCGCCTCGCTGGCGGGCACGTTGACGCGCTACGAAGGATGGTTCCTGATTCCCTTTGTGGCCGCCTACCTGGTCGGGGCCGGAGACCGGCGGCGATGGCGCGCGGCGATCGTGTACTGCCTGCTGGCTGTGTCCGGACCCGTGTACTGGCTGGCGCATAACTGGTGGCTACACGGCGATCCGCTCGAGTTCTATCGCGGGCCGTACTCGGCGCGCGCCATATATCAACGCAGCCTCGATCAGGGGATGGCCCGTTATCCGGGCGATCATAACTGGCGGCAGGCGTGGATCCAGTTCCGGGAAGCAGCGCGGCTGTGCGCAGGGTGGCCGCTCGCCGCGATCGGGATCGCAGGCGCCATCGCGAGCGCGCTGCGTCGGCGACTGTGGCCCCTCGTCCTAGCGGGCCTGCCGGTCGTGTTTTACTGCATGAGCATCTACGGGGCCGGCACGCCCATTTTCGTGCCGCACCTGTGGCCGCACAGCTACTACAACACGCGTTACGGGCTGGCGGCGCTGCCGTGGCTGGCGGCGGGTGCGGCCGGGGCAGTGCTTTTGTGCCCCGTCAAGTGGCGCACGGTCGCGGCGACCTTTGTGGCGATCGCGAGTGCGGGCTGGTGGCTGGCGCACCCGCGTCCGGATGCCTGGATTTGCTGGAAGGAATCCGAGGTCAACTCAGAAGCGCGGCGGGCCTGGACCGCCCGTGCGGCGCGAGCTTTGCAAGTGGCCAGAAAGCCGGGCGAGGGCGTGGCCGCGTGCTTTGGCGATTTGACCGGGGTTTTTCGCACCGCGGGAATCCCCCTGCGCGCGATGCTCCACGAGGGCAACGGGCCGGCATGGCTGGCGGCAATGGCCCGCCCCGACCTCTTCTTGCGCGAGCCCTGGGCGCTGGTGATTAGCGGGGATTCCCTGTCCGTCGCCCTCTCCCGGTTGGGACGGCAAGGGCCGCGCTATGATCTTTGGGATACCATCTTCGTGAAGGGAGGGCCGGTCATCCAGATCTACCGGCGCTCGATCCGCTATGATCCGGATACCCTTTACAAAAGCCCACGGCGCGGGCAATGATTTCGTACTGACATGGGCCAACGAGGCGCCGCTGGGGCGCCTGGCCGAGGCGGCGCGGGGCCTGTGCGACCGTCACACCGGCGTGGGCGCCGACGGCTGGATCCTGGTCCGGGCTAACCCCGACAGCGCTGCGGAGTTCGACGCCTCGCTCCGCCTGTTCAACGCCGACGGGAGCGAAGCCGAGATCTCAGGCAATGGCACGCGGTGCGCAGCGGCCTTCCTGCACGATTCCGGACTGCGCAAAGACGTGCTGCGATTGCTGACCGGCGCCGGGATCAAGGAGGTTCAGCTCGTCAGCGCGGCGCCGCTGCGCTATCGTTTCCGGATGGACATGGGAAGGCCGCGGTGGCCCGCCGAAGGCTGGGAACTGAAGCTGGAACTGAGCGAAGGCCCTCGCGACGTGGTGGTGCTCGATGTGGGCAATCCCC
>JAPWUP010000163.1 GCA_028275505.1 Bryobacteraceae bacterium
CCGCACAGGCACCGGTACCGAATCTGTCTGCGCCTCTCACCGTCGGCGATCGCTCCGTTCGCATCCCCCTCGGCACCCTCAGCGGATCCTCCCGCATCAAGTTCGACAACTGGCAGTGGTCCGCCCGCGTGGATCACCAGTTCAACGACCGCCACAGCTTCGGCGGACGCTACCTCTACAATGATCAACTCAGCTCCGGCGCCGGCCAGGTCACCCCTCCCGGCCTCACCACCGTGGTCCCCACCACCCGACAGGCGGCCAGCGCCTGGCTCAACAGCTCCTTCTCACCCACCGTCTACAGCGAGCTCCGCCTCGGCTACCAGCGCTTTGGCTCCACTACTACCGCCGCCGACCCGAAGTCCGAAAAAATTCCTAGCATCGAAGTGCCCGAACTCGGCCTGACCGGCTTCAACGCCGCCGCCTCCCGCACCGCCATCGGACTCGCCGTCAACCTCCCCCAGTTCCGCTTCAACAACAACTACCAACTCCAGTACACCGTGGGCATGATGCGCGGGCCGCACTCCATCAAGTTCGGCATTGACTTCCGCAAGCAGGACGTCACCAGCTTCTTCGTGCCCACCATCCGCGGCCGCCTCGTCTACAACACGCTCCAGGATCTGGTGGACGATGTCGCCCAGACCGCCTCCATCAACGCGCCCCTGCCCGGCGGCGAGCGACTCCAGTATTACAAGTACTACGACTACTTCTGGTTCATCCAGGACGAGTGGCGCATCGTCCCGCGCTTCACCATCACTTACGGCATCCGCTACGAATCTCCCGGCAATCCCATTGATAGCCTCAAGAAAGTCAACGATCGCATCGTGGCCGCCGCCGGCGGCAACCCGGGCTATCGCCTCGAGCCGGTCCCCAAGCGCGATACCAACAACTGGGGGCCCCGCTTCGGCTTCAACTACCGCCTGCCTAAAGCCGCAGGTCCCCTTTCCTGGATCACCGGCGATGAGCGCGCCGTCCTTCGCGGCGGCTACTCCCGCACCTACGACTTCGCTTTCATCAACATCGCCCTCAACATCGGCAGCGCTTTCCCCTTCCTCAACGTGATCAACCTGCCCGCTCGCACTCCCAATTCCTTCGTCCGCTTGCAGGAGGCGGCTCGCAGCACTCCCGTCATCGCCAATCCCTACCTCGTCACGCGCACCATCGTCGGCGCCGACTTCCGCAGTCCCTTCGCCGAACAATTCGCCTTCCAGATCCAGCGTGAACTCTGGCAGGATTGGGCGCTCACCATCGGCTACGTCGGCACCAAGGGTACTGCCCTCTACCAGACCATTGACGGCAACCCCACATTGCCCGAGAACAACAACCGCGGCACGCTCCGCGTGGATCCAACTCGGGGCGTCATCCGCCTGCGTGCCAACGCCACCAGCTCCATCTACCACTCCCTTCAGACCAGCCTGGAAAAAAGGCTCTCGCGCAATTTCGCCCTCGGCGCGCACTATACCTGGAGCGCTTACATTGACGGCGCTTCGGAAATCTTCAACCCCTCGGTCTCCGGTGAAGTCGCCGTGGCCCAGGATTCCTTCAATCGTCGCGCCGACCGCGCCCGCTCCACCTACGACCGGCCCCACCGCTTCACGGCCAACGCCGTCTACGAAGTCCCGCTCTTCCGCCAGCAGCACGGCGTCCTCGCAAAGCTGCTCGGCGGCTGGCAGGTCAGCCCCTTTATTACCCTCCAGTCCGGTGCACCCTTCACCGCCCTCGACGGCGCCGACCCAGGCTTCCGTTTGAGCGGCATTGACTCTCTGGTCGGCAACGCCATCCGCGCCAACACCGCCACCAGCCTCGATCTGTCCCGCATGAGCGTCCAGGAGCTGTTCTGGGCAGGTGGCGCGCGCCTGTTCTCTCGCGTCACCGCTCAGAATCCCTTGGGCAACCTCGGCCGCAACGCCCTGCGCGCCGACGGCATCACCCACGTGGACATCGGCATCATCAAAAACACCAAGGTCAGCGAAACCAACACGCTTCAGTTCCGCGCCGAGTTCTACAACTCCAGCAACACCCGCGACTTCGGCATCCCCGAATCGCGCGTAAGCTCCGCCAACTTCCTCAACCAGTGGGGGCAGGACGGTGGCAACCGGCGCATCGTACTCGCCCTCCGCTATGTCTTCTGAGCGCCGCCGTGCCGTGGCCGCCGCGCTTGCTATGATGCGTTTTGCCTTTGCACGTTGAGCTGCCCGCTTGGCCCGGTTTGAATCCTTGGGCGGCGGCTGCGTGGCTGCTCGAACTCATCCTTTACTCCAGCCTCGCCTCCGCCGCCTTGCGCAGAAAACTCGAGCAAGCCAACCGGCGCCTGCTCACGTTTGCGTGCATCGTTTCCGCTCTGCTGCCATACTTGTTGTACGCGCCGGCCTGCGGCGTTTTCCAACCCGGCCCGGCCGTCCTGCTCGCCCTTCTGGCCACAGGCCTCTCCGCCTGGTACCTGATTCTCCCGCGCCGTCCTGCCGCCGACGCCGGCTTCCTGCTCCTTGTTGCTGGCGTCACCCTCGCCAGGGTCTGGAAGCGGGTGTATCTGACGCCCTGGGACTGGCCTCCCATGGACCCGCTGGGCCAACTGATGTGGATTCGTCTCGGCATCCTCGCTGCCTTGCTGTTGCGCAAAGCCGAAGGAATCGGCTTCGGCTGGTTCCCGTCCCCCCGGGAATGGCGCATCGGCGTGATCCACTTCCTCGCGTTCCTGCCCGCTGGCCTCGCATTGGCCTTGGGTACAGGCTTCATCCGCGACCTTGTCCCCCCTTTCCCCTCCGCACGACTCCTGCTCTCCGCCGCCGCGACCTTTTTCGGCATGCTCTGGGTCGTGGCCTTGGCCGAGGAGTTCTTCTTCCGCGGCCTCTTGCAGCGCTGGCTCGGGGAGTGGTTGGACAATCCGACCGCCGGCTGGCTGCTGGCCTCCGTCCTGTTCGGTTTGGCGCATTTGCCCTTCCGGTCCTTCCCCAACTGGCGTTTTGCCGTGCTGGCTGGCGTCGCTGGCCTCTTCTATGGCCGGGCCTACCGGATCGGAGGGGGAATCCGGGCCGCCATGGTGGCTCACGCCCTCACGAACACCGTCTGGCGGGTCCTGCTAGCCTGATCCGCGAGAACTATTTTTTCTTTGTTTTCAATCGCTTAGATTCGGATTGCGCCGTCTGAACGCCAGTCTCTACAAATTTTTGTTGCATTCCAGCCTGGGATCTTCTAAAATTGGAAGTAAGCCGGGGAGGCAACTCCCACCAAAGCGAGACTAACCTCTAACCCCCTAAAGACCCCTGAAGCAAAAACCTCCCCGGCGCCCCCAACCCCCTCGCACAGCCCGATGCAGTATGATCGGGCTGATGCGTTTCCACACGGAATACCTGACCTTCAACACCAAACAGCACCGCGAGTACATCAACATCACCGCTCAGGTCGAAAACGCTCTGCGCAAGAGTGGCATCCAGGAAGGCATGATCCTCGTCTCGGCCATGCACATCACCGCCGGCGTCTGGGTCAACGACGCCGAGGAAGGCCTGCTGGCCGACATTGACGAGTGGCTCGAAAAGCTTGCCCCCTTCCGCAAGGACTACAGGCATCACCGCACGGGCGAGATCAACGGCGACGCCCACCTGAAGAGCCTCCTCGTTCACCACCAGGTCATCGTTCCCGTCACCAAAGGCCGGCTCGACTTGGGCCCCTGGCAGCAGATCTACTACGCCGAATTCGACGGCCAGCGCCCCAAGCGCGTCATTATCAAGGTCATGGGCGAATGACCCGGTCCACCCGCCCCGGAGGCCCCCGGTGAAGCTCGCGCTCATCGGTTTCGGACGGGTGGGCCGCGCCTTCGCCCGGCTCCTGCACGCGCAGCGCGCCGCCTACCCGTTTCGCATCACCGGCATCCTCACCGCACGCCATGGCGCCGCCGTGGACGAACGCGGCCTCGATCCCGATCCCGTTCTCCGCCTGCCCAGCCCCAGCCTCGAGGAATTCCTCGATCGCAGCAAGGCCGAGGTCATGGTCGAGGTCACACCGCTGGATCCCCTGACCGGCGAGCCTGCCATCTCTCACATCCGCGCCGCTTTCGCCCGACGCATGCACGTGGTCACCGCAAACAAAGGTCCCATCGCTCACGCCTGGCAGGCACTCAAGCGGGAAGCCGAGGCCGCCGGCGTCCAGTTCCGCTTCGAGGCCACCGTGATGGACGGCGCTCCCGTATTCAATCTCGTGCGCTATAGCTTGCCCGCCGTGCGCATCCTCGGCTTCACCGGCGTCCTCAACTCCACCACCACCGTCGTCATCGAGGCCATGGAACGCGGCTGCACCCTTGAGGAAGGCGTGGAGCAGGCCCGCCGCCTCGGCATCACCGAAGCCGACGCACGCTACGACCTCGACGGCTGGGACGCCGCCGCCAAAACCGCCGCCCTCGCCAACGTCCTCATGGACGCCAACGTCACCCCACTCCAAATCCCCACCAAAGGCATCGCCCGCCTGACGCCCGAGCGCCTCGCCGAACTCAACCGCAAAGGCAAGACCGTCCGCCTCGTCAGCCGCGCCCGTCGGACCGCCCGCGGCATCAGCCTCCGCGTCCGCGCAGAAGTGTTGCCCCGCACCGACCCGCTCGCCCTGGCCCGCGGTACCTCGAACCTCTTGCTGCTCCGCACCGACTTGATGCGCACGGTCGGCGTGCTCTCGCTTGAACCAGGCGTCGAGCAGACCGCCTACGGCCTCTTCAGCGACGTCGTGGCCATCGCCCGGGAAGCATGAGCGCGACCGCCGATTCATCCTTCGCCATGGGATAAACTGGGGAAGTATGCGCGCCTCGGCCTGGGACGCCATCAAGCGCTTCGTCCTCTGGGACTACGAGCGCGGCGGCTGGCAGTACGATGTGATGGTCGCGCTGATCCTGGCCTTCATTTTCCTCACCCCACGCGACTGGTTTCGCGACCGCCCGCGCGTCCCACGCGCCAGCCGTATCGCTGCCCTCCCAGCCGAGCGCGGCGCCCTCATCTTTTGGATCGAGGCCGAACTGCTTGCCGCCGTGCCCGAACAGCAGCGCATCGCCAAAGCCGAAGAACTCCTTCGCTTCCAGACCGGCGAAAAGCTCTCCCTCGTCCGCCTCGAGCCGGTCTTGGATTCCGAGGAGGAAATTCGCGGTTACGTCGCCGTAGCCGCCATCGCCAATCGAGGTGGGTCCGGCGGATCATGAGCACGCTCCACCTTTGGCTGGCGGCTATCGGCCTGGCGCTGGCGCAATCCGCAGGCGCTGCCTCCCCGAACCTCGACGAGATTCTCGCCCGCATGGACCGTGAAGCCGCTTCCTTCCGCGACATGACGGCGCAACTTACCAAAGTTTCCTACACCGCCGTCCTCAAAGACAGCAGCCAGGAAACCGGCACCATCTGGATGAAACGCGCCAGCGGCCGCGCCATGATGAAAGTGGAAATCGCCCGCCCCGAACCGCGCGCCGTGGCTCTGGAGGGCACAACCGCACAAATCTACTACCCGAAAATCCAGACCGTTCAGATTTACGACCTCGGCAAGAACCGCGCCCTCATTGACCAGTTCTCCTTGCTCGGCTTCGGTTCCCGTCGCCGCGATCTCGAACGGAACTATTCCATCCGCCTGGGCGGCGCCGAAGCGCTCGACGGCGTGCGAACCATCCGCCTCGAGCTGATCCCGCGCTCCGCCCAGGTCCGCGAGCAGGTCGAAAAGATCGAGCTGTGGATTCCTGTAGAGGGCGGACCGCCCGTTCAGCAGCGGTTCTGGCAGCCCGGCGGCGACTATTACCTGATCCGTTACCGCGATCTTCGCGTCAACGTCGGCCTCACCGAGCAGGACTGCCGCCTGAAGCTGCCGCCCGGCGTCCGCAAGGAATACCCCCAGAAATGACCCGGCGAAAAACCTCCCGCCTGTTTTAGAATGTGGAGAAGCACCCTCTGATGAATTCCCCTACCTCGGCCAAGTCTGCACGATTGGCGTACCTGGACTGGATGCGCGGCCTCGCCGCCATCATCATGATCCAGGGACACGCGTTTCATTCCTTCACCAAACCGGAGCTTCGCACCAGCGGTCCCTACGTGCTCTCGCAGTTCGTCGGCGGCATGCCGCCCGCGATCTTCCTGTTCCTGGTGGGCGTAACCCTCTCCTTCCTGATGGACAACAGGGAGCGCCGCGGGCTCGGTCCCATGGCGCGCTGGATCGCCAGCCTCAAGCGCGCCGGCTACCTCTTTACCATCGCCTTCCTCTTCCGTCTCCAGCTCTGGTTGTTCGCCTGGCCCAACAGCCCGTGGACCGACTTGCTCAAAGTGGACATCCTCAACGCCATGGGCCTCGCCGTGGCGGTCCTTTCTCCCCTGGCGTTGTTCACGACCGCCGAACGCGCGCGCCTCGGCGCCGTTCTGGGCCTGGTGATCGCCTCCGCCTCCCCGCTCGTCTCCCAACTGGATTGGTCCGGCGTCCCGCCCATCGTCCGCGCCTACCTGGCGCCCGATTACTACTCCTTCGCCTTCTTCCCCTGGGCCAGCTTCGTCGCCTTCGGCCTCAGCGCCGGCAGTATCCTCAAACTTGTCCGCCCCGACCAGATCGAACGCCTCATGCAGTGGAGCGCCGTGCTCGGCTTCGCCCTCATCCTCGGCGGCCAGTATCTGGCCAACATTCCTTTCAGCATCTATCCCCACTCCGACTTCTGGCTCGATAGCCCCTTGCTCATCCTCATCAAGCTCGGCGTCATGCTCGTCCTCCTGGCTTTTGCTTACTTATGGATGACTTATGTCGTCAGGGATCGCTTCAGCATCGTCCGCCAGTTCGGCTTGACCTCGCTGCTCGTCTACTGGGTCCACATCGAGCTCATGTACGGACGCTGGTTCTGGTTCTGGAAGGAAAATCTGACGATCGGCCAGACCGCCGTCGTGGCCCTCGGCTTCATCGTCGCAATGCTCGTCCTCTCCATCGTCCGCACCCAGTGGAAGAACTGGCGGATCCTGGGCGCCTGGCTGAGCTGGCGCGTCATGGTCCCCCGCCGCGCCTTCGGAGATTGATGCGCAGTTCGCCGATCCGCGGCTTGACGCCGTCCGCCGCTTGTCCGGTATCCTGAATCCCGAGGTAACCGCACATGTCGCGCTGGCCTCTCCCCGCTTTCTTCTTGTTTGCCTGCGCCCTGCTCCCGGCCACCGAAAAGGCCGCCTACGACAACCTCGGCCGCATCATCGCACTGCTCAGCGACGGCCCCGACTTCCCCGTGACCTCAGGCCTCGTTGCCGTTTTGCCCAGCGGCAAACGGGTTCCCCTCCAGCTTCGCTCGCCCCAGCACCCTCTTCGCCGCGAACCAGACCTGCTCGTGTGGACCGGCTCGTTCCAGCTTCCCGACGAGGGCCAGGGCCGTTTCCGTCTTCAGTCCTCTGAGGATGATACAGGCCTCACTTATTCGGTTTCTGTCACCGCTGTTACTCGCCTCGAACTCGACAGCCTGGAATGGATCCTCGATCTGCCCCGACCTCTTCTGCTCGGCGGCAAGCTCGTTCCGCAGGGCAAACCCGAAATAACCCTGCCCGCTGTCAAACCGCCCGACCCTGCCTTCTTCCGCGCCGAACTTTCCGCCCTCCGGCTCAGCGACGCCGCCGCAACCCGCACGCTTGAGTTGCGTTTCGATCCTCCGCGCCCCGTCACCCTCGTGGATCGCTGGGACACGGCTGGCCGCTCTTACCAGCTCCGCGTCTCCCTCGCTTCCGGACCCCTCGAGCCGGATGCTTCCGCCTCCGTTGCCGTCCGTCTCCAGTTCACCGCCAGCCTGCCCGCCCTCGGCCCCGCCCGCCTCGCCCTCCGCACCGACGTGCCGCCGCGCCCCTTCCACGGCTTCGGCGGTAATTACTGCTGGAATAACCAGTCTCCCGCCGCGGATTATACCTTCCGCAACCTCAACGTCGCCTGGGCCCGGGCCGAAATGAAACTGCTCGCCTGGGACCGCGAGCGCGACAACCCCGGCCCCGCCCTCCGCGCAGACTTCGAAAGAATGCAGAAATTCCACCAACGCGGCATTCCCTGGATCATCAGCATCTGGTGGCTGCCCGAACGTTTCTACACCGACCCATGGGAAAAGCCCCGCCGCGCCCATTTCCGCCGCATTGATCCTGAAAAATGGGACGAGTTACTCGACCTGATCGGAAGTTACTTGACCTACGCAAAGAAAAACTACGGCGTCGAGCCGGATCTGTTCTCCTTCAACGAGGCGAACATCGGCGTCTATGTGGGACTTACTCCCGAGGAACACGCGCGCGTCATCAAGCGCATCGGCGCTTTCTTCCAGAAACTGGGGCTCAAGACGAAACTGCTCCTCGGTGACGCCACCGGGCCTCGCGACACGCATAACTATGTGCTGGCGGCGGCTTCCGATCCCGAGGCTATGCGCTACGTCGGCGCCGTCGGGTTCCATTCCTGGGGCGGCGCTTCGCCCGCGCAGTACCGCGCCTGGGGCGAGGTCGCCGAGTGGCTCGACCTGCCTTTGTTAGTCACCGAACTCGGCGTGGACGCCCAGGCGTACCACACACGCGCCTGGGAAAGTTTTCATTACGGATTGCGCGAAGCGCAAATGACGCAGGAAATCCTCGTGCACGCCCGCCCGCAAGCTACCCTTTACTGGCAGTTCACCAATGATTACAGTCTGGTGCGTCTGGGCAGGGATGGCTCGGTCGAACCTACCCCGCGTTTCTGGCTCATGAAACACTTCACCGACCTGACGCCCCGCCCCTCCGAGTTGCTCGCCGTTTCATCCGACCAGCCCGAACTGCTCGCCACCGCCTTCCGCGCCGGCCCGCGCTATACCCTGCACGTGCTCAACCTCGGCCAGGCCCGCACCCTCGAACTCGACGGTCTGCCCTCGGCCGACTGGACCGCCACCTTCACCACCGAGACCTCCTCGTTCCGCCAATCCCCCGCCGGCCCTTCCCGCAACGGCAAACTTTCCCTCCAACTCCCCTCCCGCTGCCTCCTCACCCTGACCACGCAAAACGCGCAGCCTTGAGGGGCCGTTCCGGTCCGCATCGGCACCCCATGACCGAGGTGATGCTCCGCGATCCGCCTCCTGAGAGCGCGGCGGTAGTCAACCTCTGGTCAGGCTGCTTCGAACGGGCAATTTATCCCCAGCTGGAGAAGGCCCTTCCAAGGAACCGGATCCGCCGCAGCG
>JAPWUP010000164.1 GCA_028275505.1 Bryobacteraceae bacterium
AAGAACGGCTGGCCGCCATGGAACAACAGCACTCCTCTATCAGGGCTGAGCGAGATCAACTCTGCTCTGTCAACGCCCAGCTCAGAGACCGCCTGGAAACGACCGAAGCGCAACTCAAAGCGGCCTTTACGGAGGCGTCCTCGCTGCGATCCGAGATCGAGAACTGGCGACAGATCCTGGACCGCCTCCGCCGAAGCCTCGTATACCGGGCTATGCGAATCTTGCGGCTGTGGGGTTGGCTGGCGCCGGTCGTCGAGGCCACCGACACTGCGAGTGATGGACAGGGAATGTTGAACGACAAGGGGCCACTCCGCAGAGTCGCAGTGGACGTGACGCCGCTGTTACCAGGCGGGGAAAACGGCGGGGCCAAACTGATGACTATCGAGCTGATCAAGCACCTGAGTCGCCTGGCTCCGAACTGTGAGTTCTTGCTGCTGACATCGGCACGGTCTCATGATGAGCTGGCCTATCTGGACTCCAAAAATGTGCGACGTCTGTGTGTCAGCCCGCGTGGGAGGGGCCTCTCCGTTAGCCCTGCCTCTCTTTTCTCCGCTGCCGCTTCGGCCCTGCGGCGGGTAGCTCCGGCTCGCCTCGCCCAATTTGTGGAACGGCTCGCCTGGACTCTGCGAGCCCAAGCTCAGGGTGGCCTGTTACACCGCCTCGGCG
The DNA here is from genome assembly GCA_028275505.1 of Bryobacteraceae bacterium. GTDB lineage: Bacteria > Acidobacteriota > Terriglobia > Bryobacterales > Bryobacteraceae > DTHT01. Next base: position 667 of record JAPWUP010000164.1, read on the forward strand.
TTGACCTCTTGTTTTGTCCCTTCACGGCGCCCTTTTTTTATGAACCCGGCATTCCGGTGGTGTCGGTGGTGTACGATCTTCAATACCGTGACTATCCTCAGTTTTTCAGCGAAACTGAACGAGCGGAGCGTGACAGGGCGTTTCGCCAGGCTTGTCTGCTGGCGAGCCGGCTGGTCTGCATCTCGGAGTTCGTTCGGCAGAAGGTTTTGCGCGAGGGGTCGCTGGACGCCTACCGTGTGGAAACCATCCATATCACGCTTCCGAACCGATTGCGCCGCCCGCCCGATGGCGCCTTGGCCTTGAAGAAGTACGGGCTGGAGCCAGAGTCCTACCTGTTGTATCCGGCCAACTTCTGGCCTCATAAAAACCATGAATTGCTGCTAACTGCCTTCGGGATGTACCGCTCCCGGCACCCCGAAAGCCGGCTGAAACTCGTGCTCACCGGCGCCCCGGGACCGCGGATGGTTTTCCTCGAGGATGCGTCCAGGCGCATGGGCCTTGCCGAGCACGTCATTTTCGCTGGTTACGTTCCGGACGAGGAGTTTGCCGCTCTGCTTTATGGCTGTCGGGGTCTGATCTTCCCATCGCTTTACGAAGGGTTCGGCATGCCGCTCCTGGAGGCGATGGCGGCCGGGAAGCCCGTGTTGGCATCGAATGCAACGAGCCTCCCTGAGGTCGCCGGCCGGGCGGCAGCCTTCTTCGATCCCCGCAAGCCGCGGGAAATCGTGGCCTGCCTGGAACGACTGGAGACAGACCCCCACTGGTCAGCCGAACTGGTTCGTCTGGGAACGCAGCGACTGACCGAGATCGGAGACGAAGTCAGCATGGCAACTCGGTACTGGGCCTTGTTCCAGGCCGTGCATGCCGAGCCGCCGAACGTTCGACCTGTGTTGCTCGGGGTTTATGCGGACGGGTGGACCAAGGATCAGGTTGTGTTTCGGTTCAGAGGCGGCGCAGAGGGACGCCGACTCTTTTTGGAACTCCGCTCGCCGGGCTGGCTCCCTTCGCCTGGGGTGAACTTACAGATGCGGATCACTGCGGCTGGCCGAGTCAATGTTCGCGACAGCTTCTTCCTCGCGCGCGGGCAAACCACGACAATCGAGCGTGTTTTGCCAGGGGTCGCGGGCTCCTTGCAAATCCGCGTCTCGCCGGTATTCCAACCCAGGGCTTTGGGACAGGGTCAGGACCCGCGGTGGCTGGGCTGCCGTGTGCTCAGCGCCGAAATTCGTTATCCCGACGGGAAAAAACAACCGTTGGAGTTCGTAGCCCATGGCGCTTAGTGTCTCGGTGATCACGCCCTCGTATAATCAAGCGGAGTTCATCGAACGGACGATCCTCAGCGTGTTGAACCAGAGGCTGCCGCCGGGCTGCTCTCTGGAGTACGTGGTCGTTGACGGAGGTAGCTCTGACGGCACCCTGGCTATCCTTCGAGGCTATTCCAACAGACTGCGCTGGATCTCCGAGAGAGACCGGGGACAAGCGGATGCCGTCAACAAGGGCATCAAGATGACTCGCGGCGATGTCATCGGGTGGCTGAACTCCGACGACATATACTACCCCGGCGCCCTCACGATCGTCTGCGAGTTTCTCGACGCTCACCCGGAGGTGGATCTCGTATACGGCGACGCCGACCACATTGACACGGCCGATCGGGTGATCGAGCCTTATCCGACGGAGCCCTGGAACTTTCAGCGATTGACAGAAACGTGTTTTCTTTGCCAGCCCGCGGTCTTCTTCCGCCGCAGTGTGGTCGAGCGATTCGGCCCGCTGGACATCAGACTCCAATATTGCATGGACTACGAATACTGGATCCGGCTCGGCCAGCGTGGCGCACGCTTCGCCTGGATCCGCGAAACTCTGGCGGGCTCACGCCTGCACCCTGCGACGAAGACCCTCGGGCAGCGGGTCGCCGTGCACCGCGAGATCAATAGGATGCTGAAGGAGCGGCTGGGCGCTACTCCCGATCGCTGGCTTTTCAACTATGCTCATGCGGTGCTTGACCACTGGAAGGTCCCGCGAGGCACTCCGATCTTTTCCATCTTGGTCTCCTTCCTGTCTCTTCTGGCGGCGCTCCGCTGGAATGGCAGAATTAGCCCTGAGATGCGCAGCACCGCCAGAGAATGGATCCGTGCGGGGATGAGAGCCTGGAAACAATCGCTGCGGTTGTCATGAGAATCGGCTTCGACGTGAGTCAAACCGGCCGCCATAAAGCAGGCTGCGGCTACTATGCTTACAATCTGATCCGCGCACTCGCTGACGTGGACCAGATCAATGAGTACGTTCTGTACCCTGCCGTTGGTGACGTCTACTGGGACCCCGAGTGCGCGACCCAGACGGTCCACATCGACCGACCCAACTTCCGGCGCCTCGCCGCGCCTCAATCCTTCGAGGCATCCAGCAAATTCTGGCGCGATCCTCCATCCGATTTTGAGGAACGAATCGGCAATCCCGATATCTTTCATGCCAACAATTTCTTTTGCCCTATCGGGCTACGCCGCGCTCGCCTGGTATACACACTCTATGACTTGAGCTTTCTAGAAGAACCTTCGTGGACCACTGAAGCCAATCGCATCGGCTGTTTCACAGGCGTCTTTCGCGCCAGCCTCTTTGCCGATGCCATCGTGGCCATTTCGGAGTTCTCACGGCGACACTTTCTGGAAGTTTTCCCTCACTATCCGGCCTCCAGGACCCATGTCATCTATCCAGCCAGCCGGTTCGACGGGCCCCAGGATCTCCCCACGCCCGCGACTCTCCGGCGCCTGGAACCCGGACGTTTCTGGCTTAACGTCGCCACGATCGAACCGAGGAAGAATCACCGTGGTTTGCTGGAGGCCTATGCACGTGTCGTGCGTTCCACCGAGGACCCAATGCCGCTTGTGCTGGCTGGCTCCCGCGGCTGGTTCGCAGATGACTTTGACCGCATCGTGGAAGAACTGGGTCTTGGCGGGCGCGTCCTGCTGCTCGGCTACGTGTCCGAGGACGAACTGCGGTGGCTCTATCAAAACTGCTTTGCCTTTGTCTATCCCAGCTTCTTTGAAGGCTTCGGACTTCCGGTGCTGGAAGCGATGAGCCTGGGCGCGCCCGTCATTTGCTCCAACACGACCTCGCTGCCCGAAATCGCCGGCGATGCTGCGGTTCTGGTAGATCCCCAAGAGCCTGAGGCTCTGGCATCGCGCATGAAGGACCTCTTGCAAGGACAGATCCCGCGGGACGTTGTGCGGGAACGGGGCTTCGCCCAGGCGCGAAGATTTTCCTGGCTGTGCTCGGCTCGCCATCTCCTTGAGGTCTACGGCCAGCTTTCAGGCGACCCACGCGGGAAAGCCACCCTTTGAAGCCCAACGAAACGTTCCCTCAACGTTCTGCCTACCCGCCAGTGTACGCCCTCTGTCCGCCCTGTTCAATCACGGCACGCACCACGTACACAGGTCGTTCTTTCACCTCCTGGAAAATCATCCCGACGTAAATGCCGACGAACCCGATCAAAAGCATCAAGGCGCCCAGCCCGAGCGTCAGCAGGACGATGATGGAGCTCCACCCGGGAACCAGCAAATGCTGCCTGCCGCTCAACCACAGCCCCGCGATGTAGGCAAGCTCCAGGACGGCGACTAGGATGAACAGCGCGCCAAAGAAAATACCGACCCTTAGGGACAACAAGGAAAACGAGAACAGGCCGGCACCCGCCAGCTTGAGCATCTTCCGGACCGAATATTTCGTTTTCCCCGCCAGGCGTGGTTGAGGCCGAAAAGGCAGGATTGCCGTGCGGAAACCAAGCCAAGGAGTCAAACTCCGATAGAAACGATGGTACTCGCGCAGTTGCCGCAGCGCGAGGAGAACCGGACGGGAGACGAGACGAAAATCCGCCCCACCCTGCACGAGGGGCAGCTCCCCGATGCGACTCGCCAGCCAGTAGAATGCGCGCGCAGTGGCTTGCTTGAGTCTCAACTTCCCGGGATCATCCAGAGGCTGAGTCTGGAACTGGTTGACGTAGACCACCCGGCCCCAACACCGATTGAATGCGGAGCCTCGACCAGCCCTAGATGGAATGCCTCAATCCCATCGAATCCGGTGTAGATCGGTACAGTCACGCCACACCGTGGAATGCCCCGTAATGCACAGTCCGAGTGGTGCACGGTGGCTCGTACCCCGCCGACCGTGCCGTAGTAAAATACTTTCAATTCATGGAACAGCTGGCCCCAGCTCCTTCTTCCACTTGCCACCCAAAGACTCCGCCGCCCAACAAAGGGCGTAGTCTCATCGCCTGCTCCGCCCTGGAAATGCGGGTGATGATCCCTCGGATCGTCTTGGCAACATCCAGTCTCTTGGAGGACGCCGTACCGTATGTCAGGCGGCGGCCCCTCGCAAAGGCGTTCACTCGGCTTTTCCAAAGCAGAGGCAACACAGGACGCTTTCGCCCTGGCTTCGCCCTCTATTACGCTGCGCTTTACTACATCGCAAAGCAGCGACCTAGTGTCTGTTTCACCGACCATCGAGAGCGCTCCGCCTGGCGACAACGCTCACCGTCGCTGACGTCTTCCGCCCGCGGACTCTTAAGCCTCCTGCTCGGCCCGGGCGAGAAGCAACTCCCCGTCGGCCCAGAGAACAGTACCGTGGCACACAACTCAGACAGGCCCGCGAGGAATACAGCCATCCGCGTTGCTCGCCCCCAGGGCTACGAATACCCTCTCGGGACGCAGCTGCACCATCAACTCTTCAGGGGGTGGGCGCACCAGCGGACCGTCTACAGGCCTCCTTTCCGCCATCGTCGGGTCGGTACGGGATTAGCGATCTACCTGGTCTTACCCTTTGTTCAGGACGGTATATGGCAGCGAGGAGTTCGCTGCGCGATCAACGAGAGCTGCCCGCGCTTGCTTCAGGCAACCCCGTATACTCGGTATACCTGCGGGCCCGTCGGAACCTCGAGCCAAATTAGTCCCAGAAGCTCTTTTGACTTAGGGCGTTCTCGGTCAGTATGCAGGGTTACCGGAGACGCGCCTGCACTCCGCTGTGCCGTCGACCCACACCTTTCGCTCAGACGCTTCACGTCCCAGCGCGTCGCTTATGGCTGGTCGTGATTCGGAAATGAGGGTGCCGCCGCTGTTGGGCAGTCAAACCAGAGCCCTAAGGGTAATTGCAAAATGAGCCCGATTGCTACGTTCCTGCCTTTGGCTGCTTACTTGCTGGTGGCGCGCGCGCTTTGCGCCCGTAACGGGAGCGAAATAGCGCCTTCCCTTATCCGGGCATCTGTCTTGTGCGGCTCACTGGTCGTAGCCATCACCGAAATCCTCGGCTTGGCGCACGCCGTTACACCCGCTAGCCTCACGGTGTCTTGGATATTGGTTTGCGCAGGAGCTGCCCTCGCGGCGTGGCTCCCCAAAGTTCGCGCTTCCCAACCCTTGACGGCCGCCCACCTCCGTTGCAGGATCCTTGGCGCCAGTCGACCGCTACGAGTTCTGCTTCCGGGCATCGCTGTGTTGGTCGCCTCAGTCCTTGTCGCAGCGATTCTGGCGCCTCCAACACCGGGGGACGTCCAGCTCTACCACATGCCCCGCGTTCTATTCTGGCTCCAGAACCGGAGCGTCGACCATTACCCGACCGCCTACTATCAGCAGCTCTTCCAGCCGCCGTGGGCCGAATTTGCCATGCTCCACCTGTATGCCCTTGGTGGAGGCGATCGGTTCGTCAGCTTGGTTCAGTGCGTAGCCTACATCGGGTCGTCCGTCGTCGCATATGTTTTAACATCTCTGCTCGGTGGCAACAGGACCGATCGAGTCGTAGCCGCAGTCTTCGCGTTGACACTGCCCCAAGGTATCCTGACGGCCTCGGGGGCGAAAAATGACTGGCCCCTCACTTACTGGCTGCTCACCGCTGTATATTTCACGGCTCGCCTGGTCCGCACGGAGAGTGCCGCAGATGCAGTCTACCTCGGTCTCTCTGCAGGCCTCGCCCTGCTAACTAAGGGCACCGCCTACGTGTGGATCCCCTTCCTTGTAATAGCTGCGGCTCTTACGCGATCGAAAGCAGGGATGGCGACCCTCATCAAATTTACTCCAGCCATCGCTGCCACCGCACTATTCCTTAACACGCCGCATTACTCGCGAAACTTCGCGCTGTTTGGAACGCCTGTGGGCTGCGACGCAGCACATTGTGACAGCGTCTTCCGGTTCGCCAACGGCCACTTGCGGCCTCGCGCGCTCGTTTCCAATCTCGCCCGGAATCTTGCGCTCCATGCCACCACGCCGATTCCGCTGGTCGGCCAGGCTGCCAATTCCGCAGTGGTCGGCATACACAGACTAATCGGCATGGACCCTAACGACCCTCGTACAACCTGGCCGGGAACCCACTTCACGGTCCCTCCCTTCTCCGCACACGAAGCGCTCGCGGGCAATCCCGTTCACCTTCTCCTGATTCTTGGATCGGCGCTCGTGCTGCTATGGCGCCGCAAGAAGGATCCTGCGTTTATGGTCTACGCCGCCGGGAATCTGGCATCGTTCATGGGCTTCTGCTGGGTCTTCCGGTGGCAGCCTTGGCACACGAGACTTCATTTGCCGTTTTTTACGACCGCTGCTCCATTTGTGGGTCGTGCAACAGCGGCGATTTTCGGACCGGCAGTCAGTACGGGCATATCTGTGGTTCTTCTCATGTATGCGTTCCCATTCGCTCTTAACAATGAGTTGCGACCTTTAGCTTCGCCCACGAGCAGTGTGTTTAAACTAACGCGGGACGAGATGTACCGAGCGCCCGAGCAAACACGCCTTTTGGCGCAGGCGTTGCTCCGTCAGCCCTGTCGGGTCATCGGCTTAGATTCGACTCCAAACTACCCAGTTTACCCGCTCGCGCATTGGCTTGGCATCGGCTTGGGGGACTTCCGAATGGTCTACCTCTCACCTGATCCACGGTTCCGGAGCTGGTACCAGCGCCACCCGGAGAAGCCGTGCGCCGTGGTTTACACGCACTGCTCTGAGTCCCCGGGTCGCCTCGCGAGGTGCCGGGAGCTAGGAGAGGGGGCCAGCTACGGGGAATTGTTCTTAGTAACCGGATTCGAGGCGGATTGGTTAGGTGAGGGCCGTTGGGCGATTCGCAACCTAGCCAGGCGACCTCTGATTGCGGCCGGCGCGGATCTCGGGGATGTTGCCGAGCTGCCGGTGACGCTCAGGCCTGATGAGGTTGGCCACCGCAAGTTGTTGAGGGGCCTCACCGTCGACCGGTGGGTTACGATTGCAGGTGTCGGAATTCCAGTCGCTTTAGAGGGGATCGCAGCGGTATCTGTGGTAGTCCGCGGGGAAGTGCCGGCCTGGAGCGGATTGATCCCCTTAACAGTGCGGTTTCGCTGCGGAGATGCTCCAGCGCACTCTAAAGTACTCGAGGCTTTCGGGCCCTTCGAGCTGGCAACAACCGTCCCCTGCCCCTCGGTTCATTTTTCCGAATTAGAGATCTTTCCCCAAAAGGCGTTTCGCCCCAAGGATCTCGGAATCAACGACGACCCGCGACAGCTTTCCTTTACCCTGCGCGAAGTTCGGCTCGCCGTCGCACCGAGCCACTAAGCCTAGCCGGGCGTCGCGTAGAATTGCCGCGTGGTGGGTTCCTTTATGGTGCCTGCACCGTCCACGTCCCCACCTGCTGCCAGCCCACACGCAGACCCCCATAATCCTCCGCCAGCAGGTATACCCCCTTGGCCCCTTCAAAGCCCGCCTTGAACGTCAACGCCACCGTCACCCGCAGCGTCGTCCCCTCACCCGAGACGCTCGACTCGCTCAGCCGTACCACACACTGACTGTTCTCGATCGTCCCGCCACCCAACACACCCGGAATCCATGCCGTCCCCGCATCATTGGAAAGCCACAAGGCTCGCGCCCCTACGTTGAAGTACATGTAGCAGCCCCCGCTGCCAGCGAACGCGCGGTTGACCAACATCATCCCCCAACTGATGTCCTGCCACCCGTTGGGGTCCGACGCCACAAACTGAAACGTCTGACTCCAGCCGCTGCCCGAGGAGGGACTCACCGCCAGTCCACCCGGCGCCTGATTCACACCCACCGTCCACGTACCCACCTGCTGCCAGCCCACACGCAGACCCCCATAATCCTCCGCCAGCAGGTATACCCCCTTGGCCCCTTCAAAGCCCGCCTTGAACGTCAACGCCACCGTCACCCGCAGCGTCGTCCCCTCACCCGAGACGCTCGACTCGCTCAGCCGTACCACACACTGACTGTTCTCGATCGTCCCGCCACCCAACACACCCGGAATCCATGCCGTCCCCGCATCATTGGAAAGCCACAAGGCTCGCGCCCCTACGTTGAAGTACATGTAGCAGCCCCCGCTGCCAGCGAACGCGCGGTTGACCAACATCATCCCCCAACTGATGTCCTGCCACCCGTTGGGGTCCGACGCCACAAACTGAAACGTCTGACTCCAGCCGCTGCCCGAGGAGGGGGTCACGGA
>JAPWUP010000035.1 GCA_028275505.1 Bryobacteraceae bacterium
ACGGGATTGCGGGCGAGCGCTTCCTCAGCGCCTCATTGCTTCTGGTGGACGAGAGTCTGGGTGGTCTCGCCCTGGGACCCGGACCACTGCCGCGTCACCGTCAGCGTCTTGCCGTCTTCCGACAGCACCCACTGGTCTTTCACCGTGACCTCGCCGCCGGCGGCCTTGTGCTCCATGGTGAGTACGTTCCCGTCCCACTTGGCGACGCTTTTCAGCTCGATGTTGCCCACGAAGTTGGTGCACTCTTTACCGTCGGTGGTAAAGCTCAACTCGTAGGTGCGCTCGCCGGAATCCCCAACCGTGATGGAGACCATCTTGAACGTGGGTTCCTTGTGCTCGATCTTGAGCGTGGAGCTTTGAGGGGCGGGCAAGGCGCCGAAGTTGCTCCGCGCGGTGTCGAGCTTCCAAGTGCCGGAGAAATCGGGTTTGCTCTGGGCAAAGGCCACCAGAGCCAGAACGAAGAAACTTGCAACAAACTCGTGGATCTTGCGCATGAGGAGACCTTCCTGAGTCACAGCCATTTCGATCTGGCCAAAAGTGTAGCACATGCTGCGTAAAGGCGGCGCCGGCGCCAGCCGATTTTGCGGTAGTGTGGGAGAGGGTCGGCGACGGATGCTCGTCCGCGCATTGTTCCTGTTTCTCTCCCGGAGGCGCCGGCTGCGGCGCTGGGTGGAAACGTCGCCGTGGGCGCGACGCCTGACTTCGCGCTTCATCGCGGGCCTGGAGCTGGAGGACGCCATCGCGGTTTGTCGGCGCCTGAACCAGATGGGATACCTGGTCACCCTGGATTGCCTGGGCGAGGGCGTTACCTCGGAGGAGGAGGCGCTCGCGGCTCGCGACGCGTACCTGAGGGCGCTGGAGAGCATCGAACGGCTCGGTCTGAACTCAAGCGTATCGCTCAAGCTGAGCCAGTTCGGAATGGATTTTTCCGAGAGCCTGTGTTACCAGCACGTGGAAGCCGTGGTGAAGCGGGCGGCGGAGGCGAAGACCTCTGTGGAAGTGGACATGGAATCGCTGCCTTACGTGGACCGCACGCTGGCGCTGGTCGTTCGCATGCACGAGCGCTACGGTAACGTCCGCGGGGTGATTCAGGCCTACTTGCGGCGAAGCGAGCGCGATCTGGAGATGCTGTGCGAGAAAGGCATTCCGGTGCGGCTTTGCAAAGGAGCCTACCGGGAGCCGGCTTCCGTGGCGTATCAGCGGCGGCGCGAGATTCGGGAGAACTTTTTGCGCCTGGCGCGCACTCTGTTGGAACGTGGAGTCTACCCCGGGTTCGCCACCCATGACGAGGTATTGATCGGGCGCATCATCGAATACGCGCGAGCGGAGGGAATCCCGTCCGATCAGTACGAGTTCCAGATGCTCTACGGCGTGCGAAGGGACCTGGAGCGCAATTTTCTTGCGAACGGATTCCGGCTGCGGCTGTACGTGCCTTACGGGAAGGCGTGGTTTCCCTATTTCATGCGGCGGCTGGGCGAGCATCCCTCCAACCTGCTGCTGTTGTTGAGGAATCTCTATCGGCGATGAGCGGGGGAACCCTGGGGCGTTCGCGAGCGTCTTCACATGTAGCCATGAAGTACTGGGGGCTGATGGCTGCAAAACTGGCGGTCGTGCTGGTCACGGTGCGAGGGCTCTGGCTCGGCGTCAAGTCCTTGCTCCCGCCGCCCCGGCCATTTCTCTACATTGGGCAGCCATTCGGCCGCGACCTGGTCTGGACCCTCGCCGCGGGATTGTGCTTCCTGATCGGCTGCGGTCTGATCTATCTGGCCTGGCTGGATCAGCGTTACCGTTGCCGGGTGTGCCTGAGACGGCTGCGGATGCCTGTGGAAACGGGTTCCTGGAGCTCGATGCTGCAATTCGGGCGACCGCGGATCGAATACATCTGCCCTTACGGCCACGGGACTCTGGAGGTGCCCGAAGTGCAGATCGCGGGGCCGGAACCCGCCGACTGGAAGGCCCACCGCGACATCTGGGAAGAGCTGGAGTCCCTGGAGGCGACGCGCCGATGAGCGTCCGGTGGGTGCGCCGGGCGGCGGCCGCCATGGTGCTGGCGGCGGCCTGTTTGCTTTGTCTACGCCTCGGGACGGTGTACTGGGGAGCTTGGCGTTTCCGCCAGTATCTGGTCCAACTCGCACACGAGCCACAGATTCTGGAGCTTCCGGACGATTGGATTCGGGCGCAGGTGGTCAACCGCGCGGCTGCGCTCGGTTTGCCGGTGCGCAGCGATCAGGTCCGGGTGCAGCGCACAGGCGCCGGGCTGGAACTGGAAGTGCGGTACGTAGCCCCTGTGCATTTCGCCTTGTATAGCGTGGACTTGCACTTCCGGCCGCACGTGAGCCGGCGTTAGTCCAGGAAATGGCAAGGGCGGGTTCGCTTCTCCGTGCGAGAATAGAAGGAGAGCAGGCAGGAAGCCGTGGCGGTTCGCATTCAGCTCTCGCGTAACTCGGTGCTGGCCCGTCTGCTGCTGCATCCGCTGGCGCGCGTGCTGGTGGTCGTCGCGCTGCTTGCGGGAATCGCCGGGATCTCGGTCTTCACTTACTACTACGTGAAATTTTCCCGCCTGGTCGAGCGCAAGCTGCGCAGCGGTCCGTTCCCGAGCACTTCCATGATTTTTGCTGCGCCGCGGGCGATTAATGTAGGCGACGCCATAACGCCCGAAGAGATCGCCGCGCAGCTGCGGCGCTGCGGCTACAGCGAGTCCCGCACCAACCGCATGGGCTGGTACCACCTGCGCGCCGACGCGATTGAAATTTTCCCCGGACCAGATTCGTATTTTGACGAAGAGCCCGGCGTGATCAAATTCCGCGACGGGCAAGTGGTCGAGATCATCTCCCTGCGCGATAACACGGCGCGAACGCAGTATCTGCTGGAGCCGGAACTGCTCACCAACCTTTTCGACCGGAACCGCGAGAAGCGACGTCTGGTCCGGTTCGCAGACCTGCCCAAGGTCCTGGTGGATGCCATCATCTCGGCCGAGGACAAGCGCTTTTTCCAGCACGCCGGCTTCGATCCATTGCGCGTGATCAAGGCCGCTTACGTAGACCTGAAAGAGCGCCGGCTTCAGGAAGGGGCTTCGACGCTCAGTATGCAACTGGCCCGGAGTTTCTTTCTGGATTACCGGCGCACCTGGCGGCGCAAGGCGGCCGAGGTTCTGATTACGCTTTTGCTGGAACAGAAACTTTCCAAGGAGCAGATTTTCGAATATTACGTGAACCAGATTCCTCTGGGCCGTCACGGCAGTTTCAACATTCACGGATTTGGGGAGGCGGCCCAGGCCTATCTGGGCAAGGACGTACGCGAGTTGACTTTGCCCGAAGCGGCCCTGCTGGCGGGAATGGTGCGCGGCCCCAGCCTCTACAATCCCTACCGGAATCCGGAACGCGCCAGACAGCGGCGTAACGTGGTGCTGGGCCTGATGCGCGAGAACGGCTTCATCACCGAGGAACAATACCGCGAGGCCATTCAGGCGCCTTTGACCCTGGCTCCGCCCGGCATGGAATCCACGGACGCGCCCTACTTCGTGGATCTGGTGAATGAGGAGCTGAACCGCCAGTTCCAGGAACACGACTTTCAGAGCGAGGCTTACCGGATTTATACGACGCTGGACATGGACCTGCAACGCGCCGCGGCGGAAGCAGTGCGGGTGGGTTTGCAGGAAGTGGACGAGCGGATTCGCCGCATGCGGCGTCGCCAGCCGGACCTCCCGGATCCGCAGGTGGCTCTGGTAGCGCTGGATCCGCAAACCGGCGCGGTCAAGGCTTTGATCGGAGGGCGCAACTACGGCGTCAGTCAGTTGAATCGCGCTCTGGCCCGGCGCCAGCCCGGTTCGGCATTCAAGCCATTCGTTTACGCTGCGGCGCTGGAAACCGCGGTGCGCGGCGGTTACCCCGTGATCACTCCCGCCACCATGATCAACGACGAACCTACCACCTTTTGGTTCGACAATCGCCCTTACACCCCGAGCAATTACAAGAACGAGTACCACGGAATGGTGACGCTGCGCGACGCCCTGGCCAAGTCCATGAATGTGGCTACGGTGCGCTTGGCGCAGATGATCGGCTACGATGCCGTCGAGGAGCTGGCGGAGCGGGCGGGAATGAATCTGCGGATCCAGGCGACCCCGGCCATTGCCCTGGGCGCCTACGAGGTTACGCCGCTGGAAATCGCCGGAGCTTATACGATTTTTGCCAACCAGGGCATTTACTCGAAACCTTACTGGATTACCCTGGTGCGGGATCGCGTGGGTAACATCATTTATAACCACCGGCCCGTGCAGCGCCCGGTGCTGGATCCGCGCGTAGCTTACCTGATGGTCAATCTGATGGAGGAGGTGCTCCGCAGCGGTACCGGCGCCAGCGTGCGGACGCGGGGCTTTCTCTTGCCTGCCGCGGGCAAGACCGGCACCTCGCACGACGGCTGGTTCGCCGGCTTCACCACCCGGCTGATCGCTGTGGTTTGGGTGGGGTTCGATGACAACCGCGAGCTTGGCCTGGAGGGGGCGCATTCGGCGCTGCCGATCTGGGTGGAGTTCATGAAACGCGCCGCGCAGTTGCGCGAATACCGCAACGTCAAGGAGTTCGAACCGCCCGACGGCGTGGTAAGCGTGGAAATAGATCCGATGAGCGGGCAGCTCGCTACTCCGGGCTGCCCCACGCGCCGCACGGAAGTGTTCATTTCCGGGACGGAACCCTTGGAAGCCTGCAAGCTTCACGGGGGCGCTGTTCAGGTGGCTTCCTGGGAGGCGGCGCCCGCGGCATCAGCGCCGCCGGCTGCCGAGAAAGCTCCGGTGCGCCGTCCATCCAAGCCTGCGGCGGCCGCGCCCCCTCGTGCGGTGGCGGCAGCTCCGCCGGCCCAGCCTCCGAAAGAGGAAAGGAAAGGGTTCTTCCGGCGGCTCCTCAGTGTGTTTAAATGAAGACAGCCAGGTCCGCTGACGGGAATGCCGGCTGCCCGGCGCCACAGAGGCGGGCCGCGAGGAGGTGCGGATGCGCCCGCCCTTGTCCGGTATCTTCCTGATGTTGCTGGGCCTGCTGGCCCAGGCATCTCAACAGCCCCAGCCCTCCGAGCAGGTCGGCAGTGGCGGCCAGACTTCGCCTGCTACGACGACGCAGCCTGCACCGGAACCGCTGACGCCCGAAAAACGCGCCGACATTTACATGGCCCGGAAAATGTACCGGGAAGCGATCGACACTTACCGTCAGGTGGAGGCGGATCTCCGGGCCAAGCTACCCAAGCGCAAGCCACGCAAGGACGACGGGAGCTATCAGCGGACCGCTCAGCACCTGGCTGTGATCCTCAACAAGATCGGGATTGCCTTCCACCAGCTCCATGAACTCGATACGGCCAAAAGATATTATGAGGAGGCCGTAAAGCTGAACCCACGTTATGCCGAGGCGATCAACAATATCGGCACCGTGCACTACGCGCAGAAGAGCTATCGCCGGGCGATCGGCCAGTACAAGAAAGCCCTGAAAATCTCGCCCAATTCCGCCTCGATTTATAGCAATCTGGGCACGGCTTATTTCGCGAGAAAGAATTACGAGGAAGCATCCAAAGCTTACGCCAAGGCTCTCGAGCTCGATCCTGATGTGTTCGAACATCGCTCCAGCTATGGGGTCCTGTTGCAGGAGCGCAACGTAGAGGAGAGAGCGCGGTTTCATTACTATCTGGCCAAGGTTTATGCCAAGGCAGGCATGAACGAACGCGCGCTCCTGTATATCCGGAAGGCGCTCGAGGAAGGGTTCAAGGATCGCAAGAAGTTCATGGAGGAGCCCGAGTTCGCGGGCCTGCGCGACTTGCCCGAATTCCAGGAGCTCATGACGATGGAGTTCCGTGCGCTGTAAAAGCGTCGTAGCCACCCTCCTCCTGCTGATCGCGGGTTGCCGGAAAGAGGCCCGCGAGGGTTATCAGCGCCTCGCCATCCCGCAGTTCGAGAACCTGACTGGCGAGAAGGAGCTGGACTGGTGGGGCCCTGCGCTTGCCGAGCTGATGGCCGCCGCCGCGACAGGCACCCCGCGGGTCCATCCCCTTCGCGTTCCGACCTGGTGGGACGCGCCGGCCGCGCGCGCCACCCACATTCTTCACGGTTCGATCTGGCGCGCCGGCTCCCGCTTCCGCGTCGAAGCCACACTGGAGAACATGCGGCGCGGGCGGGTCGAGAAGGTAACGGTGGTCGAAGAGCAGGCTTCCGCCGGACCCTCGGTTCTCGCGGACCGGCTGGCAGCCGAGCTCGGTCTGCACGCCCGCAGCGTGGGAAATTACAAATCGGAAGCCGTCCGGGCGTACGTGGAAGCAGCCTCGAGTCGGGATCCCGCATCCTTGCTGGAAAAAGCCATTGCTGCGGACCCCGCGTTCGGTCTGCCCTATCTGCAACTGGTGCGTCTGCGGGCCATGCAGGGGGATCGCGTGGCCGTGGAGGCGTTGCTGGAGAGGGCGCGGCAGGCGGGGGTGGATGCGGTCGAGCGGATCCGGCTCGAGTTGATGGAATCCGGTTACCGCGGCGACGCGGAAACCTACCGGCGCGCGCTCGATGCCCTCGCGCGTCTGACCCCCGCGGATCCCGAGGTCTGGCAGGCGCTGGCCTTGCGCTTGCTGGCCGCACGCGACTTTGCTGGCGCCGTGCGCCACTTGCAGGAAGCCCTGGCGCGCGACCCCCAGAATCCCTTTCTTCTCAACGAGGCAGGCTATGCTCTGGCTTATGCCGGCGACTTTGGACAGGCGGTGAAGTTACTCCTGCGCTATCGCCAGTTACTGCCTTCGGATCCGAATCCGCCGGATTCCCTGGGGGACATATTCTTCCAGATGGGTAACTTCGCGCAGGCCGAGAGTTACTACCGCGAATCAGCCGAGAAATCTTCTGATTTCGCTGCAAGCGGCTCCTTGCTCAAGGGAGCGTGGGCGCGCTGGCTGCGAGGCGATCGCCAGGGCGCCGACGAAAGGGCGGCGGACTATTTCCGGCAGCGGGAAGCCGCGAAGGATCCGCTCGTCGAGCTGCGCAAGGCACAGTGGGAGTATCTGACGGGCCGGTCTCGCCGCGCTCTGGAGCGGTTGCGCCAAATGGTTGCCGTCGGTCCGTCCGTCGAACTGCAGGCGCTGGCCTCTGGGTTTCTGGCCGCCTGGAGCCTGGAGCAGGGCGATCGTGAGCAAGCCCGTCGCTATGCCGAGGCGGCCACTCGTGGCGCCTCGCCCCAGGCGCGCGAGCTGGCGCGGATGTCTTTGTTCCTCAGTGACGCCGCGATGTCGCCGTCGCCGCAGGAATTGACGCGGCTAGCGGAACAGGCGTTTCCGCGCCCCGAGGAGACCGGCTTGCGCGAGACGGCCCTGGCCTACGCTCTGTTGCTCGGCGGCCACTTTCGCGAAGCTCTTTCCGTACTGAACAGTTTGATCGCGAAGAGCCCGCCCTCTCCTTCGGAAACGCTGCCGGTGATGCTGGCCTGGGCTGCGCTAGAAAGCGGCCGCGATCCTGCGCGCTGGCTCCAGCGGTGGCCGGTGCCTGATTCCCGGCTGCCCAATCCCTTCGACTTTCTTTGCTGGCCGAGGGTGATTTACTTGCAGGCTGTCGCACGCGAGACACAGGGCGATGCCGCACAGGCTCGCGCATTGTATGGCCTGTTTCTCGGCGCTTTGGGCGATCGGCCCGGTCACGATCGTGAGCGCAGCCGCGCCGCCGGCAAGGCCGGTTCGTAATCCAGCCGCCCACGGACAAGTTTCCGCGTGCTAGCATTGTTACGCCATGCGAGTAGCAGTTCTCGGTCTCGGTTTCATGGGCACGACGCACCTGAAAGCCCTCAACAGGATTCCCGGCGCCCAGGTCGTTGCTGTGATGGATCAGGATGAACAGCGCCTTTCTGGCGATCTCAGCTCGATTCAGGGTAACATCGGCGGTCCCGGCGAACGCTTCGATTTCTCGGGCATGAAGCGCTACCGCACGATCGAGGAAGTGACGGCGGATCCCGACGTGGAGGCGGTGGATATCTGTCTTCCGACCCATCTGCACGCCCCCGCCGCACTGGCCGCCCTCGGCCATGGCAAGCACGTGTTGGTGGAAAAGCCCATGGCGCTGAGCGAAGCCGACTGCGAGCAGATGATCTCGGAAGCGCGCCGGCGCAACCGCATTCTCATGGTGGCGCAGGTCTTGCGTTTCGTCCCGGCCTACCGTTCGCTGGCTGAGCTGGTGCGCACGGGAAAGCTCGGGCAGGTGCGTTCCGCTCTCTTCCGTCGCCGCTGCGCGGCGCCCACCTGGGGACCGTGGGAGTTCGACGCCTCCAAGAGCGGTGGCGGCGTCTTCGATCTGCTCATTCACGATGCCGACATGTGCCTGCACCTGTTCGGGCCGCCGCGGGCTGTCTCCGCCACCGGGCACGAAGACCTGCCCGGGGGGATTGACACCATCCTGGCCCAGCTCGAGTACCCTGGCATCGGTTTCGTGGCCATCACCGGCGGCTGGCATCACGTCGGCCAGTATCCGTTCTCGATGGAGTACACGGTGGTGGCAGACAAAGGCACGGTCGAGTACAGCTCGGCAGGCGATGGCGCTGCCCTATATCCGGCCGGCGGCGCCAAGGAAGCGTTGCCGGCAAACGGCAGCGACTGGTACCAGGCGGAAATCGAGTATTTCCTCGATTGTTGTCAGAAGGGCGCCTGGCCGGAGCTCTGTCCGCCGGAAGAATCGGCGGCCGCTGTCCGCCTGACTCGCCTGATGGTGGAATCGCGCCGGCGGGGCGGAGAACGGCTCGCTTTTTCGGCCTGAGTGTCCGGTTAACGGCGAAAGAGCACCGGTTTTCAGGCAGGCAGGGCGTGGGCGTCGCGCAGAAGATCGGCCAGCTTGACCTCTACGCCTAACCCTGGGCCCCGAGGAACCACGTAAGCGCCTTCCCTCATCCGGAGCTCGTGCTCCAGGTAACGATTGCTCATCTCGAAGACGCGCGGATTGTACTCGCAGAATTCGCAGCCGGGCACCGCCGCAGCGAAATGGATGGCGGCGGCGATCTGCGGACCCAGGGCGATGCTGACGTGCGGGGCGAGGCCGATGCCGGCCTGGGAAGCCGCGGCCGCGATGCGCAGCCCTTCCGTGATGCCGCAGCGCCCGAGGTCCGGCTGCACGTAGCGAATCAGACGTTCTTCGAAGAAGACTGCGAGTTCGTGAAGCGCGCGATAGCTCTCGCCGAGCGCGACGGGAATCGAGAACTCGCGGGCCAGCCGACGGTGCGGTGCGATTTCATCGGGTGGAAACGGGCATTCCAGCCAGCGCAGCCGGCGGCTTTCCAGCGCGCGCAGGAAGGTTTCATCGCCAGGCAGCTCCAGGCGCCACAGCGCGTCCACGGCAAGCGCCACCCCGTCGGACGCTGCTGCTTGCACCTCGTCGAGGAAGGACAGGAACTCCTCGCGCCCGCGGTCGAAAAAGATTTTGACGAGGCGGAAGCCGTCGCTGGAAGCCCGGCGGGCTGCTTCCAGGCGGGCGGTGTCGTCCGGTCCGGCCAGGCCGCTCAGGTAGGCGCTGACGTGGGTGCGGGCCAGGGACCCGGCGAGAAGCTGCGCAACGGGCTGGCCGGCCATCTTGCCCGCCAGATCCCACAGAGCCAGATCCACGCCGCTGATGGCGTCCAGCATGAAGCCGCCGGTTTGTCCGCGGACCCGCATCGTTTGATACATGCGCCGCCAGAGGCCCTCGAGCGTTTCGCGGCGCCCGTCGAAGGGTTCGCCTTCGAGGACGGGCGCGAGCAGGTCCTCGATGATCGTGGCCGCCACGCGCGGCGCGAGCGGGGCCTGGGCCTCGCCCCAGCCTGTCGCGCCGTCGCTCAGTTCCGCCCGAACCAAAACGGTTTCGAAATGTTCCGAGTAGAGCGCGGGATATACCGCCGACCAGCGGTACGCGCCGGCTGCCTTGCCGAGCGAGGTGGGCGTCCCGGCAGCGCCCAGACTGCACGAAACATCCCGCGGAAGCCGGATGGGGAAGGCCTGGATCCGCCGGATGACAGGGGCAGCCGAAAGAGCCATCTCAGTCTTTCCAGCGACGGGCCAGCAGCGCGCCGCCGTCAATCACGTAGGTGCCGCCCGTGATCCACGAAGCTTCGTCCGAAGCCAGAAACAGGACGAGATGGGCGACATCCTCGGGCGTTCCCAATCTCCCCAGCGGATGGCGACGGCGATTGAGTTCGCGCGCCAGAGCCGGGTCAGGATGGCGATCGAAGGAAGCCTGAAGCATGGGCGTATCCACCGAAGCGGGGCAGACGCAGTTGACCCGTATGTTGGCTTCGGCCAGCTCCAGGGCAGCCGTGCGCGTGAGCGTGATCAATGCTCCTTTGGAAACCGAGTAGGCCGACATCCCAGGCGCCCCGACAATTCCCGTGATGGAAGCGATGAGAACAAAGGCGCCGGCGCCGCGCTGCTTCATCGCGGGCGCAAACTCCTGCAGCAACAAATAGGCGCTGAAGACGTTCACGCGCTGGATGCGCTCGAATTCCTCGTAGGGCGTGGCCAGCGTGTCGAGAAATGCGGTGACCGCCGCCGAGTGTACGACGACGGACGGATCGCCGAGCGAGTGACGGACCTGCCGGGCGAGTTCGCGCATGGTTTCGGTGCGGCTGACGTCGGCACAGAACCAGTGGACGCCTTCCGTGGCGGGTCCGGCTTTGAGGTCTACCGCGGCCACCACGGCTCCCTCGCGCGCCAGCGCCCGGCTCACTGCGAGACCGATGCCTCCCGCGGCGCCCGTGACCAGGGCTACCCGATTCCGGAAGCGCGCGGCGGCGTTCGGAAGGACGGAGGAGTCCGCCGGTTCGCTCATGCCGATTCCCCTGTGGTCTTGTTTTCCACCGCGGCTACCAGGGAATCGCGCGCCCGAAAGATGTGGCGCCGCAGGGCCTCGATCAGGCGAGGCAAATCCCGTTTCTCCAGCGCCGCCACGATCGCCCGGTGCTCGGCGCTCTCCTGTTCCAGGCGCCCGGGCCACTCTTTGTCGGCGGCATGAATGCGAGCGATCTGGATGTGGGCGTGCAATTCCTCGTAAAGCGCCAGCAGACGGCGGTTGCCTGCCGCTCGCAGCAGGATCATGTGAAATTCCGAGTTGCGCGCCGCGTGCGCATGGCGATCGCGAGCGGTGCGGATGGGCCTGGTCATTTCCTGCAGAAGCTTTTTCATGCGGCCGATTTCCTCGCGCGTGATTCGTTCGATGGCCAGCTCGGCGGCCAGGCACTCCAGGGCGCAGCGCACGTCGAAAGTATCGCGGACGTCGCTTGCGGAGACCCCCGCCACGTAGGTTCCGCTGCGCGGGCGCACTTCCACCAGCCCCTCGGCCGCCAGCATTTGCAACGCCTGTCGCACCGGGGTCAGGCTCACGCCCAGTTTTCCGGCCAGCTCGGCCACATCGAGCCGTTCGCCCGGCCGCAGCAAGCCATCCAGGATGGCCTCCCGCAAGGCGCGGTACACGGCGTCCGTGGCGCGTTCCCGTTTGAGCGGCGTCAGGAGCACTCCTGTTTTCCTCCTCGCAGCGATCGGTTGCGCAGTGGCAGGCTCGGCAAGGGGCCTCGATTCAGCGCACACGAAGGATTCTTAGCATATCGGCTCCCACGCAGCCCTGCAAGCGCCGCAGGCGCACCCACTCGTTGCCGCCG
Organism: Bryobacteraceae bacterium; assembly: GCA_028275505.1. GTDB lineage: Bacteria > Acidobacteriota > Terriglobia > Bryobacterales > Bryobacteraceae > DTHT01. The sequence continues at coordinate 11,610 of JAPWUP010000035.1, forward strand.
CTGAACTGAAACGTACCCACGACATTCCAACCCGGAGGCGGATCGGAGAAGCTCACCGGGATCCGGTGCTCCGCACCCGCTGTGCGGACCTCCAGTTCGCCCGCTCCTCCAGCCAGAGACTGGTAGTTCTTGAAGATCGAAACTTCGTACGACCCTGGCGCGGGCACGGAGATCCGCCACGTGGCCGTCGCCTCCCCGTCGCAAGCGCGGCGCCAGCCTGCGTCCGCGAAGCCACCGCGTCCGATGGCTTCCCAAGATCCGGTTTCCGAATACTCCGGATCGCCGTCGTCCACGTACACGTCGCGCTGGTAGACGGCAGCGTGCTCGACGAGCATCTCGCCGGGCAGACGCGAGTCGTCCACTTTCCCGGCAAGCCGCTGGTACGCAATGGCCGTCAGCCACAGGTTGATGCGGTCGTGCTCGTTTTCTTCGGGGGGATACGGCAGGACGCACCTGAGGTCGCCGTCCACGAAGAAGCGAACCTCGCGCTCCGTCCACTCGAAGCCATAATTGTGGAAGCCCGCGGTGGCGTCGAAACCCAGGGGGCCGCGATAAACGCCAGGCGTACACGTGGAACTGCGACTTTGCGCCGGCCCGCGCCAGCGAATCAGGCCCATGTGACCTTTGGTCGGAAGATCTGAATCGAATTCGATGCCGTCTATTTCGGTGCGCATGCGGGCCGGGTAAGTGGTGGAAGGATCCGCGTACATGGCCCAGACCGACTGGTGCCAGCCAGCGCCGCCGTGCATCTTCACGCGCGCCTCGAAGTAACCGTAACGGAACGCGGCGCGGCTGATGACGCCTCCTCCCGTGTAACTCTTCCCGCGGTGGGATTCCTTGCGCAGCGCGATGACCAGCCGGCCGTCGCGAAGGAAGACGTTTTCGGGTCGCTGCGAGCTGTCCAGCTTGACGTCCGTGCGGTACATCCAGCGCTGCTCATCGAGGCGAGGACCGGAGAAGTCGTCGTGAAAGACGAGCGAGTAAAGGGGCGGAGGATATGTGGGTTCGATCGCGCCGCTTGTCCCGCCCAGCAGGCACAGGACCATCACCACGCGCTCAATTGCCATGACCGGCAAGCAGCGGACCCGGAACATCGGAGTACTCCTGTTGGTCTACCCAGCGCCGCAAGCGCTCCAGTTCAGCCAGACCGCGCGCGTCCAGCTCGCCCGTGGGCGGGCGCACCCGGGCCGAACGGATGATGCCGCGCGCCACCAGGTTGTGCTTGGCCGCGGAGACACCCAGCGCGGGCTGCAATTCGTAACGGATGAGCGGCAAGATGTGCACGAACAGTCGCCAGGCCGCTTCCGACTCTCCCTGCTCCAGCCAGCGCCAGATGCGGACGTAGTGCCGGATCATGTCGGAATTGGGCATCACGCCGCAGGCGCCTCGTTCGTACTCCTCGATCAAAAACTGCCCGTTCAGGCCCCCGAACAGACTGGCGCCGGGCGCCAGCTCGAGTACGGCGGAAAACTTGGGCGCGGTAGGCGGGGCCTCGATCTTGACGTAGCGGACGCGCTCGATCTCGCGCAGCATGCGCGCCAGCAGCGGAGCGGACATCGTGATTTGTGTGACCAGCGGCGCGTCCTGCACCATAACGGGGATATTGAGGGCCGCGCCGATGGCTTCGAAGAAGCGGAAAACGCCTTCCTCGCCCGGCTTCAGTAGGTAAGGCGGCAGAACCATCACGGCGTCTGCGCCCAGATCCTCGGCTTCCTTGCAGCTTTCCACCGCCGCGTGCAGGCCGGTGTGGCCGACGCCCACGACGAGCGCCACGCCGTCCCCCGTTTCGCGGCGGATCAGCTTCAGCAGCAGGCGGCGTTCCTCATCCGTCAATGCGTATCCTTCGCCCGCCATCCCGAACAAGGCCAGCCCGTGAGCGCCTTCTTCGAGCAAGTGGCGCACGAGCCGGACCTGGCTTTCGAGATCGAGTTTGCCGTCGTCATCGAAGGTAGTATTGACGACCGGGATTACGCCGCGAAGGACTTTCATGGGCGCTTTTTCCATCCGAGCAGGTCGGGCGGGCGGGCCCGGAAGTCTGCCCAGACTTCCGGACCGCTCGATCAGAAGATCATCTTCAGGCCGAACTGGATGACCCGGGCGTCCCGGGCTGATGTGATGGTGCCGAAGCTGGCGCTGGCGTTCTTGCCATCAGGCCCGGGGCTGAAGCCGGTCGCCGGCCGACCCAGGTTGACGTGGTTCGTGAAGTTGAACGCCTCGGCGCGGAACTGGAGATTGAAACGTTCACGCACAGAATTGTTCTTGATGGCGGAAACATCCCAGTTGATCGTAGCCGGATTGCGGGTATCGGGCAGCGTGCGGCCCACGGTGCCCATGGTGAAGGGCGGAGGGTTGTAGAAGACGTCGGTATTGAACCAACGTTTGGGCGAGCGCTGGTCGCGGGGCAGCCTGGCCGAGCCGGTCGCATTGGGGCGCGTGGCCTGGTAGTTGCTCGCTCCCGAAACGATGAGCGGCGTACCGGTCTGCATGACGCCGATGGCGTTGAGCTGCCAGCCACCGGCCAGGCGTCGGAGCGCCCGGTTCTGTGGACTCCAAGGCTTGCCGGGGCCGAAAGGCAGCTCGTAGAGCAGGCTGACGACCGCCCGCTGGGAGACGTCCAGCGGGTCCACCGCCCGGCTGAGTCGCCGATTGTACAGCCCGTCCTGGTAGCCGATGTCGTTCTGTTCGAGATTCCAGTTGACGGGGGTGTTCAGGCTGTCGCTGATGGTCTTGCCGGCGGTGTAAGCCAGGTGAGCCATGAAGCCGTGGGCAAAGTTCCGCCGCACGTTGAGCTGAAGCTGGTGTGCGATGAAATTGCCGAGCAGCGGGTTATAGACGGAAACACTGGTGTAGTGAGGATACGCCATCAGCAACCTTTCTCGGGTCGTCGTGCGTCCGCCGAGGCCACCGGGGATGAGGCCTGCCCAAGGGTTGGGAACCTGATCGAACAGGCGCAGGCCCAGCTCGGCGCGGACTTTGGGATCAACCTGATTGAGGTTATAACCGGCGGCGATGAAGTGGTTTCCTTTGTTACCTGCGTAAGTAACATCTACCAGCCACTGCCCGAATTGTTGTTGCAAGCTGGCGTTCCACTGCTGATTAAGTGGCGTGGCGCCGAAGTCCTCGGTCCACGAGGCGCTCTGGCCGATCAGAGCGCTCGGCCCTGCGGAGGCGCCGGGGGATTCCAGGGGCGGATAGGGGAAGCCGCGGGCGAACTTGAAAGCCGCGCGGCCCGGCTCGGCTGCCGTGTAGGAAGTGCGAGTCGAGGAAAACAGTTGGGTGTTGCCGAAGAAGTCGCGGTAATGAATGAAGGGGTAGTAAATGCCGTAACCGGCGCGGAATACAGTCCGGGAATTCCCGAACAGGTCCCAGGCCAGACCGAAGCGCGGACCGAAGTCGTTGTAATCTTCCTTGCGGAAGGAGCGCGGCTGGCCATTGCGGCCGGCGTAGATGGTGATGCCGGGCAACCCTGTAATCGGCTCTTTGGCCACGGGATCGAAGCTGATGTGGCCGTCGTGGCGCTCGACGGGTTTCTTCTGGAAGTCGTAGCGCAGACCGAGATTCAACGTCAGGCGCCGGGTGACTTTCCAGTCGTCCTGGACGAACCAACTGATTGCATTGCCCACGAAGGTATTGCCCGTGATGCGGTCGCAGTAAGCGCTGGAGACGTCACCCAAAAGGAACTGGGCCAGACTGGACCCCGTGCCTGCCGGGCTCTGGGGGTTGGTGGTGAGTCCGCTGAAACTGAAGTCGCCGGAAAGAGCGGCGCCCTGCATGTTGCTGCCTTGCGGGATGCGCAGGTTCACGCCGAACTTCAGGGTGTGGCTGCCGGTGATCTTGCTCAGCATGTTCTGGATGTCCCAGTTCAGCGAAGCGCGGGTGCCGTAGGCCTGTCCGCCGATGGTGCCGAAGCCGAAGTTGATTTGCGGGAACTGCTCGGGCGGCACCACGGGAGGCAGTCCCAGCTTGCGCGGCCAGTCGCGACCGCCATTGACAGCCCGGAAGGTGAAGAACTGGCGAATGATGCCGACCCGCAGATTGTTGATCAGGGTGGGCGAGAACACGTGGGTATCCGAGAGCATGGCGTTACGGTTAATTTGGTGGTCGCGCCGATCCTGGCCCACCGTCGGATCCGTGAAGAAGTTCGTGCCGGCATTGGGCGGCGGCGAGAAGGTATCATGCTCCGCCGCGCTGTATCGCACGAAGAGCGAGTTGCGATCGCTGAAGCGATGGTCCACCCGCACGTGCATCTGCGTCCAGTCCACTTTCGAAGTGCCGACGTTCTGGAAATTCTGCGCCTGCGTGTAAGGGTTGATCGGCGGCTTGTTCGGTTCCGGCCAGAAGGCGAGGATTTTGGGGGTGATGGCGTCGAAGCGGCTTGCCGGGACGCGGTTGCCGGGGAACACGTCGCGGATCTGGCCGGCGCCTGCCGGGTTCGGGCGCGTCGTGTCCGGATCATAGACGGGGATGAGCACGCCGCTGGCCGTGTACCAGTTGCTGAAGTCGCCCTGGCGCCAGGAAGCGATGGGCACCGATGCAATGTTGGGCCAGCTCCGCCGCAGCAGGTACTGCTCCCAGTTGAAGAAGCCGAAGGTGCGGTTCTTGACGAACGGCCCGCCCAGTGACGTCCCGTATTGGTTGTAGCGCAGGGGCAGCTTGCTCAGGGCGTACGTGTTCCGGGCGTCGAATTTGTCGTTGCGCACGAACCAGTAGGCTGTGCCGTGCAGTTCGTTGGTGCCGGATTTGGTCACCAGATTGATGACCCCGCCCGCGGTAAAGCCGTATTCGGCTGACATGGTGCCGCTCTGGACCTTGAACTCCTCCACGGCGTCCACAGCCAGCGGCACGCCCACCTCGCCGATGTAACTCAGGTTGTTGTTGTTACCGTCCAGCATCTGGGCGTTCATCGAGTTGGGGCCGCCGTTGATCGAGATGGACGACAGGCCGATTCCCCGATCACCGAAACCGGACTGGAGCGGCCCGGAGTTGGCGACCACGCCTGCCGTCAGAAGAGTGAGGGCCAGAGCGCTGCGGCCATTGAGCGGCAGCTCCTGCACCCGCCGGTTCTCGATCACCTGGCCGAGCGTGGCGCTGCCGGTGTCCACCAGCGGGGTTTCGGCGACCACGCGCACGGTTTCGGTGAGCTGGCCGATCTCCAGTCGCAGGTTCACTTCCGCGTTCTGGTTGACCTGCAAGCGGATGCCGGAGCGTTCCGCCCGCTTGAAGCCTTGCAGCTCCACGGCGACCGCATAGGTTCCCACGGGCAGGCCGGGGGCCGAGTAATAGCCGGTGTCGGTGGTGCGGGTCCGGAAAACCGCCCCCGTGGCCTGATTGGTGATTTCCACGGTGGCGCCGGCCACGGCCGCACCCTGCGGATCCGTGACGGTGCCGAAGATGGAAGCGGTGCCTTGCTGGGCCCAGACGGTGGCGCCGGCCAGCCCGATCCCCAGCAGGAGTGCCATCCAAGTGGCGCGTCGCATTGCCATTACCTCCCACGCGTTGAAGACGGCGGGCCAACCTTGCGGCTGGCCGCGCCGTCGTTCTTCTTGATCATGGCACGCCCGGAGCGTGCTGTCAAGGGCCAACGCCAGACCTGAGATCTGAAATTTTCAATTTCAGGCGCATCCCCTCAGGCTGGTGATACAATCTCGGTCATGCTGACCCTCGCGCTTTTGCTGGCGGCCCCTTCCTTGGCGGTAGGGCCGGTCGAGCTGGCGAACGAGCGCTACCGGATCCACGCCGCTGACGTCATTCGCGTCGAACTGCGCAGCTCGGCGGATGCGACCAGAACGCTTGTGCCCCGGCTGGAAGTGTTCTACTCCTCTTCGGATCCCGGATATTTCATGTACGGGCGCTTGCGGGATGAGGTGACGGCGACCGCCGGCTGGAAGAGGGGACCGGCCACCGAGGCGGAGACCGACCTTTATCGCGCGGCCCGTGCGGTGAGTCTGCCGGCCGAGTCGTGGTCCCCCGAGGCCGGGAGGCGCGTGCGATACCGATTCCCGCCGCAGCCTGCCTTCGAGGTTGCGCTCACGCTAGAATTGCCGCCCGGTCATGAGGCGCCTGTCCTGGAAATCGAACTGGCGCCGCGGGCCGAGGGATGGTATTCGGTCGGGGTGGCCGCCCTCGGCTCCGAGCCTGCCGCTGACCAGGAGTTTCTCTTCCAGCCGCTGGTCTGGCAATGGAAGCGCTTTCCGGCCCGCTCCTATCTCACGCCGGAGCATTTCGCCAACACTCCTGCCGTCTTGCGCACGCGCGCGGGCGTTACCGAGGGGCTGGCTGCGGATCCCCGCGAGATTCCCTACCGCTTCGCCACAGCGGAAAACTCGCGTTTCGGGGTCTTGCTGCGCGAAGCCGCCGGCCTGTGCCGGCCTACGCTGTTTGCGCCCATTTTCGGTGGCGCGGAATCACGGCGCCGTCCGGGCGAGACGTACCGCTTCCGCACCCGTTATGTGCTGGCCGCCGGCGGATGGTATGCAGGGGTGCAGCACCTGCTGCGCGACATCCTCGGCTATCGCAACGAGCGCCGCAACGCGACACACTCGCTCAACGAGACGCTCGAAAACATGATCGAGCTGGGCATCAACGATGTCTATTCCGGTTGGGTGGAGGAGCTGCGCGGATTCGATTACCGCTTCGACGTGCCTGGCACGGTGAAAGTGGTCTCCGCCCTGCACGCTCTCGGCATCGCGCTCATGACGGGCGACAGCGAAATTTACCGGCGCAGGGCGCTTCCGCTCATCGAATACGTCCTGTCGAGGGAAAAGTACCTTTACGCAGTGAGCGAAGAGATCAAGCAACAGAGTCCTTCCCACTTCCTGCGAGGACCCTGCGTGGAGCTGGGCGAACTGGCCGGCTTGCACCAGATGATGCCTGCCTCCCAGGTTTTTCGCCGCGAAGCCGAACGTGTGTTCGGCCGCCCGCGCGTGCTGAATCTGGACACGCTCACCGGTGGCGCTTCCTGGCAGGACGAGCTGGCTTTGTACCGGATTACCCGCGACCCCGGCCATCTGGAGCGGGCGCGACGCGGCGCCGACGAGCACATCCGACGGGAAATCGAGCGCTTCCCCGACGATTTCAACACCAACCCCGCGCTGCGCGACAAGCAAGCCTGCTTTTACACCGATTACGGTCCCCGCTGGTTCGATCTGTACGAGCTCTATGAAGAAACGCGATCGCAAGTACCTTGAGGCGGCGGCCGTCGGCGCCCGCGCCATGCTTTTACTGTTGCGCTCCCACCCCTTTGCGCCCCCGGAGGCCATCGTGGTCAACCGGGGTGGCCGCGTGCCGGGCGTCTTCCCGTGGCGCAGGATCAGTCCGACGGAACGCGCTCCCTTCGATTCCACCAGCACCGCGCCCGAACAGCGTATCCCTGCCTGGCGAACCTCCCTGGTAGGCTTGCCCTTCGAACAGGGCTACACGTACAACGGAGGCGGGCCTATCATGCTGACCCATCATGCCGCCTGGCTGCTGCGGCTGGCCGCGCTCACGCAGGACAAACTGCTGGCCGACGCCGCCTACAACGCCGTCCTCGGCCGCTATGCCAGTTTTCCGGGTTATTACTTCCGATCCCTGGAAACCAACATCTATCAGTTACCGGATTATGCGCGCCGACCATATCAGGAAATCAAATACAACGCAATCTTTTACAATCACATCTGGCCGCATATTGCGCTCCTGGCTGACTTTCTGGTAAGTGACGCCTTCTATCGCTCGAACGGCGAAATTGACTTTCCTTCGGCTTATGCGCCGGGCTATGCTTTTCTGACCAGCAAAGTATACGGACATGCTCCGGGCCGCATCTTCGGACACCGGGACCTTTATTTGTGGCTGCCGCGCCGAGCCGCCCGCTTCTCCACCACGGCAGTCAATCATCTGTTTGCCGTGGGTGACCGTGGCCTGTATCTGGTCTTGATGAACACCGAGGATCAGGAAGTCGCCGTGGAGGTTCATCTCAACGCGGATGTAATCCCCTGGGATGTGGACCGGGAGTACCGGCTACTGCGTGTGGACCGCGCCGGCGAAACGCAGGTCGGTTGGGTGCGCAACGGAACGTTCCGGGCCGAGGCGCCGGGCCATGGAATCGCGGCGTACTGCGTGGAAGGATTGCGTGCCCGGAATCCTTTGGCGGGCGCCGGCCGCAGGGTGCGCCTTTCTCCCCAGGCGATGGGGTATCATCGTCGCACCTTCGAAGAACCGGCGCTCGGCACCATTACCGCCATGCTATTGAATCTGGTTCCCGAATACTCGGACGCCTATATTTACTCGGATGCTACGGAAAAACAGGCCCGGCGCATGCGGCTGGTCTGGCGTTTGGCGGAAGGTCCTGAGCAGTTTCTCGAAGACGCTTCCTATCCCTTCGAGTTCAGTGTGCGACTCGACGATCCCGGCCGCCCGCTGCGTTTCCGGGTCGAGGCCGAGGCGTCCGACGGATCCTGGAAGCGTACCCCGGAATTGGAGCTGAGGAATTGACCCCGGCATCCGGAAGTTCGAGGGAACGAGGAGTCCCCGGATGAGTTGCCGGATCCCTTACCTGCGCTGGTGGATCACGGCGTTGCTCTTTCTTTCCACCGTGATCAATTACGTGGATCGCCAGACGCTTTCCATTCTGGCGCGTACCATCCAGAACGACCTGGGCATGAGCGACCTGGATTACGCCCACGTCGTGCAGGCGTTTCTGCTCGCTTACACTCTGGCCTACCTTCTCGCGGGTCGCGTCACCGACCTGCTGGGAACGCGCCTCTCCCTGGCCTTGTTTCTGGGCTGGTGGTCGCTGGCCAATTTACTGACCGCGTTCGCGCGATCGGCTCTGTCGCTGGGCGTGTTCCGCTTCCTGCTCGGGTTGGGCGAAGCCGGTAATTACACCGCGGCGCCCAAGGCAGTTTCGGAATGGTTTCAGCCGAAAGAGCGCGCTCTCGCCGTAGGCATTTATACGGCCGGCGCGATGGTGGGGGCCACGATTTCGCCGCCTCTGATCAGTTGGCTGGGCGGCAACTTCGGCTGGCGTATGGCTTTCGTGGCCACGGGCGGCTTGGGCCTGCTCTGGTTGGCCCCTTGGCTGTGGCTTTATCGCGAGCCGTGGCGGCATCCACGGATCACGCCGGAAGAGGCCGCATCGGTTCCCGCGCGCCCGCCGGCGCCCGCCGCTCGACGTTCCGAGTGGCAGAGCTGGAAGGAAGCGGCCAGTTACCGGGCAGCCTGGCTTCTGATGAGCGCGCGACTGCTGACAGATTCGGTCTGGTATTTCTACCTCTTCTGGTTCCCGAAATATCTCATGGACGCTCGCGGTCTGAGCCTGGCCGAGGTGGGGCGAGTGGCGTGGGTCGTCTATCTGGCGGCGGACTTGGGCAGCGTCATCGGCGGCGCTCTCTCCGGGAGACTCATCCGCCGCGGTCACGCCCCCGTGCGCGCCCGGCTCTACGTGATGGGATCCGCGGCGTTGCTGGCGCCGCTGGGCGCACTCATGGCCTTGCGACCGCCCTTGGAAATCGCACTGTTGCTTGCCGCCCTGGTCAGTTTCTGCCACTTGACCTGGCAAGTTACCCTGACGGCGCTGGTCGTAGACCTTATTCCTCAGCGCATCGTGGCAACGGTGTTTGGCCTGGTCGCGGCGGGCAGTGGCCTGGGCGGGCTGCTCTCCACGGACGCGATCGGGCGGCTTGTCACGGCGTACTCCTACGCCCCGGTGTTTGCTCTCATGGCGGTTCTGCATCCTGCCGCGTTTCTGCTGGTGCGAACGCTGCGGCGCGGACGGGCAGACTGACAGGGTCAGGCAACCCGCGGATCGTCTTGTTGCCGGCCTGCCGGGTCATGCACGGGGAGTTCGTTGATGCCGATGATCCGGGCGTGTTCCCAGCCCAGCTTGTGCAGGACTTCCTTGGGTTGGGCGCTCACGAGAACATAAGAGCAATCCTGTTCGAGACGCGCTTTCGGCGGCTCCCCCCGGGCCGGCGTCACCAGCGCCAGATAGCGCAGCACATCGCAGGCATCGCCCATTTCTGGCAGCACGATCTCGAAGCGCTGGGTCCGGAAGCGCAGCCGCAAGGCTCGCTGGCTGAGGCGCCACACCAGGAACGCGCAGCATTCCACCGCCTTTTCGAACCAGGCTTCCAAGCCGGGCGGCACGTTCAGATCCAGGCAGATCTCCAGCATCCGATCCTGCTCGCGTGCGAACTCGCGGACCTGAAGTTCGCCCGTGTGTGCGGTGGCTTTCCAGTCCACGTGCCTGGCGCTTTCGAAAGGTTCGTAGGGCCGGATGCGGTAGAAATCCTGGCCTCGACCGCGGGCCTGCGCCTCCAGTTCGCCGCGCACCGTCCCCAGAAGCTCTTCGAATCCGGGCTGCGGGTCGATCCGGGGGTAAACCAGCACCTGCGTGCTCAGGGAAACTTCGGCGCTGCGCTCGAGAAAACCGAAGGGAAAACTCGTAGAGAAGCAAAAGCTCCCGGCGCGGTGCAACCCTCGTCGCCGGAAGCAGATCTCCACCGGCTGTTCCACCCGCGCTCCTCCCGGAAGGACGGGCAGGTAGACGGGGCTGGAGACGGCCTCATCGTGTCGTCCTTTCAAGTGCAGCGAGAACGAAGGCATCCACCGTTTCAGGTTGCGGACTTGGAGGCGCGCGTGCAACGTGCGATGAGCTGTGATGTGCTCGGGCAAGAGGAAGTCCAGTTCCAGGCCGGCCAGCGACAGGCGGCTCACCAGCCCCGAGATCATCAGCGTCGAGAGCATGGCCGCGAGGATGAGGAAAAGCAGGTTGTTTCCCGTAACGACGGCCCCGGCGGTCACGGCGGCCACGGCAAGCGCGAAGAACACACCCGCCCGGTTGATGCCTCGCGGCGCCAGCGCGCGAATCCGCTCACTCAGGCGTGCCGACACCCCGTCCACAAGGATAACAGGCCAGGATTCGCGGCGATGCTCGCCATCCGCAAGGGCGGCGCGGCACATGTATTCTGAAAGCATAGGGAGGAATCCACGATGCGATGGCTGATGGTGGCGGCAGGGCTGGCTGCCGGTTGCTTGTACTCGCAGGAGTTCCGGCCTTTGTTCAACGGCAAGGATCTGACCGGCTGGCGCATGGTGGGACCCGGACGCTTTGTGGTGGAGAACGGCATGATGAAGACCGAGGGTGGCATGGGCCTGCTTTATTACGAGCGGGAGAAGTTCGGCAACGCCACCATTCGCGTGGTCTTCAAAACTGCCTCCCCTCGCGCCAACTCCGGCGTTTTCATTCGCCTGCCCGAGCCGCCGCCCGATCCCTGGTACGCCGTGCACAACGGCTATGAGGTGCAAATTGACGCAGCGGGCGACGACTGGCACGCGACGGGCTCGATTTACTCGCTCAGCAAGGTGCTGGCGCGACCCCAGAAACCTGCCGGCGAGTGGAACACCATGGACATCGTGCTCGATGGTTTGAAGACCATCGTCTATCTGAACGGGGTCAAGGTGAACGAATTCTCGCCGGATTCGCCGGTCCCGCCGCGCAAGCGCTGGTACGAACCCGCGCGCGGCCCGCGTCCCGAGTACGGCTACATCGGCTTGCAGAATCACGACGCACGCAGCATCGTCTATTTCCGCGAGGTCAGCGTAAAGAAGCATTGAGGTCTTTCCCGGCATGAGCGATGACGCCGCCATCGAAACCCATGGGCTGACCCGTATCTTCCGCCGGCGCTGGCGGGGCGGGGAAGTGCGCGCGGTGGACGGCGTCACCCTGCGAGTGGAGCGCGGCACGAGCTTCGGATTGCTGGGACCCAACGGAGCGGGCAAGACCACCTTCGTGAAGCTGCTGCTCGGCATCGTCACCCCGACCGCTGGCTCGGCGCGGCTGTTGGGTGTGGACTTCCGGCGACCCGAAGCGCGGCAGGCCGTGGGGTATCTGCCGGAGAATCATCGTTTGCCTTCTTACTGGACGGCCGCCGGTCTGCTGGATTTCGCCGGGGCGCTTTCAGGCATGGATCCCGGCGCGCGGCGGCGCCGCATCCCCGAGTTGCTGGAGCTGGTCGGATTGCGAGAGTGGGCCGACGTGCGCCTGTCCCGGTATTCCAAAGGGATGCTCCAACGGCTGGGCCTCGCGCAGGCGCTGATACATTCGCCTGCCCTTTTGTTTTTGGATGAGCCGACCGACGGAGTGGATCCGGTGGGCAGGCAGCAGATCCGGGCCATCCTGCGGGAACTGGAAGAGCGCGGCGTGACCGTCTTCGTGAATTCCCACCTGCTCGGCGAGGTAGAGATGTTCTGCCGCGAGGTCGCCATTATGGATCACGGCCGCATCGTGGCGTCGGGCAAAGTGAAAGATCTGACCGCCGGAAAAGGTTACCGGCTCACCGCGGCTCGCGTGCCGGAAGCAGCCTTCGAGGAGCTTCGCGCTCTGGCGGTCACCGCGGCCTATCGCGACGGCCTGGCCGAGTTCCAGTTCCGCACGCGCGAGGAAGTGAACCGGGCCGTAGACCTGGTGCGCGCCCAGGGCGGCTGGCTGGAAAGCATCATCCCCACCAGCAGCACCCTGGAGGAAGTGTTCATGCGCACCGTGCGCGCGGAGGCTGGAGAGGAGACCCGATGAGCGCTCGCCAGGCATGGGCTCTGGTGCGTGACACGGTCCGCGAGGCCGGCGCGCGCTGGGTCTTCTGGGGTTTCTACGGGCTTTCCACCGCCCTTATTCTGTTTTTCCTTTTCCTGCTCCGCATTGACGTGATTGAGGGAGCGCGCGCCACGGTGACCTTGTTCGGCGAGACGAGTCCCCGGGCCGTGCCCGTGGAGCGCCTCGTGCGCGGATTCCAGGGAGCGGTGGCCGCTTTCCTCTACGTGGCGGGCATGGGGCTGGCGATCTTCGCATCCGCAGGGCTGATGGCCGCAGTGGTCGAGCCGGGCCGCATCGAGTGGCTGCTTTCCAAACCGCTCCCGCGGACGCGCCTGCTGCTGTGGCGCTTCGCAGGAAATGTCCTGCTGGTCTGCGTGAACGTCTCTTATCTGGTGGTCGGCGTCTGGCTTATTTTGGGGTCAAAGACCGGGATCTGGGACAAAAGCTTCCTCGTCGCCGCACTGACGACGACGTTCATGTTTGTCGTGTTACTAAGTGTCGTTACGCTGGCGGTGGTGCTGACGGGCAGCGCCGTGCTGGCCACCATGGTTGCGTTCGCCCTGATGGTAGTAAGTCCTCTTCTGGCCCAGCACCGGCTCATGGTGAAGTTACTGGATTCGGAATTCTGGCGGGATGTCTGGCGGTTCCTTTACTATGTCCTGCCCAAGGTTTTCGAGGTAGGAAAGATCAATATGGATCTGCTGCGCGGGCGCCCGGTGGAAAGCTGGATGCCAGTGTGGAGTTCGGCTCTGTTCGCGGCGGTGGTGCTGACGCTGGCGCTGGTCCTGTTCGCGCGGAGGAGTTACTGATGCGCGCTTGCTGGGTGACGGTATTGGCGTTGACGCTGGGTTGTCGCTCTGCCGAGCGATCGGCCCTTTATATAGACCCGGCCCTGGCGGCGCTGGTCCCGCCGGATGCCGTGATGGTGGCAGGCGCGCGCATGGAGAGCCTTCGGGCCACTCCGACGTACAAACGCTGGGTAGCGGGCAAGCCGCAACCGTTGCTGGACGATCTGGCCCGCAAACTGGGCCTGGATCCGCGCAAGGATCTGTGGGAACTTCTCGTCACCTCCGACGGCAAGCAGACGGTGGCGCTGGCGCGGGGAAAATTCGGCGTCTCGGGCCTGGAGCCGCGGTTCGAAGGGGCACGGCGGACTCCCTACAAGGGCTATACCCTGATCGGGGACGAACGAGCTGCCGTGGTGTTCATGAACTCGACCACCGCCGCGGCCGGCCCGGCGGCTGCCCTGCGTGCTTTGATTGACCGGCGCGGTCGCACCCGCGGGGTCTCGCCGCTGATCCAAAAGGCGCGCAGCTTGCCGCCGGGCGCGCAGGTCTGGATGGTGTCCAGCGATGCGCGGGCGCTGGCCGCGGAAGTGCCTCCCAAGGGAAACGCGGCCGTTCTGGCCAAAATTCTCTCGATGCTGGAGACGGCGACTTTCGCAGCGGACTTGCGTTCCGGCCTCAGGCTGGAAGCTTCGGGAATGTGTCGCACGGAGGGGGACGCCCGAACGCTCCAGGATGCATTGCGTGGCCTGATTGGTCTGGCGCGCCTGAGCACGCCGGACGACGCCCCGGAACTGTTGCGCGTCTACGACGGCATCAATCTCCGCCAGGACCAGCGTTCCCTGCAACTGCGAGCCGACATTTCCCAGGAGCTGCTCGACAAGTTGATCCCGCGCATCCAACAAGGCGGCCTTGCTTTGCCGCGTCCGGGCGCGGGCCTTCCCGGCGCCGGCGGCTTGTAAACGGGGCGGCGCGCCCGGCATTGTTATACTCGTCAATGAAGTGTTTCATCGTCTCGAGCAGGATCTGACCCGTATCTTTGCTGACTATTTGAGCGCGCGCTACGGCTGGTCTGCGCCAGTGAGTTTCGAACAGCCGCGGCAGCCGGAGTTTGGCGAGCTCGCGTTGCCCGTAGCCTTCCAGCTCGCCCGCCAGCTTCGGCGGCCTCCTCGTGCCATCGCCGAGGAGATCGTGCGCGAAATCGGCGCGGTGCCGGGCGTCAGCGCGCTGGAGGTTGCGGGCAGCGGTTATATCAACCTACGATTCGACCGCGCCCGTTACGCCCGGCAATTGGTGGAGGGACCTCCGCCCGAGACGTTTCCGCCATCGGACGAAAAGATCATTGTCGAACATACCAACATCAATCCCAACAAGGCTGCGCACATCGGGCACTTGCGCAACGCCGTGCTGGGAGACACCTTCGTACGCATCCTGCGCGCCCGCGGCAGGAATGTCGAGGTCCAGAATTACATTGACAACACGGGCGTGCAAGTGGCCGACGTGGTGGTAGGCTTCCAGCGACTGCTGGGCAAGACGCCCGAGGAAGTAGCGGCCATGGCGGCCGATCCCTCCTGCCGCTTCGACTATTTCTGCTGGGATCTCTACGCCCGCGTTTCGGCCCATTACGCCGAGCATCCCCAGGCGCTGGCCTGGCGCCAACAGGCGCTGGAAGAGATCGAACGCGGCCACGGGGATACTGCGCGGATGGCGGCGATCGTCTCGGACGCGGTCATGCACGCGCACCTCGCCACGATGTGGCGCATCGGCGTAACCTACGACGTTCTGCCGCGCGAAAGCGAGATCCTTCGGCTCCAATTCTGGGCGACGGCCTTCGAGTTACTTCGCGAGCGCGGGGCCATTTATTACGAAACCCAGGGCAAGAACGCAGGATGCTGGGTGATGCCGGCGGCTGCTTTCGCCGGAGAACAAGAAGGCGAGGATAGCAAGGTTATCGTGCGCTCCAACGGCACGGTAACTTACGTCGGAAAGGATATCGCCTACCAGCTCTGGAAATTCGGTCTTTTGGGCAAGGACTTTTACTACCGTCCGCTCATGGTGTATCCGGACGGGCACCGCGTCTGGGTTACGGCAGATACTCCGGGAGACGAACCGGCGCCGCAGTTCGGTCACGGCAAGCGCGTCTATAACGTAATTGATTCCCGACAGTCCTACCTTCAGGACATTGTGGCCGCGGGCCTGCGTGCGCTGGGCTTCGAAAAGGAGGCCGAAAACTCGATCCATTTTGCTTACGAGATGGTGGCTCTTTCACCCCGATGCGCCGCCGAGCTGGGCTTCGATCTGACCGCCGAGGAGCGTCGCCGCGCCTTTGTCGAGGTCTCGGGGCGCAAAGGTCTGGGCGTCAAGGCGGACGATCTGATTGACAAGCTGATCGAAAAGGCGCTGGAGGAGGTGGCTTCCCGCCATCCCGAGGACCCCCCTGAGAAGCAGCGAGCCGTGGCCACCCAGATTGCGGTCGGCGCCCTCCGCTATTTCATGCTCAAATATACCCGCAACGCAATCATCGCCTTCGACTTTCAGGAGGCGCTGAGCTTCGAGGGCGAGACCGGTCCTTATGTTCAGTATGCGGTGGTTCGCGCGCGGAGTATCTTCCGTAAGCTGGAGGAGCGTGGCGAGCAGCGGCCTGATTACGCCGCAGAGCTGGACGCGGCGGCGCTGGAGCGCCAGCTCCGGCACGAGCCTTTCTGGCAGCTTTTGCTCATGGCGTCGAAGGTGGACGCCGTTCTGGAGCGGGCCATTTTGATGGGTGAGCCCGCCCACGTGGCCAAGTACGCTTTCCAGCTTGCCCAGGCCTTCAATAACTTCTACCACGAATACCCGATCCTTTCCGAGCCTGATCGGGAGCGCAGGATCTTTCTGCTTTGGCTGGCCGACTATGTCCGCTCCCAGTTAGAGCGGACCCTGGGCGTCCTCGGCATCTCCTGCCCGGAGTATATGTAAGCGTTGGTCGTTCCGTATCGGGCAAGGATTTCCCGGTTCGGCAGCAGCGAACAGGACTAAGGCCACGCCGGTCACGCTTTCTGTTCCTGAGCGCGATCCTGGCCGAGCTGTCCATCCCGGCGCGCAACGCGCTGAGCCTCGTCTACATCCAGGCGGGCATCGTCGGCGATAACTTCTCAGGCGCCCGCCTTCAACAATCAGCGCGGCGATCCCCGCAATTTCCTCGTCCGCAACCAGTTCGGCGGGCGGCTGGGCGGCCCCATCCTGCGCAACCGGACCTTCTTCCACGCCCTCTTCGAAGCTCAGCGGATTCGCACGCGCGACTCGCTCAGCAGCACGGTCTATACCGAACCGGCGCGCCGCGGCCTCTTCCGCTTCTTCCCCGGCGTGCGCAACGGCAACGCCAACTCCACGACAACGACCCGCAGGGCCGCATCACGCCCGTCTACCAGTTCAGTAACGACCTGACGTGGCTGCGGGGCAAGCATGCGTTCAAGGGCGGCGTCAGCGTTCGCTTCGTCAGCACGAACGGCTTCAACTCGTTCGATGTGATGCCTCGCGCCGTGATCGGCACCGGCGGTGCGCCCATTCAGAATCTCTCCACCATCCCGGGCATCGGCGTGAATCTGGGCACGGCGGAATCGCTGCTCAACGAGCTCAGCGGCTCGCTGACGCGCGTTCAACTGGTCGGCAAGCGCTCGCCCAATCCCGGCATCCAGCTCTATCGCGACGACTGCCGACGTGGTGGCGGGAGATCTGCCTGGCCTGCGCGAAGTCCGGAACTTCACCTCTCCGGACTATCTGGACCTTTCGCGCGTTCGGCTGCCACTCGCGGTGGACACCAAGCCTCTGGCCGTGGTCCCTTTGACCGACCGCTTGCAGATCGTCCGCGTCTTCGACACCGGCTTGCGCTCGCCATACGTTCAGAACTGGAACGTCTCGATCCAGCGGGCGCTGCGCTCCAACACGTGGCTGGAGGTCCGCTACGTGGGCAACAAGGGCACCCGTCTGATTCGCGGCACCAGCGTCAACGAAACCAATATTTTCGAGAACGGCATTCTCGAGGCCTTCCTCATCACCCAGGCCGGCGGCCACGCGCCGTTGTTGGATCGCATCTTCCGTGGCCTCAACGTTCCCGGCCTGGGTGTGGTGGACGGGGTCACGCGCACCGGTTCCGACGCGGTTCGCGCCATTTCCACCACGCAGGGGCACCTCGCCAACAACCACGTCGCGAGCTTCGCTGCCTGGCTCAACAATACTGACATGTTCACCG
>JAPWUP010000228.1 GCA_028275505.1 Bryobacteraceae bacterium
ACGGCGGGCGCAATCCGGTATAGCGGCCTGCGAGGACCAGGCGCGCCGGGGCCGGGATCGGGCTGGTTGTAATCGTAGGTGGTGTCCAGACGCCGTCCCACGTTGCCAACATAGCCGACCTTGACGACTGTATCCCTGGGAAGCTGCTGTTGGATTTGCAAAATATACTGCTGGGTGTAGCCGGAGCGCATGTTGGGATCCACAGCGAGCATGGCGCCTTGGGGATTGTTGGCCACAATGTTGAAATCGAGAACAGGGATGGGGTCGAATCCCTGCTGGACTCGCCGTGGGGTGGCCGAGAACTGGTTGATGTCCACTACGTTGATGGGCCCGAAAGGAAGCTGGCGATGCCTCCGCATGTACACGGCTTCGCTGCCCGACGGGTTGTAAAAGACGCCGTAGCCGCCGCGCAAGACCGTGCCTTCGCGCAGGCGGAGAGCGAAGCCAAGGCGCGGGGCCACATTGTTACGGTCGGGCCGGATACCTGTGGTCGCGTTCGTGTTGAACCCCGCGATCAGCAGCTTCCCGGTCACCACGTCGAAGTTCGTCATCCGGTTGGCCACTTCCTTGAGCACGGTGTCGTACTCGTAGCGAATGCCGGCATTGAGGGTCAGCCGGCTGGTGACTTTCCAGTCGTCATGCAGGTAAAGATTCCACTCGGTGTATCGAAAGCCGGGAAATACCAGGGTAAAGTCCTGTTCGATCGTCGAGGCGGTTCCCAGCAGGAAACTCGCCATGGCATCGCCGGTACCGGCAGTCTGGTTGGGATTGTTCACGAAAATGCTGGAGAAATTGAAGCGGCCGTTACCACGGTTGGTCTGAAACTGGGTAATCTGGCGACGCCGGACCTCCGCGCCGAATTTCAGCGAGTGCGCACCGCGCAAATAGGTGAAGTCGGCGCGCGGATGGAACGTATTCTCGATCCTGACGATGGGAAGTGACCGGGTCTGACCAATGCCGGTGTACCCGGCGGGGCTGAAAATGGGGATGCCATCGGAGCGCGGCCCCTGATTGGAGCGGGGCACGCCCAGCTTTTCACCCAGACGGGCGCCCTCCGACGCTCCCTCCTGTCGGTAGTCCAGATTGAAGCGATTGAAGCCCATCTTGGCTTCCATAATCAGAGTGGGCGAGAAAGTTCTGGTCCAGCTCAGGACCGAATGGTAGGCTTTGAGCAGGGAATCGCCGGCGAAAGTATCTTCATTGCCCAGGCCGACGCGGCCTTCAAAACCGGGAATTTGTGAGTTCGGGAAGGTAGAAGGCCGGGTGGTCAGGGTATCTTGCCGGGAAAACCGGCCAAAGATTACGTTGCGATCGTTCCAGTTCCAGTCGAGTCTGCCGTCACCCTGATCCCAGCGCTGCTTCTCCTTGGGATTGGAAACGTGGTTGGCCGTCAGGCGGTCAACCTGCGGCATGGGATAGGCTTGGATGAGCCGTCCTGTGACCGCATCGAAGCGAGTGGAGGGAATCCGCCGGCCAGGAAAAGGATCGCGCACGTAGCCGCTGGGCGTGCCAGCCTGCGCCCGCGTGGTCAGCGGATCGTAAATGTCGCGCAAACGGGTGAAGTCTCCCTGTCGCACTTCCGGGAGCGGCACGGTGTTGACAAACGTGCGCTCCTGACGGCGGCGATATCCTTCGTAGTTGCCGAAGAAGAACAGCTTGTTCGGTACGATGCGCCCGCCCAGGCTGCCCCCGAACTGGTTCTGGCGGTAAGCGGGCTTGCGCGCGCCGGGACTGGCGAAGTAATTGCGCGCATCGAGCTTGTCATTGCGCAGAAACTCGTAAAGCGATCCATGCCATTCGTTGGAGCCGGACTTGGTGATCACGTTGATGGTGGCGCCGGCATTGCGCCCCTGGTCGGCTGCGAACAGCGAGGTCTGAATCTTGAATTCGCGGACCGCCTCCACCGACGGGCGCAACACGATCGAGAGAGTGAGACGCTCATTGTTGTCTATGCCGTCTACCAGGAAGTTGTTGGAGCCTTCGCGATTGCCGTTGGAAAACAGTTCCGACCCGGGCCGCAGGTCATCGGGCCGGGTCCCGCTCATGATGGTGCCCCGCGCTCCGTAGCCCACTCCCACCACGCCGGGACCGAGGATCGCCAGCTGCACGAAATTACGCCCGTTCAGAGGCAGATCCTCGATGGCTTTTCTTTCCACTACCTGACCGAGCGCCGAGGACTCGGATTCGATCAACGGGACGACGCCGCGGACCTCCACACTCTCGGTCACAGCTCCCAGCTCGAGCGTAAAATCCAGGCGGACGCTTTGATTGACCTCCAGGCGAACCTGATCGCGAACCGCTTGCCGGAACCCCGCCTTCTGCACTGTCACCCGGTACTCGCCCGGCGGCAAGAACGGAATTACGTACAAGCCCAGCTCGTTGGTTTGTGCGCGGCGTTCCAGACCTGTGGCGGTGTGCACCGCGATGACCTCCGCCGCCGGAATCACAGCCCCGCTGGCGTCAGCGACCGACCCGCTGAGCTGGGCAGTGGCCTGTGCAAACACGTTGGTCTCGAGCGTGACAACTACCAGTCCGATTCCCATCCAGGAAAGAATTGCCCTCATGCGCCCTCCTCTCGAATCGTTGCTAGCGGCCTCCACACCCCCGTGCATTTGGCGAAAGCGACCGCCGCCCCGCTGGCGGCCCCCGCGCCCCCTTACACCTGGCGAGAGCGTCCCTGCCGCACGCCCTATTGTATGTGACTTTATGAAGCGGTTGTCAAGAAGACCGAGTAACTCACAGGACGCAGCGAAAACGGGACATAAAGTTGCGGTTGTCGCGGAGCGCTCCGCTTACTCCTCCAGTCTCGG
Organism: Bryobacteraceae bacterium; assembly: GCA_028275505.1. Taxonomy (GTDB): domain Bacteria; phylum Acidobacteriota; class Terriglobia; order Bryobacterales; family Bryobacteraceae; genus DTHT01. The sequence goes on from JAPWUP010000228.1 coordinate 2,811, forward strand.
CGAGGCGAGCCCGCGAACCGGAACCTTATGTTGCGCAGCGTACTCGCGAATGATTTTTTCCAAAGCCCGGGCCCATTCGTCCAGCCCGATGCTTCGTTCCGGCGCCATCATGAAGCCCATGTCCGGGGTGCGATCGGCCCAGTGATCCTTGGTGTCGTCCAGGACGTGGACAAATTTGCGTCCTCCTACCGAGCGGCCTTTGGGAAACCGGCTTTTTTCAAAAACGGCGACCAGCTCGGCGAACACGCGCTCGTTCTCCTGCCGGGCAGCGGTAATCGCGTTGTGCGCGCTCACCAGGTGACCCACGGCGCGGACCGGGTCGTTTTTGGCCGCGGCGACCTCGGCCTGACCCAGTGCGCGGTCGGCCGCAGCCATAGCTTCCAGCAGTCGCCAGTGGCCGCCAATGAAGCGCGCCAGGGAAAGCAGAACTTCCAAGTTATAACGGTTGCGCTCGGCCCTTCCCAGGTTTTCGTGAAGCGCGTGAAGAAGGCGGTCGTTTTCCAGGCGCCGGGAGGGAGCTTCGCGAAACCGCTCGGCGTACTTTTCGCTGAGCCGCTTGCCGAGCTTGAGGTCGGGCAACGCAGGCAGCGGCGGCGGATCCAGAGTGAGGTCGTAGCGGGTAGTGCCCAGACCCTTGCCGTACGAGTTCCCGTAACCCGGTCCGCGCACGCGCGAGACCACGCGTTCCCAGCTCCGCTGCCAGGCGCGGGCCTGCCGTTGCAGGGTTCGGTAGACTTCCACCATGCCAGTGGCCTGCGGGCCGTAGTACAGCCTCATAAATTCAGCCGCGTGCTGTTCCGGGCTGACCGTGCATGGGTTCCAACCCCACTGCGCCACCGCCGACCAGCCCAGCCAGAAGGTCTCGTTGTGCAGGCCGGAGTCATCCCAGGCCGCGCCGAATACCCCGATCGGGTTGCCGCGCCAATGACGGCCGCGACACAAGTACTCGTATGCCGCCGCCAACCTGCCAGCGCCGTCTTCCATGGCCAGATGGTCGGGGAAGAGATACTCGCTTCCCTGCATGGAAACGTAACCCAACTGACGCATGCCCAGCTTTCTCTCCGCCTCGAGGTACTCCTCTTCACCGATCACTCCGTCAATGACGTCTGGCGGCAAGAGAGAAACATGCTCGGGAAGCAGTGGGTACTCCGCCCAGATCAGGATACGCCGGCCCCGGGACGCCAGAAAGTCGCGCGCCTTGCGCACGAACTCAACCCAAGTAAGGCTGCGGTTGACCGAGTTATAAGGCCGGGAACATTCGCTTTCGATGCCGGCGTAGTAAACTTCGTCTGTGGAAACGAAAAAATACTCCACGCCCTGTGTTGCTTTCACCACGTCGTCATACATGGAAAAGATCAACTGGTAGGTTTCGGGCTTGCACAGGGCACTCTGGTAATTATTGCCATCCGCCCGCAGGTGCGCAAACTCGGGATGCTTCAGCACGTAAGCCATGTGCGCGGGCGCCTGAACGTCGGGGACGATCTGGATGAAGCGCTCGAGGCCGTAGTTGACCAGCTCCTGCAACTCGGCGGTGGTGAACGCGCCGGGCGCTCCGATGATCGGGTGGGAAGGATATTCGAACTTGTCCTCGAGTTCGAAGGCGATCATGTTCGCCTTGAAGCGCGCCGTCCAGTCCAGATAGCGCTTGAGGGTTTCCGGGCGGTCCTGGTGGTGCTTGGTATCCCAGTGGAGGAAGCGCAAGGCGAGTCTGGGCCAGTCCTCGATGGTCCCTTTGGGCAGGAGGAGGCGGCCGGCTGGATCGCGGCGGATCAACTGAACCAGCGTCTGGGCGCCGTAGAACAAGCCCTGGTCCGAGTTGCCCGTGATCTCCACCAGGCGGTCACTGATGCGCAGGCGGTAAGCCTGGCGGTCCACCGAGGGCTCGGCGCCTGTGGCCACGGCCCCGGGCGCCACGCGCAGCCGGATGACCGCCGGCCCTGTGCCAACGCGGAGGTTGAGTTGATGGAACTCGGCCGCGTCCCGCACCAGACTGCGCACCGCAATGTGCGAGGGCGCCAGCGCGCCTGGATCAATGACCCACGAGCCGTCGAGAGCAATGTCGCTGTCTTGGAGCTGAACTCGCTGCGGCGTGGGGATCACCGAATAGCCGCGGGACCAAAGCTCGGTGACCGGCGCGCAGAAGAGGAAGTTTCCCAGGCACAGCAGAAGGGGCAGGCTGCGCATACACGTACAAGCTAACACCTTTCTAGCCAGCCTGCCCGCAGTCTGTGCGCTATTGTGCAGGCGGGCTGAGCGTGGCGTCCAGCAGCATCAAGTAGGCCGCCACCAGCCGGTACGTGTCGTAGTAGTCCTCCTGGCGAATGGCCTCCACCGTGTCGCGCGCCGTGCCCAGCAGCGGAAAGCTCTGCGCTGTCAGCGAGTAGATGGAAAGGGTCGGGATCTTGGCGTCGCGGAAGGCTGCGGAGTCGTCCTTGGGGATTTCCTCTTCGATGTTGACCCCGGTCACCGGAATCTTCATCGCCGCCGCCACACGGGCAATGTCGTTGATCAGGCGCGGGTCGGATTGTTTCATCCAGACGCGGACGGGCCCCGTGCCGAGCGAGGTCAACTGGATCATGGCGCGCGTGTGCTCGCGCTGTTCGCGGCTCAACTGGCGGACATAGAAACGCGAACCCTCCGGCGAGGACTCCCGGTCCGAGAATCCCACGAAAACGAACGTGTGGCGACGCGATCCCTCGGGCAGGGACTGGTAGAGAGTAGGCAGCAGGACGGCACCGCTCCAATTGTCAATCACACCCTGACCGGCGGATCCCCACCAGTCCAGGCGGGCTCCCACGACGATCGTGTCCGCGGTTTGACCGGGATGGGTGCATATGACGTTGGGCACTTTCGATCCCTTCACGGGTTGCTCGCGCAGGCGATCGCCCGCACAGCCGGCTTCGCGGAACATATCGAGCAGGCGTTGCGCCCGCTGCGCGTTATCGGTGGATACGCGGCTGAGGCGCTCACTGAGAATGGTGCGGTCTACGGATTTGAACTGGATGCTCACCGGCTGGGCCAGCGCGGC
>JAPWUP010000354.1 GCA_028275505.1 Bryobacteraceae bacterium
CAACAGTGCGACGGGGCGGGAGTCCGTCGCCTATGGTTTTACGCCGCCGTAGGCGCCGGCGCAGCAAGCCCTGAGGCCCTCGAGTTCTGCCACAGCCGTGGTATCCAGGTCGTGGCCGGGCTGTGCCCGATGATGTTTTTCCAGGATGCGGGCTGGTTGCACCGGCTCCACGCCCAGGGCCTGAAACTGCTTGGCTCCTATCCGGCAGCCGCAGGAGCCTCAAGCTCGGCGCTGGGCACGGCCGATGAAACAGAGAGGAACCGGAGATGAAGCCGTTAGGAACCTTCAATGTCGTGCCTGCCTTGCCGCCCCGCCTGGAGCCGCTGCGGCGGATCGCATATAACCTCTGGTGGGCGTGGAATCACGACGCCATCGAGTTGTTTCGCCGGCTGGACAGCACGTTATGGGAGACCTCGGGGCACAACCCCGTTCTCATGCTGGGTACGATCAGCCAGGCCCAACTAGAAGCCGCTGCCCACGACGAGGCTTTCATGGCCCACGTCGAGCGCGTGTCGCGGGATCTGGAGTCGTATCTGGCCGGCGAAGGCTCGTGGTTCCGCAGGGTCTACGGGCGCGCCGACAGTCTCTCTGTGGCGTACTTTTCGGCGGAGTTCGGACTCACGGAATGCCTTTCGATTTTCGCCGGCGGTTTGGGCATTCTGGCCGGAGACCATCTGAAGTCGGCGAGCGATTTGGGAGTGCCTCTGGTTGGGGTAGGGCTGCTGTACCAGCAGGGATACTTCAAGCAATACTTGAACGAATCCGGCTGGCAGCAAGAAGCCTATGAGGATAACGACTTTCATAACCTGCCCCTCCAGCTCCTCCGCGCCCCCGATGGCAAGCCCTTGCTCGTCGAAGTCACGCTCGCAGGCAGACCCGTCTACGCCCAGCTCTGGCAGGCTCATGTCGGCCGCGTCTCCTTGATCCTGCTCGACACCAACATCAACCTCAACGCACGACCCGAAGATCGTGACATCACGGACCAGCTCTACGGCGGTGACAGCGAAATGCGGATCAAGCAGGAGATCGTGCTCGGAATCGGGGGTTATCGGGCGCTGGAGACGCTGGGACTGGATCCCACCGTCTACCACATGAACGAGGGCCACTCGGCGTTTCTGGCCCTGGAACGCGTGCGCCGACTCATGGAGCGCTACCGGCTGAACTTCGAGGAAGCACGCCAGTTGGCCTCCCCGAGCCTTGTTTTCACGACGCACACCCCGGTCGAGGCCGGCCACGACTTTTTCGCGCCTGACCTGATGGATCGGTACTTCTCGGACTACTACCCGAAGCTCGGCATTTCACGTGAGGAGTTCCTCGGTTTGGGACGCCGCAATCCCTGGGATCCCGGCGAGGCCTTTTGCATGACGGTTCTGGCGCTGCGGCTGGCCGCGTTCTCCAACGGCGTCAGCAGACTTCACGGCGAGGTGACCCGGAAGATGTGGGCCAGCATCTGGCCGAACGTGCCCGAGCAGGAAATCCCGATCGGTCACGTCACCAACGGCGTGCACTTCCGCTCGTGGATCTCTTACGAAATGAACCAGCTTTACGATCGCTACCTCGGTCCGAACTGGCGTGAGGAACCGGCGGATCGGGTATTGTGGCAACGCGCTGAGACCATCCCGGCGGAAGAGCTCTGGCGCACCCACGAGCGTCGCCGTGAGCGGCTGGTGGCTTTTGCCCGGCGTCGCCTGCGGGAGCAGCTCCAGCGGCGCGGAGCCCCCCAGGCCGAGATTGAAGCAGCCGACGAAGCGCTGGATCCGGAGGCGCTCACCATCGGTTTTGCGCGCAGGTTTGCCACTTACAAGCGGGCAACCTTGTTGTTGCGGGATGTCGAGCGGCTAAAGCGCTTGCTCAACGATCCCGAACGGCCCGTTCAGATCATTTACGCGGGCAAGGCGCACCCGCGCGATGGCGCCGGCAAGGAATTGATCCGGCAAATCGTCTCGCTCGCCCGCCAGCCCGAGTTCCGTCGCCGTCTCGTGTTCCTGGAAGACTACGACATGGCAGTGGCGCGCTACCTGGTTCAGGGTTGTGACGTCTGGCTTAACACGCCACTGCGCCCGCTGGAAGCCAGTGGAACTAGTGGAATGAAAGCGGCGGCCAACGGGGCCCTGAACGTCAGCACCCTCGACGGCTGGTGGGATGAAGCCTGGAGCCAGCACAATCACCGCATCGGGTGGGCCATCGGGCGCGGCGAAATCTATGAGCAGCGCGAGTACCAGGACCAGGTGGAGGCCGAGGCTCTCTACGACCTTTTGGAGCGGGACGTGATCCCGACCTTCTATGAGCGAGGCCGGGACCGGATTCCGCGCCGGTGGATCGAACGGATGCGCGCCTCGATCGCGACCCTTTGTCATTTCTTCAACACGCATCGCATGGTGCGCGAGTACACGGAACGCTTCTACCTGGTGGCCAACGCCCTTTACCGGACCCTTGCCGAGAACGACGCCGCCCGGGCGCGAAATCTGGCCGCCTGGCTCAGTCGCGTTCGTGCAGCGTGGAACGATGTGCGCATCGAAGCTGTTGAACGCGGCCTGGGTGACTTGGTGGTGGGCCAGCAGGCCCACGTGCGCGTGCGAGTCTACCTCGGCGCCCTGACGCCCGATGACGTGAAGGTCGAGATTTACGTTGGCCGCTTGAGCTCGGATGAGCGAATCCTGGATGCGGTGACCGCCCGGCTGGAGCCGACGGGCGAGCGGTCTGGCGAGAGCTGGATCTTCGAAGGCGTGTTGGCGCCCTGCATGCGGAGCGGGCGCCACGGCTACACCGTGCGGGTTCTGCCCTCGCACCCGGATCTTTCGTCCCCGATCCTCCCTAATCTGATCACTTGGGCCGGGCAAGAGACGACTGTGGCTGTGCCCTAGTTCGCGATCGAGATCCTGCCGCCGGACGGGTACGAAAGCGCTACTGCGACGAGCTTGCGGGGAGAAGCGGGCAACCCCTGTGGCTCCCCGGCAAGGATTCGAACCTCGACTCGCGGCTCCAAAGGCCGCTGTCCTACCATTAGACGACCGGGGAGTAGAGGCGGCGATTTGCCGCTCGCTTATATTTTAACAAGCTCCGGCGCGCATGCGAAGGGCTCAGACGCCGCGTTGTTCGAGACCGCGGCCGCCCGCCCGACCCGTGATCCCCGCAACAGGCCGTTGCT
>JAPWUP010000165.1 GCA_028275505.1 Bryobacteraceae bacterium
TCCCACGCGCTCGCCAGTTGCTCGAAGTAGTCCCTCTTAGCTGCCTGATCCATCGCCGAACAACGGGCCTCCGCGGCGCATCGCGAAACGAACCACGAGCGGGGTCACCACGAGTTGCAGCGCCGTACCGGGCAACCCGTGTACGATCACAGCCCATCCGGCCACTCCGCCCGGCAGCTCGAAGGCCTGCGCCAGCGTCCACGTGAGCGCCACGGCAAGCGCGCGTCCACAGGCGACCGCCGTCAACAGCGCCGGCCAGACCCGCGGCCGTGTGAGGCGCCAGACCAGCGCAGCCACGCCGCCCAAAGTGGCGCCCTCGGCCGCGACGACCGCAGCCACTGGCGGGTAAAGCGGCGGCATGCCCGTGGCCAGCGCCGAAATGGGCGGAACCAGCAGTCCCGTCAAAGCCGCCCACGCCGGGGTGGAGAGAAATCCGTTGATCAACAGCGGCAACAGCATCGGCAGGAACTGGCTGCCCAGGCCCGCCGCATGAAAGGCGAGGGGCAAGGTGAGCGCCAGGGCCGCCATGGCGGCGCTGATCACCATCGAACGCAGGGCCACGAGGAGCTCAGCATAGCCCATTGACGCGAGCGTCGCGTGCCTCGGCCCGGAATTTCCCTAAACCGTCTTTGTCACCTTGCTCAGGCCGGGAGGCCGGTCGGGGTCCAGCCCCTTCTCTTCGGCCAGCGAGCACGCGAAAAGCTGCGCAGGGATGATGTAAGGGATCGGCGTGTAAAGATCGGAGGGCGACAGCTTCCGCCGCGCCATTCCCAGCTCAAGCCGCACGGTGCGCGAGACCAGGCGCGGCGCCTCGCGGTTGGAATCGTCAGTGATCAACAGGATGTCGGCCTTGCGCTGGGCCAGCTTGTGCAGCACCTGCTTCATGGCCTCCCAGGTGGGACCGGAGGGGGCGAACAGGAACACGGGGAAGGACCTTTCCACCATCGCGATGGGGCCGTGCAGGAAGTCCGCGGAGGAGAAAGGGTCGGCCACGATCGCGCACGTTTCGATCAGTTTCAGTGCGAATTCCAGCGCGTTGGAATAATTCAGGCCGCGGCCCACCACAGCGGCGTCGTTCATGAAGCGATACCGCACCGCCAGTTGCGCGATTTCGCTTTCGGTCTGCAAGGCGATGGTCGCCAGCTCGGGCACTCGCTCCAGATCCTCCATCCGGATCGGCGCGCCCAGCGCGTAGGCAAGCAGATACAACGCCATCAACTGGCCGGTGTAGGTTTTCGTGGCGGCGACACTGCGTTCGCGCCCGGCGTGGACCAGGATCAGGTGCTCCGCCAGTCGAGCCAGACTGCTGCGCGACTCGTTGGTGATTCCCACCGTCAGGGCGCCGAGCTGGCGGGCACGCTCGATCACCATGTTGGTATCCGTGGACTCTCCGGATTGCGAGATGCCCACTACCAGGGCCTCCTCGAGCCTGGGCGATGCGCAATAGACCGTGAAAATGGAAGGGGCCGCCAGGCTGCAGGGAATCCCGGTGCAAATTTCCAGCAGGTAGCGCCCGAAGTGAGCCGCGTTGTCGGAGGTGCCCCGGGCCACGAGCACGATGAAGCGGGGCCGGTTGCGCTCCAGGACGCTGCGCAAGCGTGCGATCCGCGGCGCTTCCCGTTTCAAGGTACGCTCCAGGGCTTCCGGCTGCTCCCGGATTTCTTCGCGCATCCGCGACATACTCGCCTACGAGGATAACAGGTCCGCCGCGCCCTCACTCCGAGGGCTGATTGCGCAGCACCGCGTCGGCCACAGCAACCACGGCGCGCATTTGCCGCACGTCGTGCACGCGCACGATGTGGGCGCCGCCCAGGATCGCCGCCGTCACCGCCGCGGCCGTGGCGAACAGCGTCTCCTCTTCGGTTTTCTGGGCGAGAAAGGACTTGCGCGAAGGTCCCACCAGCACGGGAAGCTTCAGCCGCGCCATCTCTTCCAGTCGCGCCAGAATTTCCGAATTCTGCTCACCACGCTTGCCGAAGCCGAGGCCGGGATCCACCACGATGCGCGACCGGTCCACGCCCGCGCGGACGGCGCGATGCACCGCCGCTTCCAGATCGTGGAGGATCGCCGCCATGGGATCGGGCAGCGGCGGCAGCTTGGCCCACGTTTCCGGCGTGCCGCGCATGTGGTTGAGGATCAGGCCGGCGTCGTAGCGCGCCACCACGCGCGCCAGTTGGGGATCGAAAGTGAGGCCGCTGGGATCGTTGATGATTTCGGCGCCCAGCTTGAGCGCGTGCTCGGCGACGCCGGCTTTGTACGTGTCCACCGAGACGGGAACCGCCAGACGCCCGCGGAGTCGTTTGAGCACGGGAATCAAACGGCGCTTTTCTTCCGCTTCCGAGATGCGGGTGGAGCCGGGCCGGGTGGATTCCGCGCCTACGTCAATGATGTCGGCGCCCTCTTCTTCCATTTCCAGGGCGCGGGCGAAGGCCCGGTCCGGATCCAGGTAGCGCCCGCCGTCGGAGAAGGAATCGGGCGTCACGTTCAGGATGCCCATGATGAGCGTGCGCTCGCCCAGGTTCAGTTCGCGTTCTTTCAGCTTCCAGACGAAATGCGGGCGCATGGCGTTTAGCCGTACTCGAAGCCTGCCAGTGCGTACACGAGCTCGTCGCGGTTCCCCAGCGGCTGGGCGTCCTCGCGACCGCGCAGGCTCATGCGGACCAGGCGACGCCGCGGCTGGAAGCCGAACCGGCGCGCCAGCTCCAGGGCCGCCGGATTAGAGTGCAACAAATCCCAAAAAATTGTTTCGGCGGCGTGCCGCGCCAAAAAGTACTCCAGCAGCCTTCGCGCGCTATCCACCGTGCGGCAAACGCAGGGCCCGAAGTAGAAGGCCTGCGAACCGGGGCGTCCCATGGCGTAGCCGCAGCCGGGCAGCGAAACCGCTTCCCATCGAGCCAGCCGCTCCAGCACGGCGCGACGGCTGGCGCCGAAGGCCAGCCGGTCCAGTTCCTCATCCAGTACGAAAGGCGAGACTTCGGGCGCGCAGGTGGGCGCCTGGCGCGGCTCGAGCGCCCACCGCTCGACAATCTGCTCGTCCTGAAAGCCGAGGCTCTGATAAAGCGGGCGCCCCATATCCGTGGCGTCCAGCTTGATCCAGGCCACCTCACGCGCGCGAGCGTAGGCTAGCGCCTCCTGCATGAGCCGTCGCGCAAAGCCGCGTCCGCGATACTCGGGTGCGGTGAGGACCATACCGATCCACGCCAGATCCCGTCCGTAGCAGACTACGGTCGTCGTAGAGACGACTTGACCGTCGGTCTCGAGCGCGAAGCAGCCCTCAGGCTCGAGCTCGATCAGGTTCAGCCAGTCCTGATCGGTCTGATTCCAGCCGGCGGCGTCTTTGAGGCGCATGGCCTGGGGGATATCCTCCGCGCGCAGGCGCCGGATCAGCACGCCACTCGCTTCCATTTCCTGCCCACGCGGATGATCAGGTAGGTCCCGGCACTGTCGGGATAGCGCAGATCGGAACAGCGCTGGCCGTTGATCTCCACGGCGCCAGCCTTGATTTTGCGCACGGCGTCGCTGACCGATTCGGCCAGACCCACGCGGGCCAGCAGCTTGTCCACGCGCAGCTCCCCGCCCACGCGGACATCGGGCGGCAGGGGAACGGTCTCCAGCTCGGAGGGAACCTCTCCGCGGCGCACCACGCGGTTGAACTCCTCGGCCGCCCGGTCGGCCTCTTCCGGCGAGTGGAAATCGGCCACAATGGTGCGCGCCAGCTCCATCTTCACTTCCATGGGATGGCGCTCGCCCCGCTCCACCTTGGCGCGAAGAGCCTGGATCTCTTCCAGGCTGCGGTCCGTCAGCAGCTCCCAGTACCGCCACATCAGCTCGTCGCTGATGGACATGAGCTTGGCGAACATCTGCTCAGGCGGCTCGGTGATGCCCACATAGTTGCCCAGGGACTTGGACATTTTCTGCACGCCGTCCAGCCCCTCGAGCAGCGGCGTGGTGGCGACGATCTGTGGCCGCTGGCCGTAGTCTTTCTGGATCTCGCGACCCACCAGCAGGTTGAATTTCTGGTCCGTGCCGCCCAGCTCGACGTCGGCGCGCAGCGCCACGGAATCGTAGGCCTGCGCCAGCGGGTACAGCAGTTCGTGCACGGAAATGGGCGTACCTTCGCGGAAGCGTTTGGCGAAGTCATCGCGCTCGAGCAGGCGGGCCACCGTGTAGCGCGCGCACAGGCGGATGATGTCTTCGAAGGTCAGCGCGTCCAGCCACTCGCTGTTGAAACGGATCTCGGTCTTTTCGGGATCCAGAATCTTGAAGACCTGCTGGCGATAGGTCTCGGCGTTGCGCTCGATTTCCTCGCGGCTCATGGGCGGGCGCGTGACGTTGCGTCCCGTAGGGTCGCCGATGCGGCCCGTGCCGTCGCCGATCAGAAAGATCACGTGGTGGCCGAGATCCTGGAAGTGCTTCATCTTGCGCAGCAGCACGGTATGGCCCAGGTGCAGATCGGGCGCCGTGGGGTCGAAACCGGCTTTGACGCGCAAAGGCCTGCCCTCGGCCAGGCGCTCCCGCAACTCCTCCTCGTGGATCAGCTCGGCCAGGCCTTTCTTGAGATAGCGGAGCTGTTCCTCGACAGAAAGCACTTACTCATTATAGGGTTAGCCGCCTTCATCCCGCGGCGGCTACTCGTAACGGAGCGCTTCGGCCGGAGCGATCCGCGTGGCGTTGCGCGAAGGATAGAGCGTGGCGAGATAACTGACCAGAAGCGCTGCGCCCGCGATCCAGATGCTGTCCAGCCATCGCGGCTCGAAAGGCACGTAACTGAGGGAATAAATCTCCTCGTCCAGGCGCACCCAGCGGTAGCGCTCGCCCAGCCAGCACAGCAGGTGACCCGCCGCCAGCCCCAGCGCGACGCCCACCACCCCGATGGTCAAACCCTGGTAAACAAAGATGCGCCGGATCTGCTCGCGGCGCGCGCCCATGGACATCAAAACCGCGATGTCGCGGTACTTTTCCATGACCATCATGGTGAGGGTGATGAAAATGTTGAGCGCGGCGACCAGCTCGATCAGACCGATCGTGATCACCGTCACCGCCTTCTCCATGCGCAGCGCGTTGAAAAGCTGCCGGTTTTGCTCCATCCAGTGGGTGGCGGCCAGGTCCGGTCCCGCGATTTTCTCGGCTGCCCGGCTGACTTCCGGCGCGCGGTAAATATCATCCAGTCGCAGCTCGATGGCATTGACCACGTTCTTCAGCGACAGGATTTGCTGCGCCGCCTCCAGCGTGGTGAAGGCCCAGCCGGCGTCGAAGTCGTAGAGGCCGGTCTCGAATATCCCCACCACGCGGAAGCGCGTCACCTTGGGACGCGGGCCAAAAGGCGTAAGCTCCCCCTGAGGACTCATCACCGTGGCCACGCTGTTCAGCAACAGCCCGGTCTTCTGCGCCAGCCGGGATCCCACGATGATCCCGGGATAGCCGCGACTCTCCTTGAGCGCCTCGGCCGATCCCTGCCGCAGATGGCGCAGCACCTCGCCGGCCTGGAGTTCCTGCTCGAGGTTGATACCCTTGAGCACCGCGCCTTCTGAGTGCAGACCGGTGATGAAAACCTGGCCGTACAGGGCAGCCGAAACCGCCCGCACGTGGGGCAGGGCGCGCAACTTGCCGGCCAGCTCCTGCCAGTTTTCGATCCCGTAAAGCGGCTCGCGCTCGAGGATGGTGACGTGCGCCGTGGCCCCGAGCAGACTGCGCTGGAGCGTGTTGCGGAAGCCGTTGTTGATGGCCAGCGCCACCACCAGCGCCATCACCCCGGCCGCCACGCCCAGAATCGAGATCAGGGTGATCAGCGAAATGACGGCCTGCTTGCGCTTCGCCTTCAGGTATCGCAGGGCGACGAAGAGCTCGAAGCGCTTGTTCACGGGGCCACGTCCCGATCCAGCTCGCGCAGCTTGTCCGCCAGACCCAGCGGGCCTTCGGGACGCAGCAGCGGGAAGAGGATCACCTCGCGGATCGAGTTGACGCCGGCCAGCAGCATGGTCAGGCGGTCAATGCCGATGCCTTCGCCGCCCGTGGGCGGCATGCCGTAGCAGAGCGCACGCAGGAAGTCCTCGTCCATCTGGTGGGCCTCCTCGTCGCCCCGCGCCCGCAAGCGCAGTTGCTGATCGAAGCGGCGCCGCTGTTCCTGGGGATCGTTGAGCTCACTGTAGGCGTTGGCCACTTCCATGCCGGCGATGATGATTTCGAAGCGCTCGGCGAAGTCCGGCTCGTCCGGCTTGGATTTGGCCAGCGGCGAAGTCTCCACCGGGAAGTCGTAAATGATGGTGGGCTGCACGAGTTGCTCTTGTACGACGCGCTCGAAGATATCCACGAGCGCTTCGCCCGGGCTGTGCCGGCTGGAGTGACGGCTGAGCCACGCGGGATCGCTCAGGTCGGAGAGCGTGGGGCGGTCCGGGCCGCGCCAGAATTCCACGATCGCCTCGCGCATGGAATAGCGCGCCAGGCGACTGAAATCCAGCCGCTGTCCCTCGTATTCCACTTCCGTGCTTCCGGTCGCGTCCAAGGCGGCCTGCCGCAACAGTTCCTCGGAAAGATCCATCAGGCCCCGGTAATCCGTGTAGGCCTGGTAGAACTCCAGCATCGTGAACTCGGGATTGTGCCGTGTGGAAATGCCCTCGTTGCGGAAGTTGCGGTTGATTTCGTAGACGCGGTCCATGCCGCCCACGACCAACCGCTTCAGGTACAGTTCCGGCGCGATGCGCAGGTACAGGTCAATATCCAGCGCGTTGTGATGCGTGATGAAGGGTCGTGCGGCCGCCCCGCCGTAGAGCGGCTGCATCATGGGAGTTTCCACTTCCAGGAAGCCGCGCTCGTCCAGTTGGCGACGAAGGCTGCGGATGAGCCGGTTGCGTATGAGAAAGATCCGCCGGACCTCGGGGTTGGCGATCAGATCCAGATAGCGCTGGCGGTAGCGCGTCTCGACGTCTTCCAGCCCGTGCCATTTCTCGGGCATGGAGAGCAGCGTCTTGGCCAGAAACTCCAGACGCTCCACATGGACCGTCAGTTCGCCGGTGCGCGTGCGGAACAGGTAGCCCTCGGCCCCGATGATGTCGCCCGGCTCCAGCATGCGAAAGAGCTTGAAATCGCGTTCCGCCACGGCGTCACTGCGCACGTAAATTTGCAGGCGCTCGCCCTCCTGCATGAGGTGGGCGAAGCCGGCGCGACCCATCAGGCGGATGGTGTGGATGCGGCCGCAGACGCGCACCTGGATGCGCGGTTCCAGTTCCTCGGCGCTCTTGTCGCCCCAGCGACGCCGGATTTCAGCCAGCGTGTGGGTGAAGTCGAAACGCCGGCCGTAGGGCTCGAAGCCGAGCGCACGGATCTGACGAATCTTCTCGAGACGTTGCGCGAGCAGATCGAATTCCAGCGACAAGCGGATTCTCCTTGGCCCGGTGCGGGCGCAGCGCGCGGCGGGCGTCTGAATGCTTCATTATAATTGAACGTTGCCGTTTCTCTCGATCGTCATACCGGCTTATAACGAAGAAGCGCGTTTGCCCGCGACGCTACGGACCTTGCTCGATTATCTGGACCGGGCCTGGCCGCGGCAGTTCGAAATCCTGGTGGTGGACGACGGCTCATCCGACGGCACCGCCGCCTGCGTGAAGGAGGCAGCCCGGGCGCGCCCGGAACTGCGTCTGCTGCGCAACCCCGGCAATCGCGGCAAAGGGTACTCGGTCCGGCACGGCATGCTCAAAGCGCGCGGCCAGTGGGTGCTGTTCACGGACGCCGACCTCTCGGCGCCTATCGAGGAGATCGAGAAGCTCTGGGAGGCGGTGCAGCGCGAGGACGCGGCCATCGCCATCGGCTCGCGCGCGCTGGACCGCTCGCTCATCGGCGTGCACCAGCCGTGGTGGCGGGAATGGGCCGGCAGGATTTTCAATTTCTTCATGCGCGTGCTGGTGGGCCTGCCGTTCCGCGACACGCAGTGCGGCTTCAAATTGTTTCGCCGGGACGCAGTGCAGGCCATCTTCCCGCGGCAGCGCATCGAGCGCTTCGGCTTCGATGTCGAGGTGCTCTATCTGGCCCGCAAGCTGGGTTTCAAGACGGTCGAGGTTCCCGTGCGCTGGAACCACGCCGAAGGTACCCGCGTCAGCATGTTGCGCGACAGCCTGGACATGTTCCTCGATCTGCTGCGCGTGCGCTGGAACTGGCACCGCGGCCTGTACCGCCGGCCAGCCGTGATGGCCGACTGAAGGCGGGGCAGGCGGAGTCAAACGATCAGACGCATGCAGCCGCGGGCGGCGTGGCCACTTCGAGCAAGCCAGCGCCCCGAGCCTGTGCAGAACCGCCTGCCCGCGTCCGTCCTCACTTCGCGAGCAAGATCGCTATACCATCGTTTGGTCCAGAAAAGCTGATCGAGCACTGGGTTCGTTTGATATTGGCGGGTATAAAGCCTTCTTTCGGTCCACTATAGAATTCGCTGCGGTCAATAAAATTCCGCAAGGCCGAGGCCGCCGCAGGACCCCTTATCTCATAGCGGGCCAGCCCGCCTCCCGGAATCATCTTGGGATCACTTACCAAAGGCACATTGGTCACGGACCACTCGTACAGGTCCTCGCTGTAATCCACCATTTCTTTGCCCGTATTCGGGCTGGTATACGTGGATTGGTACTTGCGATAGCGGCGGTAGCTCAGGGTCTCCACTTTGGTGAGATCCTGAGAAAGGGTCCCGGTGATGGTTAACTGAAAAGGCGGCTCACCGTTTCTCACCAGATCGTAATCCTCTACTTGCACAAAGAAGGTGGTGCCCGACCAGACGAGAGGACCCGTGGAGTACAGGGTCCCGACCATCGAACCCATGCAAGGGGCGCTGAAGGTCCCATAGAGTTTGTGATCTATCTTGGTCCACAGGATTTTGGCGACTTCCAAGGGAATTTCCTCCACGATGTCCCCTAGCTCGGGCATCGAGGCCGACCCCCCAAGCAGAAGTTTGAGCGTGGTGACCACGGGCGAGACGCCCGTCAGCGCCAGCGTTCGCTCACCGCGATCCAAGCGGGCAACTGAGGTGTCGCTGATGGCCATATCCAGGCACTCCCGCCACCCGCTGCCCGTTTGAG
>JAPWUP010000166.1 GCA_028275505.1 Bryobacteraceae bacterium
TCCTGGGCGCCCATGCCGACCGCCCATAGCGCAAGACCCGCCAGCGCAAGCCAGCGTCCGCCCAGAAAGATGAGGCCGGCGAAGGGCGCTGCAACCAGCGCGGCGGCCCCGAGCAGGGGCAATCCCAGCCGATCGTAGAGGCGGCCCAGCGCCAGTGCCGCGGCGCCGTCCAGCCCCATGGCCGCCGCGTAAAGGATCGCGATCCACGGCGCGCTCACCAGCGCCGAGGTCTGGAAGTGAAAAGCAATCAGCGCGAAGTCGGCGTAGCCGGCGGCGAGCAGGCCTGCTGCCGCAAGGTACAGCCAGAAGACGCGGGGCAATCCCCGTGCTTCCAGCGCTTCCGACCTGACCTCGAGGTCCCGCGGACTCGGGTAGAGCATGCGAGCCGCAAGCAGCACGGCCAGCGCCAATGCCGCTGGGATCCCGAGCATCGCAAAGGCCCACCCATAGCTGCGGCGCGCCGCGAGCGCCCAGGCCACGAGCAACGGCCCGGCCACGGCGCCCGCCTGGTCCAGCGCTTCGTGCAAGCCGAAAGCCCACCCGCGCCCCACGTTCACGGCAGCGTGGGAAAGCATGGCGTCGCGCGCCGGGGTGCGCATCGCCTTGCCGGCGCGCTCCAGCACGATGAGCAGCGCTGCCGTCTGCCACCGGCCTGCGAGCGCCAGGAAAGGCACGGCGGCCAGGTTCACCGTGTAGCCCGCGAGGGTCAGCATCCAGTACCGCCGCGTTCGGTCGGCGAGCCAGCCCGATGCCAGGCGCAGCGCGTAGCCGGCCATTTCGCCGAATCCTGCGACGAATCCCACCGCCGCTGCACCGGCCCCGAGCAGAGCCAGGTAAGGACCGGTGATGCTCCGTGCGCCTTCGTAGGTGACGTCCGCAAAGAGGCTCACCAGGCCCAGCAGGACCACGAAGTGAAGACTGCGCCGCGCCAGCGTCATGGGCTGCGGGCTCGATTGTGGCACAGAGGAGCGGTCAGTTTGCGACGCCTGCCGGCGCGGCTTCGCGGATGGCGGCTTCCAGGCGGTCCAGCTCCTCGATCGCGGTCGAGAGTTCTTCCACCAGCTCGCGGACGCGCGTGGAATCGGTCTGGTGCTTGCGCAGCGCCGCGTCCATCGCGTGCCGGATGCCGCGGATGGCTTCGTCCAGCTTGGCCTCGAGCGAGCGTTCGAAGTCGGATACGCTCTTTTGCAGGCGACGCTTGAAGTCGTAGGCCACGCGCGTGGCGTTGCGGTCGAGTTCTTCGCGGACCGCCTTGAGAACGCGGTTCAGCAGGTAGCGGCGGAACAGCGGGCCGGGCAGGAGCAAGGGGGCGTTGCCCAATCCCCAGTCCAGGAGCGTATCCGTGTAATAGCCGGTGGACTCCAGCCAGGCCAGCTCGTCCGCCAGCTCCAGCGGGGCGATCTCGATGCCGAACAGCTCGCCCGCCGTGCGGCGCACGCGGTCCGCCAGCTCGTTGGTGGATTCCTGGAAACGGGCGGCCACGGCGCGGAACTCCTCGAAGGCCTGGCGTTCGAACTGGTTGCGCCACTGCTCGAACAACTGGTGGACCGTGGTGGCAATGAAGCGGTCCATTTCAGCCGCCAGCTTGCGCCGGGGCAGGGAAGCCGAAGCCTGGAAGTGCCGGCGTGCGCTCTCGGTGACGGCAGGGATTTGCGATTCGGCGAATTCGCGCGCCGCGTTTTCGAAGGAGGCCGAAAGCCGGGCCAGTCCGGCGCGCAGCAGGACGCGATTGTCTTCGCGCTGCTGCTGGGCCAGACGGAGCTGACGATCGAACTCGCTGATGCGTGCCTGCAATTCTTCCAGCGGCATCTGCGCGGCCTGGATTTCGAGCTTGAGCAGCATGCGCAGTTCGGCCGCCAGAGCCAGCAGGCGACGGGCGGCAGCGGTCTGGAAGACGCGGTTCTTTTCCTCGCGCAGAAACTGCTCGATGCGGCGCTCGAGCGCGGGCAGCCCGCTCCGCTCCAGCAACAAATGATCGCGTTTTTGTTTTGCTTCCAGGGCCAGCCGCGCCGAGATCGGGAAAATTTCGCTGGTGTCGGCGGGCAAGTCGCGCGGCAGGGAACGGCGCACGAAGTCCAGCACTTCAGCCAGGTGCCCGGGCTCGACCGCGTCCGCCTTGTTCATCACGAAAAAGATGCGCCCGACCTGTTTGCCCAGGTCGCGCAGGAACTCGATCTCGGCAGAAGTCAGCGGGGGCTCGGGCGAGGTGATGAAGATCGCCGCGTCCATTCGCGGCAGGAACTCGTAGGTCACCTGGGTGTTGTGCTCGTAGACGCTGGCCACACCGGGCGTATCAATCAGGGTCACGCCGCCTTCCAGGTAGGGGCTCGGGTGAAAGACCTCCACGTAAGCGACGCCTTTGACGTTCCGCGGATTGCCGGCTTCGGTCACGTAGTCGGTCAGGCGATCGAGAGGGATTTCGCTGGAACGGCGGTCCTGAAAGTGCACGACCGCACGCGGCGTGCGGCCGAACCGCAGCACAGTGACCACCGAAGTCAGCGGCAGAACAGCGACTGGCAGGAGAGCTTCGCCGAGCAGGGCGTTGAGAAACGTGGTCTTGCCGCGCTTGAACTGACCCACCACCACCAGATGAAAGCGGTTTTGTTCGAGTCGCTGGGCCAGTTCGGCAGCGGCGGAGGCGACCGCGTCCTGTTCGTGCTGGCTGGCCAGGACCTCCAGCCTTCGCGCAGCGCCTGCCAGGTCCTGGGCGGTGTCAGCAGGAGCCATCATCGCAGTCTTCAACTCCAGCAGGTTTTATTTTGGGGAATCACCGGGAGGGTCGCCAGGAGGGAATCTCCTACAGTGATTCCGCCACCGTAGGAGTTATCGGCCGCTGGACGCGGCGGTTAATGGCGAACTCCACCGCCACTTTTATTGTATCACGGGTCTTCCTCGTTTGCTCGCGCAAAGCGCACCGTTGGTGACAAAATGAACAGGTTTGGCTCTCACGCCTATGCGGAACCCTGTTCTCGCCTTCTCACTGTTTTGCACGCTGGGGCTTGTCCGGGTCGCTCCTGCTCAGTCCGGCAAGCCGCTGAGTCTGGATGACTGCATCCGCCTGGCGTTGGCCGCGCGCTCCTCGGCCACGGCTGCGCGGCGCCAGGTGGAGATCGCGCGGTACGGTCTCCGTCAGGCGCGCGCGGACTTCCTGCCCCGCACCCGTGTCGGCAACGCCTTCATCTACAATAGCCCTTTGCTGCATGATCGCAGCACGTTCAGCTTCATTCCGCTGAACGCGATTCGCGAGTACGCATCGTTGTTCACGGCGGAGGTGGAGCTGGACAGCTCGGGCAGGCTGCGGGCCGGACGTGCGCTGGCCCGTGCCGAACTGGCCGCTGCGCAAGCCGGCGCCGAGCTTGGCGAGCGCGATCTGAAGCGGGCCGTCACCGCTGCCTATTTCCGCGCCTTGCTGACTCGCCACCTCCTCAAGGTGGCGCAGGACTCGCTGGCGGAAGCGCAGAGTTTTCATCGTCGCACTGAGCTGCTGTTCCAGCACGGCGAGGCCGCACGCGCGGATGTCGCCAAGGCCGAGGCGGCTGCGGCTTTTCTGGAACAGAAAGTCAAGGCGGCCGAGCTGGAGGCCCAACTGGCTGTTCAGGAGCTGGCTTCGTTCTGGACCGCGGACGCCGATCCGAAGCTCGAGCTGGAGGACATGCTGGAGGCGCCGCCGCCACCACCGGAGCCGCCTGAGGCCGGCAAGCCGTTCTTGCGCCGGCCTGAATTTCGGGTGCTCGAGGCGCAGCGGCAAGCCGCGCTGGCGGATGCAAGCCGGGCTCGCTCGGCCCTGCTTCCCCAGCTCGGGCTCACGTTTCAGTACGGGCTCGATTCGTTCCGTGTGAGCTGGGCCGACCGCGGCTACGCCGCGTTCGTTACTCTCAATGTGCCGGTCTTTGACTGGCTGAAGGCCCACAGCGCGATCCAGCAGGCTCGCTTGCGCGCGCTGCAAAGCGAGGATAACCGCGCGGCAGCCGAACGCGCCTTTTCCAGGGAGTACCAGTCCGCGCTGGCTCGCGTGCGGCAGCTTTACGAGCAGATTGCCATCACCCAGAAGCAGGCGCGCGCGTGCCAGGAAAACCTGCGCCTGAGCCGCCTGCGCTACGAGGGAGGCGAGGGGTCGGCGCTGGAAGTGGTGATGGCGCAGAGCGAGCTGGCGCAGGCGCAGGCCAATTATTACAGCACCCTGGCCGATTACTGGAATGCCAGGGCTGATCTGGAGGTTGCATCCGGGCGATGAAGAACCGTTACTTGTGTTGCCTCTGCCTTGTTCTTGCGGGCTGCGGTTCCCACAGCGAGCCCGAATCTCCCAAGCCTCTGGTGGACGTGAAAGTCACTCGCGTGACACGCGAGGACTTGCGGGCGCAGGTGCGCGCTCCCGCCACGGTGTTCGGGCGACAGCAGGCCAACATTGCGGCGCGGATCACGGCGCCGATCCGCAGGCTCCTGGTTCGCAAAGGCGATCTGGTCGCCGCCGGCCAGGTTCTTGCGGAATTGGAGGACCGTGACTTGCTGGCGCAGAGGGCCGAAGCCCGGGCCGCCGTGGCCGATGCCGAGGCCACGCTCGAGAAGCTTACGGCAGGTTCGTTGCCGACCGACATCGAGCGCGCCCGAGGTCAGTTGGCTGTGGCCGAGGCCGCGTTCCGCCAGGCGCAAAAGATTTACGAGCGGCGGAAGGCGCTCTACGAAGAGGGCGCCATCCCGGCGCGGGAGCTGCTGATCAGCGAGACGGAGCTGGCGCAGGCGCGGGCCAATTACGAGGTGGCCAGGACGCAGCTCGATTTGCTGAAGCAACAGACGCGCGAGCGCGACATCCGCATCGCCCAGAGCCGGCTCGAGCAGGCCAAGGCGCGCCTGGCTTACATCGAAAGCCAGCTCGAGTTCACCCGCCTGCGCAGCCCGTTCGCGGGAACCATCACTGAGCAGTTCATGTTTCCCGGCGACATGGCGAAGCCGGACGCGCCGGTGTTTGCCGTGGCCGACCTCAGCGTGGCTGTCGCCCGGGCCCAGGTTCCCGAGGCGGAAGCCGGACCGGTGGCGCCCGGGCAGGACTGCTCCTTCGAGTCGGTGGACGAACCCGGACGCCGGTTCGCAGGCCGCATCAGCATTGTCAATCGGGCTGTGGATCCGCAAAGCCGGCGAGTGGAAGCCTGGTGCGAGATTCCCAACAGCGATCGCAAGATCCGGGCCGGCGCTTTCGGGGAGGTCGCGATTACGACCCGCATCGTGCGGCAGGCTCTGGTGGTGCCGCTGAGCGCGGTCGAGTTCGAAGAAGGTTCGGATCGCGGCGTGGCCCGCGTGGTCAGCCCGCAGCGGACCGTGATGCTGCGCCCGGTGGAAGCCGGCCTTCGCGGCGAGGGCAAGGTGCAGGTCCTCCGGGGCCTGAACGAGGGAGAGCTGGTGATCATCGAGGCCGGCTACGGGCTGGCTGAGGGCACACCCGTTCGCTTCGAGGGAGGGACGCGGTGACTTCGCGGCTGGCCAGTTTCGTGGAAGCGCACGGCCGCGCGCTGGTGTTGATCGTCGCCAGCTTCGCGGTCGCCGGTCTGATCTTTCTTTTCCGCCTGCCCATCTCGCTGTTCCCCAAGACCGACTTTCCGCGTGTCGTGATCCTGGTGGATAACGGCATCGCGCCGGTCAATGTGCAGATGATCAAGGTGACGCGGCCCATCGAAGAGGCCATCCGGATCGTCCCCGGCATCACCAATATCCGCTCGGTCACCAGCCGTGGCTCCACCGAAATCAGCGTGTTCTTCCGCTGGGACGTGGACATTCTGCACGCGCTGCACCAGGTGCAGGGACGCATCGCGCAGATCATGCCCAACCTTCCCCCGGAGTCACGCTTTTACGTGAACCGGCTGACCTTCTCGGTCTTTCCCATGATCGGGTTCAGCATTACTTCGCCGCGACGGAGCCTGACCGAGTTGTGGGAGCTGGCCTACTACAACCTGGCCCCGCGACTTTACCGCCTGCCTGGGGTGGCGGAAACGCGCATCGTGGGCGGACGGCAGCCGGAGTATCACGTGCTGGTGGACCCCGGGCGTCTGAGCGCGTACGGCATTCCCCTGACCCGCGTGGTGGACAGCATCAGCAACAGCAACTTGATCGCGGCCGCGGGGATGGTCCAGGAGAACTACCATCTCTACCTCACCACGGTGACCGGCTTGATTACCCGCCGTGAGCAGATCGAAGACCTGGTGGTGGATGTGGTCAAGGGGACGCCGGTCAGGATCAAGGACGTGGCCCGCGTCGTCGCGGCGGAGCGGCCCATTTATAACATCGTGACGGCCAATGGCCGCCCGGCCGTCTTGGTCAACGTACTCCAGCAGCCCGACGGCAACGCGGTCGAAATCGCCGATGCAGTGAATCGCGAGTTACAGGAAATCCGCAAATCGCTGCCGCCCGACATAGAGCTGTCCGTTTTTTACGACCAGTCGGTTCTGGTGCGGGATTCCATTTCCGGCGTCTGGGAGGCGATCGTCATTGGTTTGTTGCTTTCCGTGGGCGTGCTGGTGGGCTTTCTGAAGAGCTGGCGCACGACCCTGGTGGCGGCGCTGGTCATCCCGCTGGCCGTGCTGACCGCGATCGTCTTCATGAAGCTTTTCGACATGAGCTTCAATCTGATGACGCTGGGCGGGCTGGCGGCCTGCATTGGCGTGGTCATTGACGACGCCATTGTCATGGTGGAGAACATCGTCGTGCACCTGTCTCTGGGACAGGCGCCACGCGAAGCCGCTCGCAGCGCGATCACCGAGCTGACTCCCGCGCTGATCGGTTCGACCCTGACTCCCATCGTGGTCTTCGCTCCCCTGGTGTTTCTGGGCGGGCTGACGGCGGTGTTTTTCCGCGCCTTGGCGCTCACCATGGTGACGGCGCTGCTGGCTTCGTTGTTCCTTGCCATTTTCTTCACGCCGGTGCTGGCGGGCTGGATCTTTCGCGGGCGGCCCGGTCCTCCGGCTACGGACCTCGAGCAGGCCGAGCAGGCGGGCGAAGGCCGGCTGATGCGCTGGCTGACTGCACGTTACGAGCAGGTCCTGCACGGCGCCTTGCACCACCCGCGCTGGATTCTGGCGGCGGCGGGCGGGATCGTGCTGGTTTCGGTGGCGATCTATTTGCATCTGGGCAGCAGCTTCCTGCCCGAGATGGACGAGGGCGCTTTCGTGCTCGATTACCGCATGCCGCCTGGCACCTCGCTGGAGGAAACCGACAGAGTCCTGCGCCACATCGAGCAGTTCTTGCGCGAGACGCCCGAAATTGAAAGTTACTCGCGCCGCACCGGCGCGCGGCTGGCCCTGGCGATTGCCGAGCCCAACACCGGCGACTTTCTGGTCAAGCTCAAGCGCCGGCGCAAGCGCAGCCTGGAGGAAGTTACCAGCGAGCTGCGCGAGAAAATCAATCGCGCCGAGCCGGTCATCGAAGTCGAGTTCCCACACATTCTGGAGGACCTGATCGGTGACCTGGCCTGGGCGCCCAAGCCCATCGAGATCAAAGTATTCCACGACGACGAGCGCGTTTACAAAGCGGTGGCGGCCCGCATCGCGGAGTGGCTGCCGCAAATTCGCGGCGTGGTGGACGTGGTCAACCAGACCATCGTCATCGGCCCGGCGGTGAACTTCCGCGTGGACCTGGCCAAGGCCAGCCGAGCGGGCTTCACCGTACGCGACGTGAGTGCGCTGGAGGCGGCCATTCTGGACGGCGTGAGAGCTTCGGAAATGATCCGGGGCGATCGGCTGGCCGGCCTGCGTGTTCGTTATCCGCCCGAATACCGTTCCTCGGTGGAAAAGTTGAAAACCTTGCTCATTACCTCGCCTGCCGGGGTTACTGTGCCGCTGGCCAGCGTAGCCGACGTGGAAGTCGAGGAAGGCCAGACCGAGATCCGTCGCGATAACCTGCGCAACATGTCGGCGGTCACCGCCCACGTCAGCGGGCGGGATCTCGGTTCGACCATGCAAGAGATTCGCCGTCGGCTTTTCAGGGAAATTCCGATACCGCCGGGAACGGACATCGAGTTCGGCGGCCTGTACCAGTTGCAGCGCGAATCCATGTACGGGCTGCTCCAGGTGCTTTTGATGTCCATCCTGCTGATTTTCATCATTCTCGTGCTGGAGTTTCGCTCCTTTTCCCATCCCATCGCCATTCTGATTGCCACGATTCTCTGCGGTTCCGGCGCGCTGGCGGCGCTCTATCTTACCGGATCCACCCTGAACATTTCCTCGTTCATGGGTCTCATCATGGTAGTGGGTATCGTGCACAAGAACGGAATCCTGATGCTGGATTCGGAGAAACATTTTTCCAGCCTGGGTTACGGGCTGCGCGAGGCGATCTTTCAGGCCGGGCGACGAAGGCTGCGGCCTATCCTGATGACGGCGCTTGCCACCGTGTTCGGCATGTTGCCGCTGGCGCTGGCGGTCGGCTCCGGCGCGCAGTTGCTGCAAACCCTGGCCATCGCAGTGATCGGCGGCGTGACCGTATCCATGGTGCTCTCGCTGGTGGTTACACCCGTACTTTACTACCTGCTGCGGCGGAGAAAAGTGTAAGTTGCGGATCCTGATTCTCTCGGACTTGCACGCTAACCTGGAGGCGGTGCAAGCCATTACTGAGGAATACGACGAACTCTGGGTGCTCGGCGATCTGGTGGATTATGGCCCGGACCCGAAGGCGTTCATCGAGCTGGTCCGCAGGCGGGCTGTGCTCGTGGTGCGAGGCAATCACGATCACGCTGTCGGTTTCGATGCGGATCCCTTCTGTTCGCCTGCCTTCCGCGAGATGGCCGAGCAGACGCGTCGTTACTCGCTGGCCGTGCTGAGCGAGGCGGAGCGGGCTTACCTGCGCGCGTTGCCGTTGACCGCAGTGCGAGAGGTGGCCGGCGTGCGCTTTCACCTCAGCCACGCTCTGCCTTCCGAGCCGCTCTACCCTTACTGCGGGCCGGATTCCGATCGCTGGGTCGAGGAAGCCGACCGCGTGGAGGCCGACGTTCTGCTCACCGG
>JAPWUP010000167.1 GCA_028275505.1 Bryobacteraceae bacterium
TGGAGGAGTTGAAGAGTCTGGAAGAGGTCCTGGCCTCCCCGGACCGGCCCGATCTTCTTGTTTCGGTCAGCGATCCGGAAGCCATCCGGACGCGGGTGAAGTATTGCAGCGGCACGGTGTGGCTGATCGCATCAAATACCAGGCACCAACCGGTGAAGGTCAAGTTCTCGTGGAAAACTTCCTTTGCTACGGCGACCGTAATCGGCGAGGAGAGAACCTTGACTCTGGAGGACTCGTCGTTGACTGATGACTTCGGCGCCTACGAAGCGCACGTGTACCGACTGCAATGAGGCCCCGCGCAGAGTTGGACCGCGAGTTAAGCCACACGCCGTTCGATCGGGGCGCCGAGGACCCCGCAGAATTTCCCGCCGCCAACTCGGCTGGCGTCCGATCTCGCCCGGCCCATCCTGCAGTGCTTGTCCATCACGGCAACACGCGAAATGCGTTGCTTATCGCCCGTGATCTCTGTGGTCGCGGCGTTCGCGTGGACCTGGCTGCTTCCCGGAGTGATGTCGCCGGGCGCTTCTCCCGCTTTGTCAGCGCCTTCCATCTGGTGCCGGATCTTTACAGCCAGCCTTCCGCCTTCGTGGCGGCGGTGGGGGCAATCTGCCGGCGCCGCGGGATCAGTCTCTTCCTTCCTTCTTTGCACGAGGTGTTCACTCTGGCTCCCTTCCAGCCCGTCCTCCGCCGGTACGCCTATTATCCGTTTGCATGCTCGGAAGTAATTCGCCGTGTGGATGACAAAGCCGTCGTAAGCCGCACGGCCCAAGCCGCCGGTCTTTGCGTGCCTTCCTTCATCGAGGTTAGCGCAGCGCCTGACAACGATATTCGTTTGCCGTTCGACTTCCCGGTCGTTTACAAGCCGGTTGTAAGCAGCGCCGCCCGCGGTTTCGGCATCGCGCCCAATCGGGAAGCTTTGAAGCGGGCCCTTCGTTCGGGGGCCTCCGACAAGCGCTGGCTGATTCAGCAGTATATTCGGGGTCGTCTTCTGGTCTGGGAGGGCATTGCCCACGATGGCCGGATTGAGGCTCGTTTTCAGTTTGAAGTCCTTCGCACACACCCTGCTTGCGGAGGCGCATCCGTCTTCCGTCGGTCTATCATGGTCCCCAAACTCGACGAATGCGCCCGTCGGCTCATCCAAGCCACGGGATACGAGGGCTTCTGCACCCTCGATTTCATCCAGGAACAAGGCACAGGCAGACTGTTTTTCCTAGACTTCAACCCGCGCTTCGGAACTTCCCTCCACGCCTCGCTGGCTGCCGGCGTGTCCTTTCCTTACCTCCTGCTTCAAATCGCTATGGGCGAGCACGTGTCTTATCCCACTTATCCGCTCGGGGTGACCAGCTTTTCCCTCGTGGGCCACGTGCGGCGGCTGCTCGGAAGAAGAGCCAATGGTCCCACCTTTCTTTCCCTACTCAAGGACCTGGTTAGTTGCCTTCTAAATTGGCGCAACTGCGAGGAGAGATGGCTGGAGCCTATCCCCTTGCTGTGGGCTCTGGTCCATGACCGCACACCGGGCCTGTTGCGAGGAAGACCATGAAGACGCTCGGAATCGCCTTTCGGAACACCTTGCGAAGAATCCGCCGGGACGGCTTCGGGCCCACTGTGCGATCCGCATTCGACGCGCTTCGGTCCGTAACGTTCCACGTCTACCGCCTTGAGAAGCCACCTCCAACGACGGTGCCTTTTCCAGAAATCACGATTCGCCGAGGGCAACAGACTCTCCGAGATGCACGCGCTGCCAGGTCGCTACTGCCCGACGAGTTCTACTACGATTCGAAGGCGGGCTACCAGGATTGCCTGATCGCCTGGTACCAAGAGCAACCTGCCGCGATACTCTGGCTGCTGCGCGGGCCCTTGCGTACCCCACACCTCATCCTCTCGTCTTGGGATGCTGAGCTCGCCGGGCTGTACGTCTTGCACGAATACCGCGGCAGAGGTATTGCGAGGGGCCTGATCGCCCACGCCTGTCACATCCTGCTCGCGGAAAGGTATTCGCGTCTCTTTGCGGTCATCGAGCAGCACAATTATTCCTCGCAGAAAACGTTTTCCGCCATGGGGTTCCGGAGGTGCGGCCTCTGGCGGCGCGTCACCAAATGGGGTCCTCGATGGCGGCCAGTTTCGCACTTTGGCACCTGTCTCGTTTATGCGCACGTTTCCCATGAAGGCGCTCCAGCTACAGGATGTGACCCAACCCAAGCGGCCGACGCTGGCAGATCGCACCTGCGCGGCACTCTGGAACTCTATTAGGAGGCTCAATCCCGATGTATTCGAAGAGACCGGGAACAAGAAAAATCCTTGCCTACTACAAGGCGCCTTTTTTCGAACGGCACCCCGTCTGCTGGTGGCTCTATGTCGGTGTCCTCTGGTTGGCAGCCGCCGTCTGGCGGCTCATCATGTTCCGCACCACTTTTATCGCAATAACGGGTAGCGTGGGGAAGACCACCGCGAAAGAGTGCTTGGCGACAATACTCTCCGAGCACGCACCGACAGCCAAATCGAAGGCCACCGCGAACTGGATTGCGGGTGTCCCCCTGGCCATCCTTGGTGTCCGCCCGTGGCACCGCTATGCCGTCATCGAGGTCGGTGCGGCGCGCCGTGGTGCGATGCGCTATCTCGGGCGTTTGGTGCGACCGCACCTGGCGCTGATTCTTGCCGTTCGTCGCGAGCACACCGCCGAGTTTCCCACCCTCGAAGAGATGGCCGCCGAAAAGGCTCTCCTGGCTAAGTGCGTTCCTGCCCGCGGCCGTCTGGTCCTGAACGGAGACGATCCGTTAGTGCGCGAAATGGGCCGTTACTCGCGAGCCGTCACTTTCACCTTCGGGAAATCTCCGGAGAACTTCCTGCGGTACCGCGTCCGCCCGAGCCCTTGGCCGTCAAGGCTCACGCTTGAACTCGAATGCGACGGTCGCAGCGAGATATTACACACGCAACTGGTCGGTCAACACTGGGCGCCCTCGGTGGCGGGGGCCGTGACGGTAGCCCGTTTACTGGGCTTTGACTTCCCCACTATCGCTCGTGGGGCACATCGCATCGAGCCGGTGCCAGGCAGGATGTGCCCTTGCAGCTTGCCCGGCAACATCATCATCCTACGCGATGAATACGGCTCGGCGCCTGATAGCTTCGAGGCCGCCGTCACGGTCCTTCGTCACGCCCGGGCGCAGCGCCGAATCGCGGTCCTTGGGGAGATTTCGGAGACCGGGCTCGATCGCGCGGCCGCGTTCCGTTTTGTGGGTCGTTCCGTTGCGGGAGCCGCTGACATCTTGATCTTCGTAGGCGCTGCCGAGGCATCGCTTGCTGCCGGCGCGGCGCAGGAGGCCGGCATGCCCCGCTCCTCCGTCTACAGCTTTCGGAGCGTCAGGGATGCTACCAACTTTCTGAGGGAGCTCTTGCGCCCCGGCGATCTGGTCCTGTTGAAAGGTCGCCTCAGCAATCACCTGTCGCGCGTATACTTCGGCCTTTTCGGGTCGCTGAGTTGCTGGAAGGAGAGCTGTGAGCGTCGATACCTATGCGACGAGTGCCCGGACCTGGGATTCAAGCCCGATCCGCGCATGCTAAACCAACCTGTCATGTCCGCCACCCGAGAAGTGCCACCTGCGCAGGCGCCTTCCCCCTCCGAAGCGACCGAACCTTCGCTCTCGCGACATCCGTACGATCTATGAGCGGATTCCTTTCTCTCACACCGGCAGTGGCCTTGCTCCGTCGCACTTTCATGAGAATGGTCACCGCCTCACTCGGCGGACAGCCGCGGGCTACATCGGCTGGGTCGGACACGGCGACCTCGGTGACGGGGCGATGTTTGCTGCCCTCCGCTCCTTACCGAAAGGCCGCGCAGAAGCCAACAACGCCCTGCGTCGGGTCAACGAAATTTCGTGAGCTAGACCATCCTCGTCTCTATCGTCCTCCCTACTTTCAGTCGAGGCTATTGCTTGCACCGGGCCATCAACAGCGTTCTCGCGCAAACGTCTCCGCACTGGGAGCTCATGGTCGTGGACGACGGCTCAAGCGAGACACAGGCGCCGTAGTCGAGCACTTCAGCTATCCGCGCATGCGGCTTTTACGGCACCCCGTCAACCGAGGAGTCACAGCGGCACACAACACGGGGCTGGCAGCCGCGCGCGACGAGTTCATCGGCTTTCTGGACTCCGGCGATGAATGGAAACCCGACAAGCTCACCAAGCAACTCGACGTCATGAGACGTGCGCCGACTGCCCCGCTCGCCTTCCCCGGCCTCGTATGGCGTCGCGGTGACGTCGAAGCCGGTTCCTTTGCGAGGACCCTGTCGGTGTTCTCCAAGCTTCTGCACCAACACCTCCCGACAGGCGGTCATTTGGTCATTCCCCAACGCACCATGTATCTCTGCCTTCTTCAAGAACTGCCCGTGAAACCCTCGACTCTCATGCTTCCTGCGCAGATTCTCAGAAGCGTGGGCAGGTTTGACGAGAGGCTCAGGTCGGGCGAGGACTGGGAGTTTCTCATCCGCGTCGCACGAAGATTCGACTTCGCTTACCTGGATGAGCCGCTGACCGTAGTCCATGTCCTGGACGACGCTACCCATTTTCGCTATTGCATCGAGGACAAGGAAAATTTTATCCGGCTTCTGCGACAGGTACGCAACTCGGACAAGGGCGATAGAGAAGTTCGAGCTGCCGCCCGCCGGGGCGTAATCTCGCTCTGCAAGCACCTCCATTGGCACTACATGGCTTCCGGCGACCGCCGACACGCAGCCGTGAGTTGCCTCCGAGGCCTTGTGGAGACCGCCAGGCCAAGGCTGCTCGCGCGGGCAGTCCGGGCCGCAGCTTCGGAGTTTATCGCATTGCCAGGGCGCCGGACCCCAGGCCGGAAGAGTCTGACTGAGGAGATGGATTTCGGTATGCACACGCTCGGCCCGGGCGGCACAGAGCGGTTCCGCGAAAGGTTGCGAGCGACGCTTCGAGCCGGATGGCTGATCCCTCTGCTTTGTCTTACGGTGACGCTGGCCGCCATGTTCTTTTATCCGCTGGTCTCGGAGTGCGCACTGTATCTTCAGTATGACAGTCATGAGTACCTCCAGACTGCCCGTCACATACTCGCGTGGCCGTGGAGTTCCCCGCCCACACGTACACCGGGCTATCCGTTACTCCTGATCCTATCGGGACAGGCAACACCCACCCGAACACTGGTCGTTCTCCAACTTTTGCTCCATTTTTGGGCCACATGGCTCCTGGCAGGTTTGCTTCAAAGACTCGGCGTCCGTCCCGGCCTGATCGTCCTGTTTTGCTTGTTGGCCGCCTTGCCGCCGTATGTCCAATCCGCCGCCCACGTATTGACTGAGGTCTCTGCGGAGTTCACTGTCGCGGGAGGTTCCGTGCCGACCCTGCGCTACCTGATTTCGGGATCAACGTCATCCCTGATAAGTGCCGCTCTGGTATGGAGCTATTCCGGCCTGATCCGCCCTGCGAATGCCTTGGTTCCGTCTTTCGCGATTCTTCTTGCTTTGGGGGTGGAGAGGGCGTTATGGGGGATCAGCTCCTCGAGGCCAGCGCGCCTGCGACTGCTCGCCTTGACGGGCGCGGTGGCTCCGGTGTGCGCGCTCCTCTTATATAGCGCGGTGAATTGGGTATGCTGTGGCTACTTCGGCCCCACCCCGCGAACTGCTTATCACCTTTCGACCCGGGTGGTTGAGTCTTTCGATGACATCCCCGACCCCGTTTTCCGCAGCATCCTGACCGCGACGAGGAATCGCCTTTATGCAGGTGGCGCCAATCGGAGTCTGCACCGAAGATACTGGGCCGCCTCGTTCGCTGAGGGCAGGATCTTAAAAGCCACGGGCTTGACGCCGCTCGAGTTCTCTCGCAGGTTGCGAGCGATCTCTCTCGAATTGATAGTGGATCATCCTCTCCAGTATCTGAGAGTTGTAGCAGACGCCGCATTTACAATCGTGTTGCCCTACCGGGCGCCGCACAACTCGTACGGCCATCTCGATCGCTTTGCACCACCCATCTGGTTCGTGCCCCACCTTGCCCTGATGGCTGGGCTTGCCGTAATCGGCCTGCTGCTGGGCGCTGTGTTGCTGGCCGACATCCTCTTCCCCGGCTTGCTCAGAGGACGTTTGGCTGCGCCGGCTCGCGCGAGCGTGTTGGGGGTCAGCCTCGCCCTCGGCATTTTCACCTCCGTGGCCTTCCTCTCCTGTGCGCTCGACATTGGCGAGCCACGCCAGCGATCTTTCGTGGATCGGGTCGGCTGGTGGGCATGCCTGTGCGCCATAGAAGCGTGGCTGCGTTTTCGCCGTCGCGGAGATTTCACCCATGATATCGGAGCTACATTTTCGAACTAAGGTTGTGATTTCCTCTCATGCTCCCTGGAGCGAGTATTACGTGACGCCTCACTACATTGCTATGCTCCTGGGCCGGAGGGCGCGCGTGTTGTTCGTCGAGCCCCCTATCCGCTGGCATCCAGGCTCACCGGGGTTTTCCCTCAGGCGGTGCTTGCAGGTTTTGGCACCCAATGTGCGCCAGGTCGCACCTAGCATCTGGGCCCTGAGGCCCCGATGCCTGCCGCTTGGCCGAATCCGCGGCGTTAAGAAGCTGAACGCCATACTCATCGCTCGGCAGGTTTTGCGCGCCCTTCGCTTGCATGATGCTATTGATCCGCTCCTCTGGCTCTGCGACACGGAAAACGCATTGGTCCTGCGCAGCGCTCTGCCGACGGCCCCCTGTGTATTCCACGCGATCGACTATCAAGTTTCGGAAAAAGACGCCAACGCGGCGGTACAGCTTGCCCTCACCTCGGACGTGGTCATTGCCTCAAGTCGCGAAATTCTCGCGAGCCTGCCCGTGGACCGGAAACCGTCGTATCTGCTTCCGAATGCCTGGCTTCCATGGGAAGAACCGGCGCCTGCCGGTCCACCGCCCGAACTCCAAGACCTACCGAAACCGTACGCAGGGTTAATCGGCACCATCGGCAGCACCTTGGACTTTGACCTGTTGAAAGACCTTGCCAAGAGCTTTCAGGGAAGCCTCGTTCTAATTGGGGAACCTTCACGCGGGTTACCGCCAAGCGACGCCAGGTCTCTGGCCGCGCTTTTCAAGATGCCCAACGTGCACCACCTCGGCAGAAAACCAACCGTGGCGTTGCAGCAGTACATCGCCGCCTTTCACGTTTGCCTCGCCCCCTACAAGCAAAACATGCGTGTGTATAGCAGCAGCCCTTTGAAGGTCTACCAATACCTCTCTTTCGGCAAGCCGGTCGTGAGCACACCGGTCGCCCAACTGGAGGACCTTGAGCCTCTCATTTACGTCGCGCGCGATCGGGCCTCGTTCGTACGCACCGTGTGCGAAATCGTTACAAGTTCCGAGAATCCCGAAATCATCCGAAAACGGCAACAATTCGCAGCGGCCAATACCTGGGAGGCGAGATGGGCCACCCTGGTTGACATTTTCCAAACCGAACCAACGCTGAGAGTGCTCGCGGCATGAAGCTTACGCACAGGCTCAGCTTCTTGTCGTTTATACCGGGAGAGCTACGATATGGGCGCTAATGAGGCGTTGGGCAGGCCACGGGTTCTTCACGTGGAGGTCGGCGGAACCTATGGCGGATCGTTGCGCGCGCTTGAGGTCTACCTCAAATACGCTGATAACTCTCGTCTCAGCCACGACTTGTTGGTTTATTTCCCCACGCCGAGATTGGAGACCGTCGCGGGCCTCGTTGACAGGTGTTGGACACTCCGCGAGCGCGTGCCCTCATGGCTTGCGCGGCCGCGGCTCAAGGCGAGGGGTGGGAGAGCAGAAGCAGCGGCGTTTGGAAAACTGAGCCTTACCGTGGAACTGAAGGAACTGGCAACCAATGTCAGACGCAGGCTGCCGTTGCTTCCGTCGGTGATCCGGATGATGGCGCGCGGCTGCTATCAGGTGGTGCACGTCAACAACACCTTCACGTATCAGCCCGAGGCGATCCTCGCCGCGCGTCTGTTGAGGATACCAGTGGTGGCCCACCTACGGAATCCGGTTCGCCGGTCCCGCCTGGCACAGTACCTGCTGAGCTTGACACACAAGGTCGTCGCGGTATCGCGCGCGCCCGCGGAATTACTGCGGTTTTGGGGCGATTACACTCCTGTGGTCGTCACTTACGACGGCACGGAGATGCCGACGGTTGACCCAGTGCGTGTGTCGCTTCTCCGGCAGCGTTGGCTACCATCTGGTGGGTTGCTCGCCGGGAGCGTGGGACGGTTGGACCACCAAAAGGGATACCCAATCCTGCTGAGAGCAGCCCGTTGTGTCCTCGATTCCTGGCAACGGTCTGTTCCGGTGAGGTTCGCTATCGCGGGCGAGGGGCCCCAGCGGCGCGAATTGGAGGGCCTCATTCGCGACTTGGGCTTGGAAGCCCACGTCGCGCTCTGCGGTTTTGTCCCGGATGCTGCAAACTTTATCGCCAGCCTGGATGTTCTTGTGTCTTCCTCTCTTTGGGAGGGGGGACCACTTGCGGCCGTTGAAGCTGCCCTGCTCGAGGTGCCGATCGTAGCCACTGCCGTGGGAGTGGTCCCCGAGGTCCTGTCTGACTATCGCGTCGCCCGCCCGGTTCCGCCCGGCGATCCCGCGGTCCTAGCGGAAGCCATCCTTTCTGTCCTGGAGTGGCGCTTGAATACGCCACCGGATCAGAGGGAGGAAGAGTTGAAAAAACTGAAAGTGGCGGCAGCTCGATTGCACGACCCTCGGCAGAGTGCCCAGCACCTCGATGAAATTCTCTCGTCTGCGGTAGCGCAGGCTCGCTCACAGGGAGCCGTTGCAGGTAGAGGGTAGTGGGTGGTGCGTAGCCTGCCTCTCTCCGCCTTCATTGCGGCCGCCGGCTGGCTTATCTCGGTTAGCGGCTCGCTCAAGGAGCAGGCGCTGCGCGGAACCATCTGGCTGGTGCTGGCCGAAGGCCTGAGCCGGCTGGCTGGGGTCATCAAAGTGGCGGTGTTGGGCCGATTGCTTTCACCACGCGACTTCG
>JAPWUP010000377.1 GCA_028275505.1 Bryobacteraceae bacterium
ACATGGACCTGAACCATGCGCGTCTGCCAGTTCCGCCACGTCCGCACCGGGTTCAGGCGGGGTCGGTTCCCGATTATTATTTTGCAGAAACTCCCCCGCCCTTGTCAAACCCCCGGGGCCGCCTCTGGTAGAGGCGCCGGCGCCCCGGGACACCAACACCCGGCAGCCGGGTCTACTTCCCGCCCGCCCTTTCGATCTTCACCAGCACCAGCTTTCCGTCCTTCACCAGGCCCACGCCTGGCGCGTACCACTTGTGCGTCGTCGTCTTCTCGAACGGGCTGCTCTCCTTGATATGCAGGCACTGCTTGAATGAGCCCGCGGGCGTGGTGATCGAATCGCTGATGGACACCACTTCCGCGCGGTCCATCGCCCTCTGCTTCTCCGCGCGCTCCTGGTAAAAACGGTCCCCCACAACTGGTTTGCCTGGAATCATCAGTCCGAACTTCGCCCCATCCACACCGGAGAGCCAGGACCCTTCGTGGCTGACAATCTTGCCCCCTTTGTAAATGTCCACGTCCTCGCCAAAGTAGTACACGTCGCCCGTGGTCTTGTCAATGGCGTAGTAGTCGCGTGTGACCTCTGTAAGTTTGCCGTTCACTTCCTCACGTTCTTCCACCACGCGCGTCTCCACGCCATCTACCATCTTGGTCTCCCTCAGGACTGTCATCGTCATGCGGGTGGCGCCGCCGACGAAGTGCAGCTTGTATCCCGGCTCCAGGATGAAGTAGGGGTTGGATCCCACTGGTCCCAGGTTCCTGGTGTCCACCGTGAACTCGGATCTCCACTCACCGGCGCCTTTGCCGGCCGTCTTCTGAGCGCCCGACAGAGATGCCAGCAGGAGAGTCACGCCTGACACGAATGCCAGGAGCTTCACGTGCCCCCATTTTGATGCCATCTTGTTGCCTCCCGAACCAATATTACGGCGGAATGCCCCGGGGCCGCGACTCCTCAGAAATGCAGGCGCAAAGCGAACTGGATGACCCTCCAGCTTTCG
Source organism: Bryobacteraceae bacterium (assembly GCA_028275505.1). Classification (GTDB taxonomy): domain Bacteria; phylum Acidobacteriota; class Terriglobia; order Bryobacterales; family Bryobacteraceae; genus DTHT01. The sequence continues at coordinate 995 of JAPWUP010000377.1, forward strand.
CCGTTCTGATTCGTCGTGGCGGAGCTGGCGGTCGAGAGCGTCACGCAGCAGGCTTGAGCGAAAACGCTCGAAGTGATGGCGGGCGAGCCGACGGTTGCGTCGCGCGGGTTGCGGAAGTTGGGATGATTGAGCGCGTTAAACATCTCCGTGCGCCACACCAGCCGAACTCTCTCGTTGATCGGGAAGCCCTTGGAGATGCCGAGGTCGAGGTTCCAGAAGCTGGGTCCATCGAAGATGTTCCGGCCCAATCCGAGGCCGCCCGGCTCGGGGAAGGTGAAAGGCTCGGCGTCCGGGAAAAACACGGGGCCGATGACGCCTTCCTTGGATTGCAGCCGCGACTTGGGCAGCTTGTAGCCGGGCTTGAGCGCTGCGCGCGATTGCGCCGTGGCGTTGTGGGTGAGCACGCCGGAGCGCACCGTGAACGGCTCGCCGGACTGATAGGTGTAGATGGCGTTGATGCTCCAGCCGCCCACGATCAGATCCACAGCGCGGCCGCGGTCCGCCAGCAGCGGTTTCCCCTTGCCAAAAGGCAACTCGTAGATGCCCGTGATGTTCAGCACGTGGCGCTGGTCGTAATCCGAGCGCGCCCGCTCGTTGCGGTAGTTGCGCGCATCGGCCGCCGTACGTGATGCGGTGGTGGTCAGACCGCCGCCCACGGTGGCATGGACGGGGTCCAGCGAGAGAACGTCCATGGACTTGCCGAAGGTGTAAGCGCCATTCAGCAACAAGCCCACCTGATCGAAGCGACGCCGTACCGTGAGTTGCCCGGCGTGATAGTAGGAATCGCCACCACTGTCCACCAGCATGATCTGGGCGAACTGCGGGTTGGGCCGCAGACCGAGGACGATCGTGCTCTGGTCAATGCGCTGAGCGAAGCTGCCGGCTGCGTTCTGGGCCAGTTCGGTCTGTGTGGTAGCGCTGTTGGCGAAAGCCGCGGTGATGACGCCTTGCCGGATCAGGGGCACGATTTGCGCGCCAGGGCACGGCTGGTTGTTGGGCAGGGTGCCGTCCGGCCGGCAGCCGCCACCCAGACGCACGTTGTGCTGCATGGCGAGGAACGAGGGCAGGACGGGCGTGATGTCAATCTGGTTGGCGTCCCAGGCGCGATACAGACGGGTGCCGCGGCGGCCCACGTAGGCCGTGGTCACGACGAACCGCCCGGGCAGTTCACGCTGGATGCTCAGGTTCCACATGTGCACGGTGGGCAACTGAAGGTTTTGGTCGAAGACGCGCACCGGAGGGGCGTTGGTGCGCACTTGGGGCGGCGGCGAGAGGAAGCTGGAGGGCTTCACGGTCGGCGGCGGAAATTCGTTGGGGAAGCCTTCGCCCAGGCGCACGTTCGGCACCGGCGTGCAGCCGGGGGTCGTCACCAGTGCGCCACCGGCTCCGGAGAATTGCGAACTGCACCGGAAGGTCTGGCCGGGCACGGAAGTGGCTACGGAGGTCACCACGAAGCTGCCGAGAGGATCGAACGCGATGCCGTAGCCGCTACGGATCACAGTGCGACCGGATCGCCCGGGCGACCAGGTGATGGCCAATCGCGGCGCCACCGCGCCCCAGTTGAAGTTGCGGTACCAGCGCTTGGCCGGCACGAAGGTGACGAGGCCCTCGCGCCCGTCTATGGAACGATCGGGCACGAACACGCGCCCGCCCGCTTCCGTGGGCGGCAGGTTCAGCTCCCAGCGCGCCCCCACGTTCAGGGTCACGTTCTGTCGCAGCTTCCACTCGTCCTGCGCGTAAAAGTTGTACTGCTTGAGTCGGTGCCCCT
>JAPWUP010000047.1 GCA_028275505.1 Bryobacteraceae bacterium
ACGCGCCCGCCCGCTTCCGTGGGCGGCAGGTTCAGCTCCCAGCGCGCCCCCACGTTCAGGGTCACGTTCTGTCGCAGCTTCCACTCGTCCTGCGCGTAAAAGTTGTACTGCTTGAGTCGGTGCCCCTGTGCCCACAAGGTGACCGACTTTTCGCCCGAACGGAAGGGCAGGAACACGTCATTTTTCAGATCGCCCAGAAAGACCTGGGTCAGGCCGGCAGGGATGCCGAGCAGGTCGTTGATCATGCCTTGCAGCCGGTTCAAATCCGTAGGCGCAATGCCGGGAGTGGTGGCCGTCGCGACCGGCGGCAGGGCGAAACCGGCCGGCGGGCGCGTGGTGCGCGAGAGCGAAATGGAGGGAACCAGGCTGGTGCCGCCCACGTCGCCGCGCTGGTCATTGTGCCGGTAGAAGCGCAGGTTGGCGCCGAACCGCAGCACGTGCCGGCCGGTGATGTAGCTGAGATTCTCCACCACCTGAGGCGTGGTCACGGCGCGGAAAGTGCGGGGATTGGCCGTGTAATCCACATCCGAGTTGTTGAAGGTGAAGCGCGGCGTGTTGGGGAACTGAGGATTGGCCTCCCCTTGCGTGAACAGGAAGGCCCAGCGCGACACACCGAGCGTCAGCTCGTTGACCAGCCGCGGCGAGAAGACGCTGCGAAAGCCGATGGCCAGATTCTTGGCCGGGCGGAAGACCTCGCCCCGCGGCGGGAAGCCGGGCAGCACCACCGGACGTCCGTTCAGCGGATCCCCACCCAGCGTCTCCTGCCGCGCTCCCAGGTAGCGCACAAAGAGGTTGTGGTTGCTGGAAAGCAGATGGTCAATGCGGATCATGTAATGCGGGCCGCGAATGCGGAAGGGTGTGTTCCACACGTAGATGCCGGTGTTGAGGCCATCGCCGGCTGCGTAGGAGTTGGGCGGCGGATACTTGCCGAGCACGGACTTGACTAGCGGATCCATGCCCTTGCGCAACGGGTCGGCCGCAAAAATGTTGAAGGAAGCCACGCAGTTGGTGTCCGAAGGCCCGGTGCAATCCCGCACTCCTTCCACGTACCGGCCGGTCACGGGGTCCACCAGCAGCGGACTGTTCTGCGTGATGCGCTGCCCTTTGATGACGAGCGGGTTGCGCGGGTCGGCGACCCAGTAACGGAAGATGCCGTTGAGGGCCGTGGGCGTGTAGAGGTCTACGGATTCGCCGAAAGCCTTGTCAATGGGATCGGCGAAGTTGACTTTCTGACCTTGCCAGCTCCCGAAGAAGAACGTCCGGTTCTTGCGGATGGGGCCGCCCAGCTCGAAGCCGTACTGGTTGAGCTGGATCACGGGTTTGGGTTGTCCCTGCGCCCTGGCGAAAAACTCCTGCGCGTTCAGCGCCGTATTGCGGAAAAATTCGAACAGCGAGCCGTGGAACTCGTTGGTGCCCGACCGCGTGGCGATGGAGATGTTAGCGCCCGAATTGCGCCCTTCTTCCGCGGTCGGATTGGCGGTGGTGACTTTGAATTCCTGCACGTTGTCGGGGTTGAGCCGGAAGATGTTGTTCGTGGGATTCGAATAAGAGGACTCGTTGGCCTCGATGCCGTCAATGGTGACGTTGTTGGCGGTGGGACGCGCGCCGTTGACGGTCACGGTATTGCCGGAGCGCTGGGTGACCCCCGGCTCGTACATGAGCAGCGTGAGCGGATTGCGCCCGTTGAGCGGCAGATTCGCGATCACGCGCTGCTCCACCACGTTGCCCAGCGTGGCGGCCGAAGTCTGCAACAGCTCGGTGGCTGCGCTCACGACCACGCTTTCGGTGACCGCGCCCACTTCCAGCGTGATGTCCACCACCGCAGGCGTGTTCACTTGCAGCACGATGCCCGGGCGCACGGCGGTGCGGAATCCGGGCGCTTCGACGCGGATCGTGTAGGTTCCCACCGGCACGGAAGGAAACGAGTACAGGCCCGCCGCGGTGGTCTGCTGCTTTTCGGTGATGCCCGTGGATTCGTTGATCAACGTCACGGTGGCGTTCGGCACCACCGCACCCGTAGAGTCCGTCACCGTGCCGAGAATGCGCGAGGTCGAAGTCTGGCCCGCGCACAATGCGGCCAACGCCAAAAGGAAACCAACGGCTCGAACCAGCCTTTGCATCTCACCCTCCTGACGCGGAACCGACCCGGAAAGACAGATCAACCCGTCCAAGGCCGGTTGATGTGGGATAGCCTAGCACCACAGCGATGCACAAGGCAACCGGTCGTCGCAGAATGAGCCCCCAGGTTTCGCGGAGGAATGATGCCGTAATCGCAGAGCCAGTCCGGCGAGCCGCCACCGAGTGGCTTGGCTTCCTTTACCATCCGGCAGGCACGGCCTTCACGCGATTTTCTGCTTGCGCTCAGAACCGCCTCTTGCGAAAGCGCTTCACGCCAGCGCGCCGCCGTCTTCACGGATCCAGACGATGGACTTCGGAGCAACCGCGTCGGCGCGCCCGCCCGGGCGAGCCGGATATTCCGTGCCCGCCTCACGGTTCATGCGTGCGTAGTTGGGAATCGCGGTCAGCGGACTGCCGTCGGCGAAACTGCTGCGCAAAACCATCACTCCCCCCAGCAAATCGTCCCTCCATTCGGCTTTGATCGGGGCCTGGGCGGGAAGCGCAGCATCCAGGCTCTGCTCGTGTCGCTCGATGTTGTAAATCAGGGGCCCGTAGCGCAAGGCGACTTTGCCCCGCAGCGCGCTGACCCGCTCGTGTGCGCGCACGCGTTGCGGCTCCAGGGGCAGCTCGATTTCGACCCGGTCGCCCGCCCGCCACGTGCGCTCCAGCATGGCGTAGCCGTTCCGCACCGGCGGCTCCACGCGCGAACCGTTCACGCGGATCACGGGCGGCGGCAGCGAAGGCTCCGTCCGGTAAAGGGCGCTGGCGTTGCGACCGGGAATGCGGACGCCAAGCCGGAACCGCACAGGACGGCCGGGATTCACCGCCAGCATGACCTTGCCGCTCCACGGATAAGCGGTGTCTTGAACGAGTTCCACGCTCGTGCCCGCCACGTTCTCGATCCTGCCGCGGCAGCCCACAAAGAGGTTGACGAAAATCGCATCGCTGGCCCGCAAATAGATCCAGCGCGGGAGCATCAGGAGAATGCGCGGTATGTTGCCCACGCAGCACGGGCACACGTGCCACCGGTAGCGCGGGATGCGCTCCTCCAGCGGGTTGTCGTAGTAGTAATGCCGGCAGTCGAGGTCGAGCGAACCGAGCAACGCATTGTACAGGGTATCTTCGTAAAGGTCGGCGCACCGCGCGTCGTGGAAGAGCCGCCCGACCTTCCACTGGAACAGCAGCTCGCCGCAGCTTGCGCACGATTCGCAGTAACCGCGGACGGGCAGCGAGTAATCCGGGCCGAAGCCTTCGGAAGTTTCGCCGCTGCCGATGCCGCCGGTCAGGTAGAGCTTGCGGTGGCTGATGCTGGCCCACAACGACTTGACCGCGCTCAGGTAATCGGGCTCGCGGGTTTCCATGGCGACATCGGCCATGGCCGAATAAGTGTAGGCCGCGCGGACGGCGTGCCCCACGGCTTCGTACTGTTCGATGACCGGCAGGTGAGCCTGGCAGTACTCGATCTGCTCGTGCGGTCCCGCGGCCGCGTGGTAACGGCAGTCGAGCAGGAACCTGGCCAGACGGATGTAGCGATCGCCGCTGCCCTTGCCTTCCAGCACATTCACGTAACGCCCGAAGGCGACCAGCGCCTGCTCCATTCCCTGGTGTTCGTCGTACCAGGCCTGCTTGGGCGGGGGTCCGATGTGGCGTTCCCAGCAATCGGCCAGGCGTCTGGCAGCCTTGAAGAGGCGGTCATCGCGGCCCCCGCTCATGGCATGGTGCGCGATGGCCGCTTCCAGAAAGTAGCCTGCCACGTAGCCCTCATGGTCGCGGCGATGCGCCGGGTCCCAATGGCGGAACTTGTCCGACTCGATGATCTTACCGTCGCGCCCGCGTCTCGGCAGAGTGAAGGCGGTCTGAAGGTAGCCGTCCGGCTCCTGCGCTGCCAGAATGATCGGGATCCATTCTTCCAGCGTGGCACGCATGAAGCGCTGGGCCTGCTCGACGGCAGGGTCGCCGGCCGGATCCATCATCAAAGCCAGGCTGATGGCCTCGATCGTCTGAAAGACCCAGGCGTTCGAGAAGACGTAACCCTTGTGGTAACCGTGCGGCTCGCCGCGAAGCTTCTTCCCTGCCTCGATGAAGTTGTCAATGCCGCCGGCGCCGATTTCGATGTCGGAGCGGTTGATCTGGCGGATGCAATGCGGAACCCAGTTCACGATCAGGTTGCGCAAACGTGGCTTCCAGAAAGGGCTGGTCAGGCGGAAGTCTTTCAGCTCCACAGGCTGGAGCGCGGGGGACGGCGGGGGCGCTTCGACCCGGACGTTCACCGCAGCGGTTCCCTTGCCTCCCTGCCACTCGGCCTCCAGTGCGAGTACGTAATCGCCGGCCCGACGGAATGACGCCGCCGTAACCAGCGAAGCGGGATCGTCGAAGCGCACTTCTCCCGGCCCCGAGACTTTCCGCCAGCGGACGCGAAGCGGTTCCACGGGTTTGGGCGCCTCTTCAGGCCGGATGCGGGCAGCGTTGAGGGGGCGCGTGGTGGAAGGCGACCGTCCGAGGCCCACCCAGCCTCTCAGGTAGGTCTTCCCCGGGAGGACGGTGATCCGGTCCACGCCGGCATCCACGCGGACCGCGCCCGCATCATCTGCCAGGCCGACGCCGCCCGCAGCCCCCAGCGCACAACCCATCACGGCACGCCGGCTGAGAAGGATTCCAGCGCCAACATCCCTCATGGCCTGAGACTCCTTTGCAACAGACTACTACGGGGGTGCGAGGAAGTGGCGTGCGCGGGGCAGCCTGCACGCCAGAGCCAGCCACGACGTCTTTATAGCGTGAAGCTCCTGGCACTGGCGTTGTGCCTGGCCTCAGCAGCGATGGCGGGTGAATACGTCCTGCTGGTGTCGGGCGCAACCTTGTATGCGGACCGCCATGAGGCGCTCGGCGACCTGATCCGGCTGCATCGCGGCGACGGCTTTATCGAGGTCCCTTCGGCCTTCGTGGTGGGATTCGAGCCGGCGCCGGCCCCGGCCCGCCCTGCGAGCGAGAGTACCCAACAGCCTGCCCCTGCCGAGCCGCCCGAAAAGCTCGTGGAACGCGTCGCTGCCCGCTACGGCGGTCCCGATTTCGCGGCCTTGCTGCACAGCGTCGCACGGGTCGAATCCGGCTATCGCCCCGATGCGGTGTCTCCCAAAGGGGCCCGGGGCCTCCTACAACTGATGCCGGAGACCGCACGGCAGCTCGAAGCCGATCCGGACGATCCCGCCCAGAACGCAGACGCTGGCGCGCGCTTCCTCCGGGAGCTGCTGCTCAAGTACCGCGACCACCCTTACCAGCTCAGGATGGCGCTGGCGGCTTACAACGCCGGGCCAGGCGCAGTGCAGCGCTACGGCGGGGTGCCGCCCTACCCGGAGACGACACGCTACGTGGAGCGCGTGCTGCAAGAGTTCCGGCGGCTGCGCGTCAGCTCAGCTTCTTCAAACGCGCACTGACGTCCTCGGCAAAGCGTCGGATGAATGCTTGCACGTAATCGTGCGGATCCAGCGTGTCGTCGGTGATCAGCGGCGTCAGGTCCATCGCGAAGCTGACGTACTGGGCAACGTCCACGGCGTGGCTTTCCAGATAGGTAGCGTGCGCGCGCCGACGACCCATGGTAGCCAGGTCGTACCGTTTGCCCCCGGCGACCTGCGAATCGAAGACGCTGACCAGCGCCGTGGCGATGTTGTCGTGCGCGTCGAGACGGAAGACCACCTTGTCCTGGTCCACCAGCCAGTCCAGATCGCGCCAGACTTCGCAACCGTAGAGCTTGCGCGGGCGCTGCTCGCGCGGCAGGGCGCGCAAGGCCGCAATGGTACGCAGGGCAACGGCGACGTGGGTGTCGTGCTTGTCGGCCAGATTGTGCGTGTAGACGATCTCCGGCCGGGCCACGGAGAAGACCGTCTTCAGGTCCTCGACCGGGTCGGGATTGCGGGGATCCTTGACCGCGCCGCTGGAGTGATTCAGGAACACCGCGGCCGCGTACTCGCCGATCATGGCAGCCTTCTTCTGCTCCAGGCGGCGGACCACCTGCATCTGCTCGTCGGTGAAAGCAGCGTAGAGGCCATCCCGCGGGCTGCCGGCGCCGTTGGTCACGATGACGGCCGTGAACCAGCGCTCGGTGTTGCCAAAGCCGGCGAGGATGCCTTCCATGGCCATGATTTCGGTATCGTCCGGGTGGGCGGAAACGCCCATGTGCGTGGTGCGAGCCAGGGCGCGCTCGGCGGTCTCCCCGTCCGGCGCCCAGATTTCAGCATCAGGACGAGTCAGTTTCATCGTGTGGCTCCTTTCCGCAGGGCGGGCAGGCTGGCGGCAGCAATGGCTTGCCCGACCCGCCGATTGGCTTCATCCGGCAACGCAAGACGAATCCGTTCCGCCAGTTCGGGAAACTCGGTGCGCAGCACCTCCCGCGCCTGATCAAGCATCAGCTCCCCGCCCGGCCCCGTGGTCACGCGTCCGAGCACCAGAACGTGCTTGAGTTCATAGAAGTCCGCGTAGTGCCCCAGGGCATAGCCGAGGAACACGCCGATGGTGCGATAGACCTGGGCGGCGAGCGGGTCGCCGGCGCGCATTCTTTCTTGCAGGACCACCAACTTTTCCGGCAGGCCGAGGCCGGGTTCGAACTTCATGCCGCCAGCCTCGGCCACACGAATCGCGCCCACCTGGGAAAAGTACTGCACGCCGCAGCCGATATCGCCGGACCACTCGTCCACTGGCGCATCGGGCCGGTAATCAATGGGCACGAACGCCAGCTCGTTGAGCCAGCCGGTGATGTTGCCCTGGGCGTTCACGTAACCGCCGGCCTGGCTCGATCCCATCGAGATACCGAGCACGGGATTGTCGCCGATGGACATGGAGCCGGCCAGCGCGGTGACCTCGCCGTCATTGACCACCTCCACGGGCACGCCCAGCTCCTCGGAGATGCGCTGAAACATGGGCGCGATTTTCTCGGCGAACTCTTTGGGCGGGACGGCACGGAACAGCGAGGCCACCCGCGGACGGTTGTTGATGTAGATGCCGGCCGCGCTGCCTCCCACCGCATCCAGACGGGGGAGATGGCTGGCAGCGCTGCGGATGGAAGCCATGATGCCCTGGTAGTGGTAGTCGGGATCGGAGGCATGACGGGGATCCCAAGGCACCTCCTCGCTGTAAACCACCTGGCCGTCTATGACCGCACATGCCTTGCGGTCGCTGGCGCCCAGATCGAATCCCACGCGGCAGCCATCCAGGTGCCGCCCGAGCGCGATGCTGGTTTCGCGCGTTTCCGGGACGGCCTCCGGGGTCGTCACCACGACTTCGAACGGGCGCTCGTAGACGCCGCCCATGAATTCGGCGTCGAACTGGCGGGCTCCGCCGGGAGCATAGGTGGACGCGATGTAGCGCCCTATCTCCTCCGGCCCACCGACGTACACCTTGTAGCCCCCGCGCTGCCAGAGCAGAAACTTCACGATGCGTTCGACGTAAAAGTTCGTCAGTTCCTGGGGAAGCGTTCCCGGGGCGGCCACGATCGTGTCGTATCGGGACACGGAGCCGTCGGCCCGCTCCAGCGCCAGCGCCAGAGGGACGGCGCCGCGCTGACGCGCCAGTTCACGGTAAGCGCGATTGAACAGGGAGGCGGGCAGGAAGCTGGGATCCAGGGGCGGAACAAAACGCGGCTCGATTTTAAGCTCGCTGAAGGGGACCTGCATAGCGGCCTCGTAAATGACGGTCTCGCTGGCTGAAGCTTCGATTATCCGGAATCCCACGGCGCCGCTGCAAGCCACCTAGCAAGGCGGGCTGCAACAGGGGTCATCCCGGGGGCGTCTGTTATACTGGGACAAACCCCTTTTTATGAACCGCCGCCTGAAAGCGTTCATCCTCGTGCTCTCGACGTGCCTGGCGGCACTGTTGCTCGTCGGCGCCGTCCTGGACAAGCCCGGTTCCGATACTCCTTACCGGCACCTGGCTGTGCTGACCGAAGTGCTGCACCGGATCAAGTCGGAGTACGTCGAGGAGCCGGACCTGAAGAGCGTGACGCTCGGGGCGATCAACGGGTTGCTCCAAGCCATTGATCCCTTCGCCAGCTATCTGAACGCCGAGCAGTACAAGGAATATCTCAAGAACAAAGACGCGCTTCAGGGCGACGTCGGTTTGCTGCTTTCGTGGAAGTACGGTTATTTGGGCGTTATGGGAACGGTGCCCGGGTCCCCGGCTGCGCGCGCCGGATTGGTGACCGGCGACATGATCGAGACGATCCGCGGCATCTCCACCCGGGACATGCCTCTGGCCTACGCCGAAATGCTGTTGCGAGGCAAGCCTGGGACCACGGTGGAGATCTCGGTTCTCTCGCTGCGCCAGCAGGAACCGCGCAAGCTGACGCTGACCCGGGAAGTCCTCAAGTTCCCCAAGCTGAGCTGGAGCATGCTGCCCGGGCAGATCGGGTACCTGCAAGTGACCAGCCTGGCGCCCGGGAAGGCGGCCGAGGCTGCGGAGGGCTTGCGTGCGCTCCTCGACCAGGGCGCCCAGCGGCTGGTGCTGGATCTGCGCAACTGCGCGGCGGGTACGGTAGAGGAAGGCGTGGCCCTGGCGAACCTTTTCCTGGATAAGGGAATCATAACTTACGTGGAGGGCCAGCGTTACAGTCGGGAGGAGTTTCGGGCCGACCCGGCCAAGACCCTCTGGCGGCTGCCTATGGTAGTCATCACCAATCGCGGGACCGCCGGCGGCGCCGAGGTGGCTGCTGCGGCGCTGCTCGATCACAAGCGGGCCGAGGTCGTGGGCGAACCGACTTTCGGCAACGCAGCGGTTCGCAGGCCCGTCAATCTGGATGACGGGGGCGCGATCATCCTGGCGGTGGCGAAGTTCTACTCGCCCAGCGGAAAAGCCATCCAGGATACGCGCGTGACCCCCACCGTCCAAGTGCTCGAGTCGGAGCCGCTCCCCGAGAGCGAGGAGGAGCCGGCGCCACCCGAGACCGAGCGGGCGCCCAAGCCCGAGGAAGATCGCCTGCTGGAAAAGGCGATCGAAGTTCTCACCAAGGGCAAGCCACCGGGTCCGCCCACGGCGTGGCAGATTGGCCCTTCGACCGGAACGCAGCCGGCGGCGACTCCTGGTCCGAAGCCCTAAACGGCCGGTACGGGCAGGGTGGTGGGGTCACCGCCACCCAGGCAGCGGACGAAATTTTTGCAGGAGGTAGCACAACACGCTATGCCGCTTTACGAATACAGGTGCCAGAGTTGCGGTAAGGTCTTCGAGGTCATGCAGAAGTTCTCCGACGAGCCGCTCACGATCCACGAGGGCTGCGGCGGCGTCTTGGAGCGGTTGCTTTCGCCGCCTGCCTTCCAGTTCAAGGGGAGCGGCTGGTACATCACCGATTACGCGCGCAAGGCCGACGGCAAAGGGGACTCGAAGCCGTCCAAGGACGGCGACTCCAAGTCCGCGTCCTCCGGTACGAGCTGCTGCGGCAGCAAGTCGGACTCTGAAAGCAAGTAAGTTCAGCGCGCGGCCCGAGCCTGGCGCTTCTCGAGCGCAACGACAATCATGAGGGCGAGAAGCGCCGCGGCCAGCCCGGCGGCCGCATCCACCGCATAGTGGTAGCGGCCGTAAATCACGGCGGTCGCAATCAGGACCGCCAGCACCAGCAGCAAGCGACCCACCCACGCGTGCTCGGGCAGGTATCGCATCATGCCGAAGGCCGCGGCAAATCCTCCGGCCACGTGAGCACTGGGAAAAACGCTGGTCCGGATTCCCTGCCCTTCCAGCAACTGCCAGTTGAGCCGACGAAACCACGTGTCGGCGCTTGGGAACAATTCTCCGGGGAAAACCACCCGCGGCGGCTCAGAAGGAAAGTACGGGAAGAGAGCATACGGGATGAGAATTGCCAGCAGGAACAAGGTCAGAAACGAATCCACCCGTTCGCGCCGGCGGTACACGTAGAGCATGAACACGGAAAACAGCGGGGTCGAGTACACGAGCAGGTAAGCCAGCTCCAGCAGGGCCGGCAACACGGGACTGAAAAACTCGATCAGGCCATGCAGTCCCCAGTCGTTGAGTAACTTGCGGTCCCAGACGATCCAGGCTTGCTCGAATTTGTGCGTGTGATGAGCCGGCGCCAGCCAGCCCATTTCACGGTACGCCAGGAGCATCAGCGGCGCGGGATACCAATCGCGCAGGACGCTGAAGAAAATGTTGCCCCGGAGCGACTCGGCCCATGCCAGCACCAGCAGCCCCTTGATGACGGCCAGGTTCACCGCAACCGCCAGCAGCGGGATCGGGTCAGGGACCGGCAGGATCTGGGCCAGCACCGCCACATACGTGAAGTACGCCATCAGGATCCAGTCCGAGCGTCGCAGACGGGGCGTTCTTCGGCCACGGGACACAACGGCGCCGGCCGCACTACTCGCGCAGCATTCTCTCACGGCGAAGACTTCAAGGTTACTACACCGACGCGCTCGCATCGTAGCAGTACAATCAGGGAATGAGGCTCATCGCTTGCCTGCTCGCGGCTGCTGCGCTCTCGGCTCAGTCGCTCCCTTTGGCCGGTCTCGCTTCCGTCGGGTTTCGTGTGAGTGACCTTGCGGCAGCTCGCAACTTTTACTCCGGCCTTCTCGGATTCGAGGAAGCCTTCGCCATCCGGGGGCCGCAGGGGGAAATCCAGCGCGTTGCCTTCAAGGTCAATGACGAACAGTTCATCGAACTGCTGCCGGGGCTGAAGCCTGATCAGGACCAGCGACTGGCCTTCATCGCCATCCAGTGCACGGATCTGCGCCGGGCGCACCGGCTCCTTGTCGAGCGCGGACTCAAGCCGTCCTCGATCGCAACGCGCCCGGACGGCAATCCCGGCTTCTGGCTGGAGGATCCCGGCGGCACGCGTCTGGAGTTTCTCCAGTACGTTGCGGGCTCTCAGCAACACCGCGTGCGCGGAAAATTCCTGGGGACCAACCGGATTTCGGATCGCTTGTGGCACACGGGCGTAGTTGTTCTGGACCTCGACGCGGCCATGAAGTTTTACGCTACGGCGTTGGGCTTTCGCGAAACGTGGCGCGGCGGTCCCTCCGAGGGCGAGCTGCGGTGGATCAACATGGAAATGCCCGGGCGCGGCGACTACATCGAGTACATGCTGGCCTCCCAGCCGCCCACTCGCCAGCAGCTCGGCTCCATGCAGCACATCTGCCTTCAGGTTCCGGACATCAAAGCGGCCTATGAAAAACTCCGGCGTCGCGGCCTGCCTGACGAGCCGCGTTATCAGCCCCGCATCGGACGCAACGGTCGGTGGCTGGCCAATTTGTTCGATCCGGACGGCAGCCGCACCGAGATCATGGAGCCGCAGCCCGCTTCCGCCGGCGCGCCGCGCTAGAGTAAAGAGCATGGAATTGACCCGACGCAGCTTTCTGGAATCCTCCGGCGCGGCGCTTCAGGCCGCCGCGGCCCAACCCGCCCGCAAGTTCTCGGCCAATGACCGCATCCAGTTCGCCCTCATCGGCGCTGGCGGCATGGGGATGGGCGACGCCCGCATGGCCCTCGCCGTCGGAGGCACGCGGCTGGTGGCCGTGGCCGATGTCTACAACGGGCGGCTCGAACGCGCCCGCGAGCTGTGGGGCAAGGACCTATTCGTAACGCGTGACTACCGTGAGATTCTGGCGCGGCCCGACGTGGACGCCGTAATCATCGCCACCCCGGATCACTGGCACGCGCGGCAAACCATTGACGCCCTCGAAGCGGGCAAGGACGTTTACTGCGAAAAGCCCATGGTGCAGAAACTCGAACAGGGCCGCGCCGTGATCGAGGCGGAAAAGCGTACCGGGCGCATCCTCCAGGTGGGCAGCCAGTACGTGACCTCGATCATTTATCAGAAGGCGCGCGAGTTGCTGAAGTCAGGCGCCATCGGCGAATTGAACATGGTGGAGGCGTGGCTCGATCGCAACACCGCGCTGGGCGCGTGGCAGTATACCATCCCGCCCGACGCCTCTCCGGAGAACATTGACTGGGACCGCTTCCTGGGTGACGCTCCCAAGCGGCCATTCGATCCCGTGCGCCTGTTCCGCTGGCGAAACTACCGCGACTACGGCACGGGCATCGGCGGCGATCTGTTCGTCCACCTGTTTTCCGGCTTGCACCTGGTGACCGGCGCGCTGGGACCCTCGCGCGTGTTCGCCACGGGCGGACTGCGCTACTGGAAGGACGGGCGCGACGTGCCCGACGTCCTGCTGGCGCTGCTCGATTATCCCGGATTTAACGTGGCCTTCCGCGTGAACTTCAAATCCAGCGTGGCGCAGGAGCAGTTCGGCTTCCGCTTTATTGGCAGCGAAGGAATCATCCAGACCGGGCCGACGGTTGTGCTGTCGCGTCCGCCGAAGGAAACCGAACCGGGGCTGACCATTTCCACCTTCCCGCGTGCGCTTCAGGAGCGCATCCTGGCCGAGTACCGCAAGAAATACCCGCTGCTGCCGCCCAGTCCCGAGCGCATGCGCGACGAAGCAGAGACGCGCTTCGCCCCGCCCCCGGGCTACGACGCGCACGTGGAACATCACCGGGTGTTCTGGACCGCGGTGAGGGAGCGCAAACCGGTGGTGGAAGACGCCACGTACGGTTTCCGCGCCGCCGGTCCCGCCCTGCTGGCCAATCTGAGCTATTTCGAGAACCGCATCTGCCGCTGGGATCCGGTGACGATGACGGAGCCCTCGTAAGCCGGGGCCAGCCCGCTAACGCTCGGGCCCATCCGCGGGGCGGGCGCTTCGGTGACGGCGACGATCGGCGGGCAGAAGGCCGACGTCGTGGGCGCCGCGCCGCAGCCGCAGTTCCCGGCGCTGGACCAAGTCAACGTGCGCGTGCCGCGTGCGCTGGCAGGCAAGGGCGAAGTTCCGGTGGTGATCACGGCAGCCGGCGTCCGCTCCAACGCGGTCACGGTGTCCTTGCGCTGACCGAAGCCAGTACTCGGCGAAGTCCGGCCTAAGAGCGGGTGAGCTCACCCTTTCTCGATCGGCACGCCGACGAGGTTGCCCCACTCCGTCCACGAACCATCGTAGTTGCGAACGTCGCGGAAGCCCAGCAAGTACTTGAGAACGAACCAGGTGTGACTGGAGCGTTCGCCGATCCGGCAGTAGGCGATCACGGGCTTGGATCCGTCCACCCCTTGACTGCCGTAGAGCTGCCTGAGATCGGCCGCGGGCTTGAAGGTTCCGTCCTCGTTGCAGGCCAGTGACCACGGAATGTTCTTCGCGCCGGGAATGTGCCCGCCGCGCTGGCAGGTCTCAGGCAATCCCGGAGGCGCCAGGATTTCGCCCGTGAATTCCGCCGGACTGCGGACGTCCACCAGGACCGCCGAGGCGGTCTCCATGGCCTCGCGTACTTGGGGCAAGAAAGCGCGGAGGGAAAGATCCGGCTCGGACGCCTTGTACGAGGTGCGCGGGTAAACCGGTACCTCGCGCGAGAGATCGCGCCCTTCGGCCAGCCACTTCTTGCGCCCGCCGTTCATCAACCGCACATCGCGATGCCCGTAAATCTTCGCCTGCCAGAATGCCCAGGCCGCAAACCAGTTGTTGTTGTCCCCGTAAAGCACCAGCGTGGTATCGTTGCTGACGCCGGAGCGGCTCATGAGTTCCTCGAACTGCTCTTTGGAAAGAATGTCGCGCCGCACGGTGTCGCACAAATCCGTCTTCCAGGACCACGCAATGGCTCCCGGAATGTGGCCCTCGTCATAGGCGGACGTATCCACATCCACTTCCACGACGCGGACACCGGGATCACGCCCATGACTGGCTACCCAGTCCGTCGAAACCAACACTTCCGGATGCGCATATTCAGTCATCACATGCCCCTCCTGAGTGAGTGAAACTTCCTATGGGGATATTCTACATCGAAATCGCGGAGATTGTGACTACTCTTTCAATTCGACGATCGTCGCTCCCGTGCCACCTTCCTGCGGAGGAGCGGGATAGAAGCGTTCTACGTGTGGGTGGCGCGCCAGCAGCTCCGCGATAGCCCGCCGCAGCACTCCCATGCCGTGGCCATGCACGATGCGCACCCGGCTCAGCGAGGCCAGCACTGCGCTGTCCAGGAATTTGTCCACTGCCTCCACAGCTTCTTCGGCATGCTGTCCGATCACGTTGATCTCGCGCAGCGATTCGGCGTCGCGCGCCGGCGGTTCGTAGCTGACGCCCTTGGGCAAGCTCGCCTGCGCGGGCACCGGGGGCAGCACTTCGAGAATCTCATCGCGCGAGACCTGCATGCGCAGCAGGCCGGCCTCGACTTCGAGCCGGTCCTCGCCAATCAACCGGCGGACGCGGGCAGGCTCGCGCACGTCGCGCAGGCGAACCCGCACGCCCTCACGCAGCTCGAGGGAGCCTCGAGTCCCCGCTGCCTCCGGCGTTCGCATTCCCGGAATCGCGCTCACCTGCTCGCGCAGCTCGCTTTCCAGGTGCGCAATCCGCTGACGCGCCTTTTTTTCCGAAGCGCCCGCCTGCCGCAGCTCCTCCAACAGTTGGGCGGCCTGCTCGCGGAAGCGCTCGAGTTCGGCCTCCACCCTGCGCTCCAGCTCAGCCAGCTTCGAGGCCTCGCGTTTCTGCCACCGCTCCGCGAGTTCACGCTCGCGAGCCGCAAGGCGCTCACGCTCGGCGCGCAGCTCCGCCTCCAGCCTGCTTACCTCGTCCAGGCGCTCGTGCAGCTCGCGGATGAACCGCGCCATATCCTGCTCGCGCGTTCCCAGGGCCTTGCGGGCGCGATCCAGCAACGAGGGCGGCAGCCCAAGCCGTGCGGCGATATCGAGCCCCGCCGACTTCCCCGGTGCTCCCACGCGCAGCACGTAATTGGGCGACAGAGTGGCCTCGTCGAAGCCCATCGAGGCGTTCACCACCCCGGGCGTGGTGGCCCCGTAGACTTTCAGCGCGGCCAGATGCGTCGAGGCCAGGGTAAAGCAGCCGGTCCTGCGCAGCTCCTCGAGGATCGCGATTCCCAGAGCCCCGCCTTCATCCGGATCGGTGGCGCGGCCCAGCTCGTCCAGAATCACCAGGGAATCTGCGGTGGCCTCCTCCAGAATGGAGCGGATGCGCGCCATGTGCGCCGAGAAGGTGGAGAGGCTCTCCTGGATGGACTGCGCGTCGCCGAAATCGGCCAGCACTTGATCGAAGAACGGCAGCTCCGCCTCGGCGCAAGTCACGGGCAAGGCCGCCTGCGCCATGAGCGCCAGCAAGCCGACGGTCTTGAGCGTGACGGTCTTGCCGCCGCTGTTGGGGCCGCTCACCAGGAGCACGCGGGCGCCGCCGTCCAGCTCGAGCGAAAACGGAACCACGTGCCCGCGCTGCCGGCGCAGAACGTCTTCGAGCAGCGGGTGACGGGCGTCGCGCAGCCGCAAACGGCGTTCCTCCGGCGGACTGAAGCGCGGGATGACGGCGCCAAAGTCGCGGGCAAAGGCCGCCCGCGCAAACAGCCATTCCAGCTCGCCGAGAATCTGGACCGTGCGGACGATCGCCTCCAGGTGCTCGCGCAACCGGCTGCTGATTTCCAGCAGGATGCGATGCACCTCGCGCGCTTCCTCTTCGCTGAGGCGCACCAGTTCGTTGTTGAGCTCGATGGTTTCCAGCGGTTCGACAAACAGCGTGTGACCGGTGCCGCTCGCCCCGTGGACCACGCCCTCGATGCGCCATTTCTGGCCCGCCACCACAGGGACCACGAAACGCTCGTTGCGAATCGTGATGAATTCCTCCTGCAAGACGCCGTCTTCGCGGTGTGCGCGCACGAAGCGTTCCAGGGACTCCTGCACCAGCCGCCTCTGTCTTTCCACCTCCCGCCGCAAGCGCGCCAGTTCCGAGCTGGCGTCGTCGGCCACCGTGCCATCCGGCAGGATCTTCCCGGCCAGTGTTTTCAGCAGCGCGCGGAATTCGCCCATGGCGGCAGCGCGTGCGGCGAGCTTCGGGAACCGGGGCGCCACGGACAGCAGGATTGAGCGAATGTCGGAGGCGCGGTCGAGCAGCTCGCACAGGGCAAGGATCTGCTTGGGCTCGAGCGCGGCGCCCTCGATGCGCAGCCGGGCCAGGGCTTCGGCGGGATCCTGCAAGCCGTCGAAGCGGAATCGCACGGCGGCGCCGCGGGCGGCGGGCTGGGGTTTGGCTGCGGCCTCCAGATAAGCGATGGCTTCGGCCACCTCGGCCAGCGAATTCTCGACCCACGCCCGGTCTTCGCTTGGGGCGCAGCGTTCCAGCTCGGCGCGACCGAGCGGGCTGGCCACGTAGCGCCCGAGCAGGTCCCGCAACGCGTCGAATTCCAGCAGGGCAGCGCTCGTGTTGCGCATCAGGTCCGAGCCTTCAACACTTGCTCGAGGAATTCGCGAGTGCCGGGCGTAAGCGAGTAGGAGGCCAGCTCATGGCGCGGGATCCAGGCGGCTGCGGCGGCGTCGGACCCGCAACGCAGGCTTCCGCCGCGCACCCGGCAAAAATAGTCAAGCAGCACGTAGTGGTATTCGGGCTTGCCTTCCTTGTCGCGCACGATTCTCTCGAACACGCCCGCCAGCGAGAGCACTTCCACTTCGAGCCCGGTCTCCTCGAGCACCTCGCGGCGCACAGCGTCTTCCAGACGCTCGCCGGCTTCCAGCAGCCCTCCGGGCAGCGACCACTCCCCTTCATAAGGAGGGCTGCCGCGACGCACCAGCAGCAGACGTTCCCCGTCCAGGATGATAGCGCCAACGCCGACCAGAGGCCGCTCAGGATAACGGCGATCCATTCACCTTCAGTATGGCACCGCGCCCTTGACGTTCAGACGGATGCGATAGACCGAGCTGCGCGCGGTGACGTACAGGGCGCCGAAGTCCGGATCGCCGAAGGCGCAGTTGGAGGGCGTCTCCGGCATCTCGATCGTCGCCAGAAGTTTGCCTTGCGGCGTGTAGACGAACAGAGCGCGGGCGGTCACGTAGAGGTTGCCCTTTTCGTCCACAGCCATGCCATCCGGCACGCCGTCTATCCCTGAGACCACGACGCGCGGGTTGGCAGCGCGCCCCTGGCGGTCCAGGTCAAAGGCGTAGACGTTGCGCTCGTCGGAGTTGGTCACGTAGAGGATCCTGCCGTCCGGCGAAAGGGCGACGCCGTTGGGCCGGGTTTTCCAGCGTGCGATGGCCTCGATTTCACCGCGCGGCGTGATGTGGTAGACGCCGAAGAAGTCGAGCTCGCGCGTGTCCTGCTGGGCCCCGAACGCGGGATCGGTGAAATAGACGTGGCCGTCGCGGCGGACCACGATGTCATTGGGCGCGTTCAGTCGCTTGCCTTCGAAACGCTCGGCCAGCACCTCGAGCTGCCCCTTGCGGTCCATGCGAACCACGCGACGCGTGCGGCTCTCGCAGGTGTACAGCCGGCCCTGCGCATCAAACGCGTTGCCGTTGGCCCCGTTGGAGGATTCGCGAAAACGGCTCACGCCCTTGCCTGGCGTCCATTGCAGGATCAGATCCTGGGGCACGTCGCTGAACAACAGGAAGCCCTCGCGCGACCAGACCGGCCCTTCCGTGAACTTGTGACCTGCGGCGATGCGCTCGATGCGCACGTCGCTGAAATCCTGGGCGCCGAGCAGAGCGGCCAGAGCAAAGCAGGCGGCAGGCAACTTCATGGGAGAATCTCCTTCACGCTCACCAGACGTCCTTCGGCGGCGCTGCGATAGGCGGCTTCGACCGCGGCAAAGGTTTTCAGGTATTCGCGTCCCTCGCTTTCTGCCGGCGCGCCGTTCCGCAGGCATTCGACGAAGTGCCGCTGGGCAGCCCACACGCTGTCGCCCCGGTAGCCGCGCGTAATGCGGTTTTCCCAAACGACACGGCCATTGTGGAGCAGGTGACCTTCCGCCGTCACGTGCAACCAGCCGCCGTCGCCTTCGAAGAAAGCCTCGCCCATGGGGGGCGAGTCGGACGCCAGGTTCAGGAACCGGTGCCCGTCCACGATGCCGAAAAGCGCATCCTCGTGGCGAACGAGCAGGGCGGCGTGATCTTCGCCGGCAATCACGGGGTTGACGCGGCGCGTGAGCGCGGAGACCGCAGCGATGTCGCCGAAGAGCATGCGCGCAGTGTCCAGCGGGTGGACCAGCGTCTCGAAGACCAGAAAGCGAGACATGTTCCGGAAGTAAGGCTGCTGCGGGTAAGGTTCGGGACCGGCACCATCGCCCCGGCGCACGCGGAACCAATAAGTCAACGGACGCCCGATAAGGCCCTGGCGGATGCGATCGTGCGCCTCGCGGTACCACGGCTGCCACCGCCAGTTCTCGTGAATGATGAGGCGGATGCCGGCGGCCGCGGCCGTTTCGACCATGGCCACCGCCTGAGACCAATCCGGCGCCATCGGTTTCTGGCAGATTACGTCCACGCCGCGCTGCGCTGCCAGACGCACCAGTTCCAGATGGGATTCCGGACCGGTGGCGATGTCAACGAAATCCAGCGACTCGCGCTCCAGAAGCTCTTCGGCGGACCCGTACGCGCGCGGCGCAAGTGCCTGCGCGCGGGACAACTGGCGATCGCATGCGGCCACGAGCTCCACTTCCGGAATGCGCTTCCAGGCTTCCGCCTGGATTCGGCCGAAGAAGCCGCAGCCGACCAAGGCGCCGCGCAACGGTTCTCTCTTCACGGTCTTCTATTGTAAACGCAGTGCGGGCCGACGCCCGGCTACAATGAAGCTATGCATCGGCGCCAATTCGTGCAGGCGGTCTGGGCGCTGCCTGCCAGCCTGTGGGCCGGCGCCGCCGACTCTGTCCGCGGCATTCTCGAGCATGCGCAGGGAGATCAACCTGTCTTGCGCACGCCCTCCGGGCAGCGCGTCGTCCTCGAGGGCGATGAAGACAGCCTCAAGGTTCTCCGGGACAAGCGGCTGGTCGGCCGGGAACTGGAAATTCTGGGAACCCGACTCAACGCCTCACGTTTCCGGGCCGGACCTTTCTACCAGAAAAACATTCTGGTAATCGAGCGCGGAAAAAAGTATCTGGTCACTTACTGGTGCGACGTATGTTCGATCCGGTCTTATACGCCGGGACCTTGCGCTTGCTGTCAGCAGGAAACGCAACTCGACTTGCGACCCGTGGATAGCCCGCCATGAGAAGAATTTGGTTTGCACTTTGGTTCTCTGCCGCTATTCTTGCCCAGACTTATTCTGCCGATCGGGTCACGATGGAGGGGGTGGAAGCGGTCCGCCTCACCGACAGGGCCCGCGGCATCGAGGTCGTCATCGCGCCATCGCTGGGCAACAACGCCTGGCAGATGCGCGTCCGGGGCGAGGACATTTTCTGGAAACCGTACACCAGCCTGGCCGAGCTCAAGGCCAGGCCGGCGCAGGGAGGCAATCCCTTCCTGGCGCCCTGGGCCAACCGGCTGGATGGCGAAGCTTACTTCGCCAACGGCAAGAAATATCTCCTTAACCCCGCGCTGGGTAACTTTCGGCGTGACCAGAACGGCCGGCCGATTCACGGTTTGCTGGTTTATTCGTCTTTGTGGGAAGTTACCGAAGTTCGGGCGGACGGGAAAGGCGCCTGGACCACGAGCCGCCTGGAGTTCTTTCGCTACCCGGACCTGATGGCGCAGTTTCCTTTCGCTCACGTTCTGTGGATGACCCACCGCTTGAGCGGCGGCGAACTGGAGGTACGGCTGCGCGTGGACAATCTGGCGCGCGAGCCGATGCCGCTTTCGCTGGGTTTTCACCCGTACTTCCGGCTGACCGATGCGCTGCGGGATGAGTGGCAGGTGCACGTGCCGGCGCGCGAGCGGGTCGTCCTTTCGCCCGAGCTGCTGCCGACCGGCGAACGGCAGCCGGCGGGACTGCCCGATCCCCTTCTGCTCTCCGGAACGCACCTGGATGACGTATTCACCGGGCTGGTGCGGGACGGCTCCGGACGGGCGGAGTTCTGGGTGCGCGGAAAGAAACAAAAGATTAGCGTTTTGTTCGGGCCAAAGTATCCCGTGGCGGTCATCTATGCTCCCAAGGGACGCAGCTTCATTTGCTTCGAGCCCATGACCGCCGTCACCAACGCCTTCAATCTGGCCCACACCGGGCGCTATCCGGAGCTTCAAAGCGTGCCGCCCGGCGGACGCTGGGAGGAAAGCTTCTGGATCCGCCCGGAAGGTTTTTAAAGCCGCGCCGTCCCCGCCGGCAGTTGTGTGGCCACCCATTCCATGAGCTGGCGGAGCGCCTGGCCGCGGTGGCTGACGCTCATCTTTCGCTCCGCGCTGACTTCGCCGAAGGTGGCCCCGAACGGCTCGTAGTAAAAGAGCGGATCGTAGCCGAAGCCGTTCTGGCCGCGCGGCTCATCCGCGATCCGCCCTTCCACGACACCCCGGAAAGTGCGCAGCAGCCGGCCCCGTTCGGCCAAAGCCGCTACGCAAACGAAACGCGCGGTGCGTTGTGTCACGCCGCGCAGTTTTTCGAGCAGCAGGCGATTATTGGCTTCGTCGGTGGCCCCGGGTCCGGCGAAACGGGCGGAGAGAACGCCCGGCGCGCCTCCCAGCGCATCCACTTCCAGGCCGGAATCCTCAGCGAACAGCAGGCCCGGCGCCCAGGCGCTATAGTAGAGCGCCTTCTGGACGGCGTTTTCTTCGAAGGTGCGCCCCGTCTCCTCACAAGGAGGAATTCCTTCCAGACCGGGCAGTACTTCCACCTGAATGCGGCCCCGCCCGTAGGCTTCCGCTGCCTGGCGGAACTCGCGGAGCTTGCCGGGATTCGTCGTCGCGCAGTACAGGATCACGTGAGCTTCACCAAGCCGCGCTGGATTTCGATGAGCTGCGCGATGCCGCGGCGGGCCATCTCTAGCAGAACGTTGAACTGATCCTGGGTAAATGGCGTCTGCTCGGCGGTGGCCTGGATCTCGACGAACTGGCCCGATCCCGTCATCACCACGTTCATATCCACCTGCGCGCGCGAATCCTCCTCGTAGGTGAGATCCAGCAGCGGCTCGCCCTCGACCAGTCCTACGCTGACCGCCGCCACGTAATCGCGGATGGGCTGCGACTTCACCACGCCGAAGCTGACCAGTTGGCTGGTGGCCTGAGCCAGGGCTACGAACGCGCCCGTGATGGCGGCCGCGCGCGTGCCGCCGTCGGCCTGGATGACGTCGCAGTCCAAGATGATGGTGCGCTCGCCCAGTGCCTCCAGGTCCACCACCGCCCGCAAGGAGCGCCCGATGAGACGCTGGATCTCCTGAGTGCGGCCCGAAGGCCGCCCGCGGGTGATCTCGCGCGGCGTGCGGGTGACGGTCGCGCGGGGCAACAGCGAGTACTCCGCAGTCACCCAGCCTTTGCCCGTGCCGCGCAGAAACTGCGGCACCGTTTCGTCCAGGGAGGCCGCGCACAGCACGCGCGTGTTGCCCATCTCGATCAACACCGAGCCCTCGGCTGTCAACAGATAGCCCGGCGTGATGCGCACGGGACGCAACTGGTCGGCTGCTCGCTGGTCTGCTCTCAACATGATTCAGGCGCCTCGCAGGACAGCGTACAGGAGCAAGAAGAACAATGCCATCCCGGCAATCAGGAGCACCAGACAGGGAATGGCGGAGCTCAGGCCGCTGGGTTCCTTCTTCTTGCGATCCGATCGAGCCGGCTTGTACCTCACCATAGCGAACCCTTGTCCGGTTTGCTTCAGATCACGCCTGCCACAGCTCCTTTTCGCATCGCTGCCTTGACGGCCAGCGCTGCGCGATGGAAGAACTCGCGCAGGGCGAGCAGGCTGTCCGGTTCCAGTTGATCCAGGAGAATGGCCACCACCGCGCGACCGCGTCGGGCCAGAGCGATCTGGGTGGCCAGGAACTGGGCCATGTGGTAATCCGCCGTGTAGCCCGCGGCGGGCAGCTCTTCGGGACGCAGCGTGGCGAGCACGGTAGAAAAGCAGCGGCCATGACCAATGATCATCTCGTGGTAGGAGTGGTTCATGGCCGGACCTTCGTAGACATCGGCGGGCATCTTCAGCGCCGATCGAAACAATTCACCTGCCGCCTGTTTCAGCAGGCGCAGGACCGCTTTGCCTTCCGGCCAGTAGCGCGTGTCGCCGAAGAAGGTCAACTCGCCGTAGCTGATGCGTCCGGCCGCAGCCTCGCGTTCCAGCAGCCAGGCATAGCGCTCGGGCGCTTGCCCCTCAGGCTCGGCGCCACTGGTGTCCAGCAGGTGATAGCACAAGGTGACGGGACCGAAACGCACGCGCCGCGGCGTTTCCATCATTTGCCGCCAGGCCGCCGTGCGGCGAATCCCGCCCGCCTCCTGCGCCTCGCGATAAATTTCCGCGGCCACCGCCTTGTAGAGCTCGACGCTCGGCTGCGTGACAAAGTTCATTTCGCGCAGGTAAGCTACGCCGAAAACCGTGTAGTGGATGAATTGCATGTAGGTAGACAGGAGGGCGCCGCGGTCGAAGCTGAGCACGGCGGTGGGATAGCCGGCCGCCTTGAGCCGGGCAATCTTGGCGGCTTCCGGGTGGTGCTCACCCTGCACCTGCACGGCCAGAAAGGCGCGGTCCTGCCGCGGGTCTTTGGGCGACCGATAATCCGCCAGTTTGGGTTTCTCGTCCACCACAACCTTGAGGCCGAGCTGCTCGCTCTTGCCCAGGCTCTCCTCGAAATCCTGCTTGGTCCAGATGCCGGCACCTTTCCAGCAGCGCGGCAGCAGCAAAGTAAGCTTGTCGCGGCCCGCTTCGCCCTGGGCGTGAATGAAGGAGGCGAGTCGCCAGGCGGTATGGATCTGCTCTTCGTCGAGAACGGCGCCCGTCATCCAGGCGCGCAGATCCACGCCTGCCAGCGCCAGCGGGTAGAGACTACCGCGCGTCAGGGGGCCGCTGTGCCGTCCCGCGGTGGTGTTCGCGTTGTCGGGCTGGAGCTCCACGCGGCGGTAGCCGCGCGGCTGCGCGAACCGGTCCAGAACCGAGCCGGGCAACGTCATGTAGAGGAAATTCGCCTGGCTAGGAATGCGGTGCTTCTCATAGAGCGTGGTGAGCTTTTCCAGATTCACCACAGGCTCGTACGAGGTCATACCCATGGCCATGCCCACCACGAGCGAACTTTTGAGGATCTCGGGCAGGGATCGCGCGTCGCGGCGGCGGATGTCTTCGAGGATCCACTTGAGCTTCGCCGGATCCGTGGAATCGAGCACGTAGCAGCGGACACCGCGGCGGAGCAGCCCGGTGGCCAGATACATGGACTTGTCCTCCGCCGAACCGCCCATGCCGCACCACAGCAGGTAACGCAGACGGACGCGGTGAGCGCTCTGGATCGCGGCGCGCAGTTCGTTGACCTCGGCGGCAATCATATCGGGCCATTCCGGATGCTCGGGAACCTGCCAGCTCAGATTGAACACGCCGTAGCCGTTCTTGGTGACGCGGCCGGCGCTGTCGGTTTCCATGCCGATGCGAATCAGCAAATCCTGGTCGGCGTGCAGTCCTGCCAGGCCTTCGCGCCGCACGCGTTCGTCCAGAGTGCGCAGTCGCTCGAGCACCCGCTCGGTCTGGAAACGCGCGAAAAGTTCGTCGGAACGCCCCTTGGGATGGTCGTTGGCCAGCGAGAGACGCACTTCATCGTTTTAGCACAGCGGGCGGGCGCTGGCTGGCGGGATCCTAGAATAAAAGCAAGGGGGAGCGGTGCAACACCGAGGCGCAAGAGCGCGGGCGCCGGTAGCCATCCACTCCATCGAGCGCTTCTTTCAGCTCTCGGTGCTGGGTCTGCTGGCCAGCGGCTACCTGGCGCTGGCCGGCTCGGGGCGCGTGGACTTGCCCTCGCTGTTGGTGACGGGAGCTGCGCTGGGACTGCGCGGCGCCATCGCCGCTGGAATCTTCTCGTGGCAGCTTCCGCGGCGGTGGGCAGCCGGCCTGGCACTGGCCTGCGCCGCCTTTTTCTGGGCGGACTGGAAACTGATTTCGGGAGAGATTCTCCCCGCCCTCATCCACCTGGTTCTGTTTCTGAGCGCCGTCTGTGCGCTGGCGGCCCGCACGCCGCGCCATTACGGGCTGCTGATCGCCCTGGCGTTTCTGCAACTGCTCGCAGCGGCCGCGATTTCCCTCGATGTGAACTTCTTCGTGTTCCTGGTTCTGTTCCTGTTGTTCGGGGTCGCCACCCTCACCAGCGCAGAGATCCGACGTTCGCTGAGAAGTTCGCAAGCGGCTTGCCCGCCATCGCAACGGCTGACCTGGCGGCTGGCTGTGCTGTCGGTCTGGCTGACCGGGGCGATCCTCGCTTTGACCGCCGCGTTGTTCTTCGTTCTGCCACGGACTGCGGAGGCAGCTTTCCGCCGGCTCGCGCCCTGGCGGCTTCAGTTGCCGGGTTTCGCGCAAGAGGTGCAGCTCGGCGATATCGGACGGCTGCTGGAGAATCCGCGGCCCGTGCTGCGGGTGCGCGTGATCGGGGCCGGCGCGGGCCTGAATCTGAAGTGGCGCGGCGTGGCCCTGAGTCGTTTCGACGGGCGGCGGTGGTATAACCCGCCTGAGCCGCGCACGCTGCTACCGGTCGAGGACCGCCTGCTGACGCTGGCCCGCAACGCCCCGATCCAAGGGGGCCGCCGGTTGAGCTACGAGGTCATGCTCGACAGCTCCGCCGCAGACGCGCTGTTCTTCGCCGGCGCCCCCGAGCTGCTCTGGACGAACTTGCCGGCGGTGATTCGCGAGCCGAACGACAGCTTCCGGCCCGCGACGCCAGTTACGGGAATTCTGCGCTACGGGGTCCACGCGTTTCTGCCCGATCCGGTGGCGCCGGGCGCCCTGCCCCCTCGGCCTGTCCCGTACGAAGTCCTCGTCTGCTGCCGGGACCTACCCCCGTTGGATCCGCGCATTCTTGCTCTGGCGCAACAACTGGCGCAGGGTTTCACGTCCGCACACGCTTGCGCGATCGCCATCGAAAGATACCTACGAGAAAACTACCGTTACACGACGAAGCTGCCCGACAAGGCGCTCGCCGATCCGCTGGCTTGGTTCCTTTTCGAGGGCCGCGAGGGACACTGCGAGTACTTCGCCTCCGCCATGGCCGTGTTGTTGCGCGCGGTAGGCATTCCCTCGCGGCTGGTGACGGGATTTCAGGGCGGCGTCTACAATCCCGTCAGCGGCTGGCAGGTACTACGCGCTTCGGACGCGCACGCCTGGGTGGAAGCGTACCTTCCCGCCACGGGCTGGACCACGTTCGATCCTACCCCGCCGGATCCGCGCCCGCCCCGGATCTCGCCGCTGGCGCACCTCGGCTTCTATCTCGACGCTGCGGAAACTTTCTGGCAGGAGTGGGTGCTGAGTTACGATCTCGCGCGCCAGCTCGTACTGGCCTCCCGCATGGAACGAACCAGCCGGAGTTTGGGAACGCGGTGGCTGGAAGCGCTTGCGGAACGGTCCACGAGCGCGGTCACTCGAGCAAAGGGCCTGGTGCGATCACGCTGGCCGGTCCTGGTCGCATTCGTGTTGCTCGCAGCGCTGGCGGTGACGCTGGCCGTGCGAACGCCGCAAAGCTGGCGGGTGCGACGCGGTCTGCGCCGGTTGGGGCGCGGCCGCGGAAATCCGGCGGAGGCGACTCTGCTCTACCAGCGCCTGCTCCGCGTGCTGGAGCGACGCGGCTATCGCAAGCCTCCGTGGCTGACGCCGGCCGAGTTCGCCGCCGTGCTGCCCGAATCCGAGCTGGCCAGACAGGTGCGCGAGTTCACGTTGCATTACAACCGACTGCGGTTCGGCGGGGAAACCGACGCCGGCCCCGCGCTGGTAGCGAT
>JAPWUP010000169.1 GCA_028275505.1 Bryobacteraceae bacterium
GAGCGATCGCTTTCATCCGCTTCGACCACCAGGTACACGCTGCGACCGATGCGCGCGTTGGCGCCTCCGAAGGCCCGCAGGCGCCCGCCCACCACCACCGTCGGATCCAGACCGGCCTGTTCCAGGACGGTAGCCAGCATGGAGGTCGTGGTCGTCTTGCCGTGACTGCCCGCCACCGCAATGCCGTATTTCAGGCGCATCAGTTCGGCCAGCATCTCGCCGCGCGTGATGATGGGAATTTGCAGGCGGCGGGCCTCCTGCACTTCGGGGTTGTCCGGTGGCACGGCCGAGCTGACGACCAGGGCGCGCGCGCCGGCCACATGCGCGGGATCGTGCCCCTCGTAAATGCGTGCGCCCAGACGCGCCAGCCGCTCGGTCACGGGCGACAACTTGAGGTCCGAGCCGCTGATGGTGAAGCCGAGCTGGAGCAGGATCTCGGCGATGCCGCTCATGCCGATGCCGCCGATGCCCGTGAAGTGAAGATGCTGGGGAGCGAAGAGCACCGGCGGGCCCGAGGATTGCTGCTGAAAAGGAAACATTTTTCTAGCCTATTGTTTCGACTCCCGTTGCTCCCTGTCAACCGCTCGCCGGCTGCGCGCCACTTCCAGCAGAGCCGCGGCCGCGCGCCGGGCCGCATCCGGACGCGCAAACCGTCGCACCGCCCGGGCCATCGCCTCCAGCTCCTGGGGCCGCGCGGCGAGCGCAGTCACCTCCTCGAACAGTCGGCGACCGTTCATCTCGCGGTCTTCCACCAGGCGAGCAGCGCCGGCCCGCGCCAGAGTTTCCGCGTTGCGCAACTGATGCTGGTCCGCAGCATAGGGGAACGGCACCAGGATGGCCGGCTTGCCGGCCGCGGCCAGCTCGGCCAGCGCCCCAGCGCCGGCCCGGCACACCACCAGATCCGCCTCGGCGAAGGCCGCGGGCATGTCATCGAGAAACGGAACCACGCGTCCCGGCATGCCTGACTGTTCGAACTCGCGCGCCAGTTCCGGGTACGCCGCGGGTCCCGTCTGCAAGACCATTCGTACTCGCGCGTTGGCCTGCCGGAAAAGCGGCCAGCTTTCCCGCGCCGCCTGATTGAGCGTGCGCGATCCCTGACTGCCTCCCGTCACCAGTACGTCGAACCATTCGCCACGCGGTTTCGGCGGCACCTGAAAAAAACCTTCACGGACGGGCATTCCCGTCACCTCCGTCGGCCGGGACCCGAAAGCGGACGCCGTGGCCTCGAAATTCACGAGGATGCGCGCCGCGAAACGCCCGGTCCAGCGATTCACCAGACCCGGCACTACGTTCGGTTCGAGCAACACCACAGGAACGCGGCGCAGCCACGCGGCGAGGCACACCGGCGCGGCCGCGTAACCGCCCATGCTGAACACCGCCGCTGCACGCAGGCGTCCCAACAGCAGGGCAGCGCGCAGCACGCTCCAGGGCAGCTCGACCGCAGTTCGCACGCGCCGGGCCAGCCCGACTCGCTGCCAGCCGCCGATGCGCAGGAATTCCACGCGGAAGCCCTCGGCGGGCGCCAGCCGGGCCTCCAGACCCTGCCGCGTGCCCACGAACACGGCGTCGTGCCCTTGCCGCCGCAGCTCCCGGGCGACCGCCAGCGCCGGCATCACGTGCCCTCCGGTGCCGCCCGCCGCCATGATGAACAACATCACCCTGCACCCTCACACGCTCCGCTCGCGAATGCTCAGCAGGATGCCGAACAGGATCATGGTGGCGATCAGCGAACTCCCGCCGTAGCTGATCATGGGCAAGGGCAGACCCTTGGTGGGTGCCAGCTTGACCACCACGCTCATGTTGACCATTGCCTGGAAGACCACGATGAAGGTGGCGCCCAGGGCCAGGTAACGCCCGAACTCGTCAGGGGCGCTCCGAGCCAGTCGCGACCCCCGCCACCAGATCACCAAAAAGATGGCCAGCAAAACGGTGCAGCCAGCCAGACCCAGTTCCTCGCCCACGACCGCGAAAATGAAGTCATTCTCCGCCTCGGGCAGGTAACCGAGCTTCTGTATACCCCGGAACAGGCCGACGCCCCACAAGCCGCCGCTGCCCAACGCCATCAGGGACTGCTTCTGGTGATAGCTGACATCGCGCTTCAGTTTGCCGGCCGGCGCCGCCTCCGAAGGGGAATTCTGCGGAGCCAGCTTCAGGGCTTGCAGCACGCCCAGTTCGCGCACGAAGGCCAGAACCCGTTCGCGCCGATAGCCGGGAATGAACACGGCGAGCAGGGTGCACAGAGCGCCGACCGCTGCCGCCGTGCGCACGTGCCTCCACTCGAGTCCCGCAGCCACGAAGACCGCGCCCGCCGTGGCGATCATGACGAAGGCCGTGCCCAGATCCGCCACCATCACGGCCCCGGTCAGCAGTCCGAGCGTCATGGCCACCGGCAGCAAAGTGCGCCGCTCGTTGAGAATTCGCGACCGCTCCGCAATGAAATGGGCGAGGAAGATGACGAGGACCGGCTTGGCCAGCTCCGACGGTTGCACGCCGACCGGACCCAGCCGCAGAAAGCGATGCCGCTCACCCACCACATAGGCGAGCGCCAGCAGCGCCAGTGCCAGTCCCGTGCCGCCGTAAGCCCACGCGGGATGGTTCAGGCGCCGGTAGTTCTGCCGCCGGAACAGCATCATCAGCGCCAGGCCCACCACCGCCCACAGCGCCTGCTTGATGGCCCGCTCGCTCACGAACGTAATCACCGGCGCCTTCTCGGGATCTGGGGTCGCACCCAAAGGAGCAGCCCAGGGCGCCTCCGGCAGGGGATGCTCGTTCCTCACAGGAGGCACGTACTGCGTAGCGCTCCACACCATCAACAGCCCGAAGCCCAGCAGGGCGAGGACCGCGCTCAGCAGCACCCAATCCGTACGCGCCCCGAAGTGCATCTCAGGCGCCCTCCTGTCCGTGCCGCGCCGCCAGTTTCGCGACCAGCTCCTTGAACACCCGCCCGCGATGCTCGAAATTCTCGAACTGATCGAAGCTGGCGCAGGCGGGGGCGAGCAGCACCGTGTCGCCGGCCTGGGCATTTTGCCACGCGTATTCCACGGCCTTCTCCAGCGTGCCGCAAAAGATCAGCGGCGCCGCATCGCCGAGTTGTTCCGCGATTTTGCCCGCGGCCGCGCCGATCAACAGCACCGCGCGCGCCTTGCGGGCCAGCGGCTCGCGCAGCGGGCGGTAGTCGCCGTCTTTGTCCTTGCCGCCCAGAATCACCCAAAGCGGGGTATCGAACGCGGCCAGAGCTTTCAGCGTCGCATCCACGTTGGTGGCTTTGGAATCGTTGTAGAAGTCCACGCCGCGCAAACGTCGCACAAATTCCAGCCGGTGCTCGACGCCAGGGAAGGCGCGGACCGCGTCGCGGATCCCTTCCGGGGAAGCGCCGGCCAGACGGGCGGCCAGCGCCGCCGCCAGCACGTTTTCCACATTGTGCAAGCCGCGCAGGGGAATCTCGCTCGCCGGCATGAAAGGACGGCCCTCGAGCCAGAGCTCGCTCTCGCGCAGGCAGGCGCCTTCGGGCGTCGCTCCCTGCACGCTGAACCAGCGAACCCGCGCCCGGGTCAGGCCGGCCCAGCTCGCGCAGGTCGGGTCGTCCCGGTTGAGCACGGCGAAGTCGCTTTCGGTCTGTGTCTGAAACAGCCGCGCCTTCTGCGCCGCGTAGTTCTCGAACGTACGGTGACGGTCCAGGTGATCCGGCGTGACGTTGAGCGCCACGGCCACTTGAGCCCGGAAACGTTCGATGGTCTCGAGCTGAAAACTGGAAAGCTCCAACACGTTCCACTGATCGGGACGCGAGGTTTCCACCAGCGCGCAAACGGGCGTGCCGATGTTACCGCCCACCTGCGCGGCAATGCCGCAATGGCGCAGGATGTGACCGGCCAGAGCCGTGGTGGTAGTCTTGCCGTTGGACCCGGTGACGCCCAGCACCGGTCCTTGCAGATAGTAGCTGGCCAGCTCGACCTCGCCGATCACGCGGACGCCCCGCGCACGCGCCGCCTCCAGCTCGGGAAGATCCGCAGGCACGCCGGGAGACAGCACAATCCACTCGACGTTCTCGAAAACCTCGGGCGTTTGGAGGCGGAATTCGACGTTCAACGCGCGCAGCCGCTCCAGCGCGGCGGACTCGGGCTGTTTGAGATCCGTGGCGCGTACGAGGGCGCCGCGCGAGCAGAGCAGCTCGACAGCCGCCCGTCCCGAGCGTCCCAGCCCTACCACCAGCACGCGCACGCCTGCGAAGTCCACGGCCTCACCTCAGCTTCAGAGTGGTCAGCGCAAACAGCGCCATCACCAGCCCTGCAATCCAGAAGCGAACGATGATCTTGGATTCCTGCCAGCCCAGCGCCTCGAAATGATGATGCAGGGGCGCCATCTTGAAGATCCGCTTGCCCCGCAGCTTGAAGCTGGCCACCTGCAGGATCACCGACAGGGCTTCCAGCACGAAGATGCCGCCCACAAACAGCAGCAGCATCTCCTGCTTGATGAGGATGGCCAGCACGCCCAGACAGCCGCCCAGCGCCAGCGAACCCACGTCGCCCATGAAGATCTCCGCCGGGTGGGCGTTGTACCAGAGGAAGCCCAGGCAAGCGCCGGTCAGGGCTCCGCAGAAGACGGTGAGTTCGGCGGCCGCGGGCAGCCAGATCAGGTCCAGATAACGCGCGAAGACGGCGTGGCCGCTGGTGTAGGAAAGAACCGTCATGGCGCTGGATGCGATCACCATCAGACCGATGGCCAGTCCGTCCAGCCCGTCCGTGAGATTGACCGCGTTGGAGCTGCCCACCACCACCAGCACCAGGAAGAAAAAGAACACCACGAAGGCCAGCGGGTAGGTCCAGGGATGGGCGAGCAGGACCTCAGGCAACAAACTGGGACGGAATTGTTTGAAGAAGGGGAAGTTCATGGCGGGCGAATACTCGCCTGCCGCCCGCAGAATCAGCAGGACCACGCCGATCAGGCCCGCAGCGGCGCACTGCAGCAGGAACTTGGTGCGGCCCCGCAGGCCCAGGTTCCGTCCCCGACGCACTTTCAGCACGTCGTCCCAGAAACCGATGGCGCCGAACAGCAGCATGGACAGCACCGCCGTCCACACCAGCAGGTTCGTCAGATTGGCCCACAGCAGCGTCGGCAGCAGCACCGAGACGATGATCAGCACACCGCCCATGGTGGGCGTGCCGGCCTTGCGCTGATGCCACGCCGGTCCTTCCTCGCGAATGTACTGGCCGATCTGAAACTGCCGCAGACGCGCGATCAGCCACGGGCCGAGAATCAGACAGAGGAACAGGGCCGTGAGGCTGGCGAAGGCGGTGCGGAAGGTCACGTAGCGGAAGACGCGCAGCGGGCTGAAGTAAGGGAACAGCTGCTCGTAAAGGAGCCAGTACAGCACGTCAGTTCTCCTTGTCTCCCTCCGCCCGCAGGTACTCCTGGAGCGCGCGCTCCACCTGCACGCCGCGCGATCCCTTGAACAGCACGGCGTCGCCCTCG
The DNA here is from genome assembly GCA_028275505.1 of Bryobacteraceae bacterium. Lineage (GTDB taxonomy): Bacteria > Acidobacteriota > Terriglobia > Bryobacterales > Bryobacteraceae > DTHT01. Next base: position 5,470 of record JAPWUP010000169.1, read on the forward strand.
CGCAGCAGCCCGCGCAGAAAACGGCCCGCCTCGACGGGATCTTCAAAGAAAAACGCGGCGCCGGGCGGCATTCCCGCGCGCACCGCCTCTTCCACCAGAAAGCGGGCGGCGCCGCGTATCCCCACGAGCACATCCACCCCGCACTCGACGACGCGGCGACCCGCTTCGCGGTGCAGGGCCTCGGCCCAGCGGCCAAGCTCCAGCATCTCGCCCAGAACAGCGATCCGGCGACGCGCCGGCGTCGCCGCCAGCGTCTCGAGCATCGCCCGGAGCGCCTCCGGGTTCGAGTTATAGCAATCGTCCAGAATGAGCACGCCGCGATGCATCAAGCGCCGGCCACGCATCCCGCCGGCTTCCAGCTTGCGCACCGCATCGCGCAGCCGCTCCAGCGGCAGACCGAACAGGCGCGCCACCGCCAGCGCCGCCAGCACGTTCATGACGCCGTGCCGCCCGGGCAGCGGGCACTCGAACCAGACGTTGCCGACGCGGAAACGCGACCCCTCGGCCCCGAAAGAAACGTCTTCGGCGCGAACGTCCGCGCGCTCGCTGAAGCCGAACGTCAGTACCAGTCCAGGGTGAACCTGGGCGAATGCGGCCACGCGCTCGTCGTCGGCGTTGAGCACCGCCACGCCATGCGGCGGCAGCGATTCGATCAACTCGCGTTTGGCCAGCGCCACCTGATCGAGCGACTCGAAAAAGCCCACGTGGGCGTGTCCCACGTTCGTGACCACGCCAATCTCGGGCCGCGCCAGCGCTGCCAGCCGTCGGATCTCGCCTGCGTGATTCATCGCCAGCTCGAGCACCGCCGCGCCCGCCTGCTCGGGCAACCGCAGCAGGGAAAGCGGCACGCCCACGTGATTGTTCAAATTGCCCTCGCTCCGGGCCACCTCCATCGCCGTGCCCAGCAGTTCCGCAATGGCATCCTTGGTGGTGGTCTTGCCTGCGCTCCCGGTCACGGCGATGACGCGTCCCTGGAACCGATCGCGCGCCCAGCTCCCGGCGGCCTCCAGCGCGCGCTGCGTGTCGGGAACCACCAGCAGCGGGCCTTGCACACCCGGCAGAGACCGTTCGACGACCGCCCCCACCGCACCGCGCGCCAGCGCCTCGCCTACGAAATCGTGGCCATCGAAGCGCGGGCCTTTCAACGCGAAAAACAGTTCGCCCGGACGGATCGTGCGCGAATCCACGCTCCAGCCCTCGATGAACGCATCGTGGGCAGCGGGCAACGTCGCGCCGATGGCTCGCGCCAGTTCCGCCAGGGTCGCCTTCACGAGTTTTCCCTCCCGTAGCCCAGCTCGCGCAGCATGCGCCGCGCTACCTCGCGATCGTCGAACGGGATCGTGCGGTCCTTGAGCACCTGGTAGGTCTCGTGGCCTTTGCCCGCGATGATCACGATATCGCCCGGCCGCGCCTCTTCCAGGATGAGACGTATGGCGCGAGCACGGTCGGGCTCCACGCGATGCGGCGTGGGGTGCTTGCGCAAGCCTGCCAGCGCCTCCTCGATGATGGCCAACGGGTCCTCGCTGCGCGGATTGTCCGAAGTGAGAACCACGAAATCGCTCAGGGCGGCCGCGGCTTCGCCCATGCGGGGACGCTTGCTCCGATCGCGATCGCCGCCGCAGCCGAAGAGCGTGAGTACGCGCCTGGGGCCCAGCTCCCGCGCCACCCGAATCACGTTGCGCAGAGCGTCTTCGGTATGAGCGTAGTCCACAACGACCAGGAAAGGCTGGCCCGCCTCGACTTTTTCGAAGCGCCCGGGAACGGCGCGGCAGGCAGCAACGCCTCGCTGCATGGCCTCTGTCGGCAACTCGTAGGTCAAAGCCGCGCTCCAGGCAGCCAGGATGTTGTAGACGTTCATTCGTCCGGGCAGAGGCGACGAGACCTCGTGAACGCCGCGGGGATCCGCAATCCGGAAGCGCAACCCTTCGAAATCGGCCACGATATCCAAAGCGCGCACCGTGGCTTCCTCCCCGAGGCCATAGCGCAACGCGCGCGGAGGATCGGGCAGCGGCAGCCGACTCGAGTACGGATCATCGGCGTTGACCACGGCAAAGCGCGGCGGAGGAGCGCCCGCTCCCTCGAACAAACGCCGCTTGGCAGCGAAGTACTCTTCCATCGTGCCGTGAAAATCCAGGTGGTCCTGGGAGAGGTTCGTGAACACCGCGGTGTGGAAATGGAAGCCGTAGACGCGACCCAAAGCCAGCCCGTGCGAGGAAACTTCCATCGTCACGTGCGTGCCGCCCGCGGCGAGCAACTCGTCCATCCAGCGGACCAAGTCCAGGGATTCGGGCGTGGTGTTGACGGCCGGTTGCACGCGGTCCGCCACGCGGTGCTCGATGGTCCCGAGCAACGCGGTGGTGAGGCCGGCCGCGCGAAGCATCGCGTCCAGCAGGAAAGTTGTCGTGGTCTTGCCGTTGGTGCCCGTCACTCCGGTCAAAGCCAGGCGCTGGTCAGGATGCCCGTAGAAATTGAGAGCGGCGATGGCCAGCGTCTTGCGCCCGTGCTCGACTTCGAGCCACGGCCCGGCGAAACCCTCTGGCGGGCCGCCCTCGCTGATGACCGCCACGGCGCCGCGGGCGAGCGCATCCGCCGCGAACTGCCGACCGTCGTAGCGCGCGCCGCGGAAGGCAAAGAACAGATAGCCGGGAGCGACGCGTCGCGAGTCGTACTCCAAACCCGTGACCTCGACCGCAGCCAGGTCTGGCGGCAAAGGCGATTTCAGTGGCGCTCCCGCCAGGACCTGATCGAGTCGCATCGTCCTGCCCGTTGCCTTTCCGACTGAAGTTGTCATGGCTTGAACACCACACGCAGGCGCCCACCCGGCTGCAACGGGGACCCCGGAGGCGGAAACTGTTCGCGCGCAATGCCGCTGCCCACGGCTTCCACGGTGAGACCTAACACGAGCGCGCGCTCGAGCACGGCCGAGAGCGGCAGGCCCTGAAAGTCCGGGACCGAAAGACCGGCCACGAGCCGAGCCGAAGGGGACTCAGCGGGCGGGGGCGCTGCCTCGGGCACTTCCGGTTCGGGGCCTTGACTGAAGTCGGAAATGGCGACGTCGTTGGCGTCCGCGTCCAGATCCGTCGGCCCCGTCGGCGCGGTCTCAGGAATGTCCTTGGGGACGTTCATCAGTTGCAGCGCCGTCATCGCCACTTTGCGAAACACGGGCGCCGCCACCTCGCCGCCGTAACGGCGAGCACCATTCAGGGTCACAGCCACCACAATGGCCGGCTCCGTGACCGGCGCAAAACCCACAAAGCTGGCGTTGTAAAAGTGCGTATACCTGCGCGCCACCGGATCGTAGATCTGGGCGGTGCCGGTCTTGCCCGCGGCCGAATATCCGTCCAACCGCGCCGCGCGCCCGGTCCCGTGGAGAACCACGCCTTCCATGAG
>JAPWUP010000130.1 GCA_028275505.1 Bryobacteraceae bacterium
GAGGCACGTGGAGGGTCGGAGTGGACGCAAGCCCGGCACAACTGGCGCGTGCCCGCGTTGCCGATCCCGCGGCTCACTTCGTCTGTGCCGATATGGCCAGCCCGGTTTTCGCGCCGCGCTCGTTCGACCTCATCACGAGCTTCTGGGCAGGCTACTGCTACCTGAACAGCTTTGGCCGCATCGCGCAGTGGCTGGAAAATATCCTGGCGTGGCTTCGCCCCGGCGGGGCCGCCTACATCGAGGTCCTGCTGCCCGAGGACGTCGCCACGTTCAACGATTCGCGCTACGCCGCGGCTACCGGCTTCCGCGTGTACCCGCGAAGCGCCGACTGGATACGCTGGGGCTACCACGACTCGGGCGGCGAACATCACATGACCAGCCCGCCGCTCGGCTTTTTCACGGCGCCGCTGGCGCTCGCCTTCGAGCACCTTGAAGCCGAACACGACCGCGCCTTCATGGTGCACGTGATCGGCACGGGCCGGCGGGACCAGCCCATTTAACCCCTTTAACTCCGGCGCGTCGCCAGAGCGGCCAGGCAACTTCTGAAAGCCCGGACCAACCCGCGGGCCGCCACGCCCAGTCCTGCGGGCACTACCTCCACGCCGATCCAAACGCGATCGGCCTCGATCAGAGCCAGCTTGCCGCGCGTCTGGGGCAATCGCTCGTAAAGTTGCTGCGCCGCCCCGCTGTCGAGCGGCACACGCCGCATGGCCCCGAACGCGACCGGTGTGGCCAGGCGCGCCAGCCACCGGCACCGCAGACAACTGGCACGATAGAGCAGGATCGCTTCAGGCATCGCTGGTGGATGGCAACAGGGAGGGCGCCTTCAGATAGCAGTTCAGTTGGTAGGATCCCCCAGCCGGGAATCCGAAGCCGATGAAAGCCATCTCCGCTCTGCCGCCGAGCAACGCTCTGCCCAGGCCCGGACTGGGCAACTGGAAGGCCACTGCAAGCCGCTCCGTGAACGCAGCCCACTCCGCTGACTCGCGCGGCACACAGTGCGCGCAGACGTCCACTTTGTAACCCAGCGCGGGCGCTCCTGCCACGACGGCTGAAACGGAAATGAGCAGACCGCTGCGGCGAACCGGGCGATCGCCGATCACCGCGGCGAGAAAGTGGTGCAGGGCCGGGTCGTCGAGGCCTTCGAGTCCGAGGTCACTCAGCTTCGTACGAGCGCGCAAACGGAAGTACACTCGCGCCCGCAGTTCGTTGCCCGCGGCGAGACTGACGCTGGCCGGGTCGCCGTGTGTGGAGACGGCGTCGCGCCACGGCTGCGCTGGCAAGCCGAGGCCGTCCAACCAGCGAAACACACGCGCCCAGCGTTGCGCCGGCTCACCCCAGCGAGCCGAGACGTAGACGGCGAGACCCGGGCGTGCCGGCCCCGAACCCAGCCAGAGGCAACCTGAGGGGAGCCAGCGCCTCGAAGCCGACTCATCGGGCATCGCTTCATCCAGTGCGTGATCGAGAGCGGAACGAATGTCTCGGGCCAACCCGGCCACAACATCCCGGCATACGCTGCGCGCCAGGCGGCTCCGTCGTACCGGATCCCGCTCCCAATGCGCAGGATCCATGAGCAGACGGACGCGTCGCGCCCGAGAGTCCACCGCCACAACGATTTCGACAGGCGTGCCGTCGTTGTTGAGCACCGAGCCGGCGCCGGGGCCGCTCAGGCGAACCTGGCCCGCGGCGAGCAGGTCCCGGACAGCGTCCGTGGAGCAACCGTCCAGTTCAGAAACCAGCTCGGGCAGGCCAGGCCACCACGCTCGCTCGTTGTTCACGGTCCGGGGTCGGGCTGCACGAGGACGTCACCGGGCCGTCCCGGCGCACCCGGCGATCCGGGTAGCCCCGGCGCCCCGGGATTGCCTTGGGCCGCCCGCGGTCCATCGCCACCGCGCCTCCCGCCCAGGCCACCAGCTCCCGGGTTGCCCGGGGGACCCGCCGCGCCACCGGTGCCCAGCTCGGATTCGCCCGAGAATTCGCCATTCAGGAGCGAGCCCGAATAGAGCAGGTAGATATCGCCGCCGTTGGCGCCGCGTCCGCCGTTGCCCCCGTTGCCCGCGCGGCCTCCATCACCGCCGCGACCGCCGTTTTCCGACGGCTCGCAGCCACTGCCGTTGCCGCCATCGCCGCCCGGGCCGCCCGCACCGCCGTCCCCGCCACGGCCGCCGTCGCCGCCCTTGCCGCCCAGATTCGTGGCGCGAATCGTACCGATCAGGTCGTGAAGCCGTATCACCAGATCATAGGGCGGCGGTGCGTCGCCGCCGTTACCGCCGTTGGCGCCCGCGCCACCCGTGAACCCAGACCCACCGGCCGTCGCGGGATCGTCGCCGTCCCAATGGCATTCCGCGTTGATGCCCTGGGCTCCCGCTCCGCCTGCGCCGCCTGCCGGACCTGCCGGCCCCGGCGCGCCGCTGGGGGAAATCATTGTAATGTCCGCCATGTCGTTTCTCCTCTCTGCCCTCGCTGATCTACGCTCGCAGCAGCTTGAGCACGTGTTTGAGTTGCAGCGGCGTCGCCACGATGCTCGGCATCGTCTTCCGCAGCGTGGCCACGCGAACGGTGAGCGGGCCCAGGCTCACAATCTGCCCGCCCTCCTCGATCTCCAGCTCCTGAGCCAGCAGAACGTTGGCACCAGGACCGAAAAGCAACACCGAGCCGGAACTCACCTTGACCTTCAGGAAATTCCAAACCGGCACGATGAAGATATCGAAGTGTTTCATCAGGGACGGCCTGGCGTTGGCCACCAACGAAGAATCCCCGTAGAGATAGGCGCGGGCATGCGCGCGAATGGCGTCCGCCCGCGGTACAGGCGCTTCCGTGACGGCTTCGACCCCCTCGGCAGCTTCTTTTGCGACCGGAGCTGCGTAGCGGGACAACGTTCCGGCCACGACTTGTTCCCCCGCCTGGCCCGCCTCTTTTGCGACCGCGCGCCGAGCTGCGGTCAGGGCCTCCCTTTCCTCCCGGTCTAGCAGGCAGCGGCCTTTGACCACCTCATCCGGCACGCCGATCCAGCGTTTGAGCTGATCCAGATCGCTGGTCTGGAGCAGCTTCGGTCGCCGGTGACTGGCGTGGCGCGGATGGGCGGAAAGCGTCACCACGGTCCCTGGCGCAACCGTAAGTTCGGTGTCCAGTTCTGCCGGGCTTACCGCGAACTGCTCGAGAACTTTCGCGAACTGGGGCGGCAAACCCGGATCTTTCTCTTTGCGCACAGTCCTCTCCTTGCGGAAAAATTTCCCGAAAGTTGGACCAGGATTGCTAAGTTGCGTAACCCCAGTTTTTCGAGATGCTTCGATTATGAAGGCAAACCGCCTCGCTGTCAAATGATTTTTTCGGGGATTTTTGCGGGTACCGAAAAAGAAAGGTTAGCTTCAGGCCGCGGCAGCCTTCCGGTAATGATAGGCTACCTTTCCGATGCCGAGGGCAAATTCGTCTATGTCCGTTTCGGTGTAGTTCTCGGCCATATCCAGCGTGAGCCACTGGGAGAAGGCTGCCTCGGCCACCGGACAATCGCCGGCGCGGTAAACCCGGCTGGCCCCGGTATCGAGCGAGACGAACGGGTATTGGGACCCCGGGAAGGCCGAACGCCGCTGGAAAATATCGTAGAGATAGACGGGCCTGCCGCCCGTGATGAGGCGAGCCTTCGCGGGGACGCCCTCGGCCTGAAGAGCCTGCGCAAATTCCTCCGCCGTGCAGCGCAACCGGTTCGTATCCAGCCGGAAGAGATAGAGAAAGTACGAGTGGACGCAGCCGGGCGGGGTGTGCTGGGGCGTTACGCCGGGAATCTCGCGCAGGTGCTCATCGAGTCGCCGGCCCAGACGAATCCGATGCTCGAGGAATTCTGGCAGCTTCTCCAGTTGCGCCAGGGCCACCGCCGCCTGTAACTCCGTCATCTGGTAATTAGGCGCAAGGAAGAAAGGATTGCGGATACCTTCCTCCCGCTGATAGCACTTGTCGAGGAAGAGGGAGCAGAAATAGCGGAGCCGGTCGTCGTCGGTCAACACCATCCCGCCCGAGCCGCAGGTGATGTGTTTGAAGTGATTGAGCGAGAACGTGCTCAGCAGGCCGCGCGTGCCAACCAACTGGCCGTGGTAACGGCACCCGTAGGCCTGCGCGCAGTCTTCAACGACCGGGATGCCTGCCTCGCGACCAATGGCCATCAATGCATCCAGATCCGCGGCAAGGCCCGCGTGGTGAACCACGAGAATCGCCCCCGTCCGCGGAGTGATCCGTTTGCGAACCGACTCCGGGTCCATGTTCAGAGTGTCCGGCTCTACGTCGGCGAACACCGGCACCAAGCCCTGATACAGGATGCCGGTCACGGACCCCATGTCGGTTATCGCGGACGTGATCACTTCGCGCCCCGGGGGCAACTCCAGCGCCGCCACCGCGATATGCACGGCCGCCGTCCCGCTGGAGCAGGCGATGCCATGACGACGGCCATAAAGCGCGGCGAACTGGCGCTCCAGCTCACGAACTTTGGTCCCCAGGTAAAAGAACAAGACGTCGGAATCAATGACTTCATTCAGCAACTGCTTCTCGCGTTCTCCGTGCCGCCGGCGGGGGCGGAAAGGAGTCTGCTTGGCCTTGGGTCCGCCGTGGATCGCCAGCGGCTGAGCGAAATCGAGCTTCATTGGCTTCCTCCCGTCAGTGCGTGAAGAGTTCGTGTTGTCGCGGCCCCACTCCGCGCCGGACGTCGGTCCGCGAGGTGTGCGTGTTGCTCAAGGCGCAGGTCGGAAGTGCACGGCATTGGCCGGCGCCCCTGCCGTGGCTTCCCAAGGACGCTGCGCGGGCCGCAAGTCGCTCTCGGTCAGCGTGATCGCCGCACTCACCGACCCGCTGACGCGCAGAAACAGGGGCACCTGCTGGCGCAAACGGATCCCGCGCACCAGGGCGCCAACCACTTCGTGAAACCACACGATCGGATTCTGCCCGCTGCCTCGCTCGGGACGGAATCCGTCCAGCTCGGCGTCCAGCACATCGTCGAAGATGATTGCGGGACGGTCGGTTGCCTCACCGTAGCCGGCGCGGAAGTTGCGGATCGCCAGGCCCTCCACATGCCGCGCATAAAGCGCCCAGGCCGGCAGCTCTCCGAACATGGTCGCCTCGGGATACTTTGCCTCGTGCTCGGGTACGTCAAGCCCCTTGAAGGATCCGCCGCCCGCCATCGTGATATCCAGGTTGTCCAGAACCACTTGGCGCACGCGGTGTCCGGGAATGCCCGCGACGCTCGAAGTTACGGTCGCGTCCGTCGCCACAACATTGCTGATCATGATCCCGCGCACCGATCCCGGCACAGGCGGATTCATGCCGCGCCCGCGGTTGCCCAGTCGGATGAACAGCGGCGCCCGGACCTGCCGCATCACGATGCTGGAGATCGTCACACCCTCCACGTTGGATCCGTCAACCGATTCGATGGAAATGCCCGAGATGGGCCGGATGCCACGGTCGCGCGGCAGAATGACGCAATTGGATACGGTCACGTTCCGGAAATCGCCCCGGCTTTCCGTGCCGAACTTGAAGGCGTTGCAGTCGGTGCGGAGGATGCAGTTGGTGACCACCAGATGCTCGGTCGCCCGCGGCTGGCCCAGAGCCTGACTGGCCTTGGGGCAGATGGCGTCGTCGTGCGAGTCAATGTAGGAATTGGCGATCCGCACGAAGCGCGAGCAATCGGGATCAATGCCGTCCGCGTAACTGTTGACCACGCTCACGCCCTCGATGAGCACGTGCTCGCAACCGAGCAGGCTGATCGCGTAATTGGGCGAGTTGCGCACCGTGACGCCGCGAATCGTGATCCGCTGGCTGTTCTTGAATGCCACCGGCTTGGGGCCGCCGCGCTTGCTGCGGTTGCCGTCAATCACTCCGGCGCCGGTGATGGTGACATCGCTGACGCCGTCCCCCAGCAGAAGGGCGTAATGCGAGTAAGTAGTTTCCCGGTCGTCCACTGGCTGGAAGGGCAACGTTTCGTAACGATCGAAGTCGGCCTCATCGGGGCTGGCGGCGATGACTGCACCAGCCGCAATCTCCAGGGCCACGTTGCTCTTCAGGTGGATCGTGCCGCACAGATAAGTTCCCGGAGGAAAGAGAACCGTGCCCCCTTGCTCGGCCGCAGCAGCGATTGCCTTTTCGACGGCCGCCGTATCCTTGGTCTTGCCGTCGCCCCGCGCGCCGTAGCGGCGAACGTCGTGGTACTGGGCGCCCGCCAGGAGGGGAAGCCACGCGAGTACAGCGAGTGCCTTTCTCATGATGACGATTCTCCGCGATTCGAGGGATCCAGGGTCAGTAGTTGAGCTTGAGCGAGAACTGCAAGACGCGTTGTCCACCCACGCTGGTGATCTGCCCGAACGTGGTGCGCCCGATACGGGCGTCCGGCCCACCCAATTGCGGATGGTTGAACAGGCTGAAGAATTCACTGCGGAACATGAGGTTCAGATTCTCGCGGATCTTCAGCGGGATCACGCGGGTCATGGCCACGTCGGTGCTGGATCCGTTGGGATTGCGGATCACGTTGCGACCGAGGGTCCCCCAGGTCCCGCCCTGCGGATTGACCACCGCGCTCGTGTTGAAGTAACGGGCGATCTTCTCGCCACGGCTCCGGTTGGAGGGCAGGAAGAGATCACCGATCAGGTCCACCCGCGGTGTACCCGCACCGGCCATGGCATCATTGGTTGCGGAAATCGTAAAGGGCGTGCCGATCGAGAAGCCGACGATGCCGCTGAACTGCCAGCCGTCCGTCAGCCAGCCCAGCCATGGCGCACCCAGCGCCTTGCCCGGCCGGGGAAGCGTCCAGACATAGGACGTAACCCATCGCTGCGTTACATCAAAGTCCGAGAGGCCGCGGCTGAAACGGAAATCAAACGGGTTGGGCAAATTCTGGGTGGTGACTTCCTTGTTGGTCGAGTACTGGTCAATGGTGCGGGAAAAGGTATAGGCCGACTGCACGCTGAATCCCCGCGAGAAGCGCTTGTTTACCGAAACTTGCAAGCCGTGGTAAGTCGAGTTCAGCGCCGTGCACAGCGTGGTGATTTTCTGGTATTCCTTGCGCGGCCTGCGCTGGTTGATCGTAGTTTGGTTTTCGCGCAGCGACCGGGAGTAGTCATAGATGGGCGCGTTGATGTCGTAATTGCCCGTCAGGTGCGTCCCCTTGGTCCCTACGTAACTGATCTGGAACAGCCAGCTGGCCACGGTGCGTTCGATCGTGAAGTTCCAGGTCTGGGTGTAGGGCTGGTTCCAGCGGCTCTCATAGACCACAGCCTGGAAGGGGAGTTGGAAGGGCGAATTGCGATCGAAGTCGCCGGCGAAGGGAAACACGTTCAGGTGGGTGCGGCCGCGATAGGGATCGTCGAACAGGCCATCGGTGAAGGCCACCGTGAAGCTGAACGGCGCCTGCACGTTCATGTTGTTGAGCATGTACATCATGGGCGAGTCGTAAAAGAGACCGTAGCCGGCGCGAACGCTCATGCGGCCGTCGCCGGTGAGATCATAGGCCAGTCCCACCCTAGGCGCAAACTGCTTTTTGCCGGCGTCCACCCCTCCCTTGGGGATCTTGTGCCCATTGACGACATCACCCGGATAGAGCAGGCCCGGCGGAGCGTTCACGTAACGCTGGGAACGCGTCCCGCGGGCGTACTCTTCGGGCCGGAACTGGACCACGCGGTCGTTCAGATCGGTCAGCGGAGTGTAAGGCTCCCAGCGAAGGCCGTAATTCAGCGTAAGTCGCCGCGCCACCCGGAAGGTATCCGCGAAGTAGAAGCCCTGATAGTGATAACGGCGGAATTCGATCTCTCCGTTGCTTTGCTGGAACGAGCTGAGCAGGCCGAGAACGTAGTCCGCCTGATCGAAGCCGCTCCAGCGACCGTTAAAACCGTAACTTCCTGCGCCCAGATAAAAGTTGTACTCGTTGTAGCGCGAAAACATCAGGTCCACGCCGGTCACATAACTGTGGCGACCCTTGATCCACCGCCAGGAGTGGGTCCATTCCAGGTTCGTCCGGGCGAAGCGCGCGGGCGGGTTCACCGTGGAAAGGCTCAGCCCGCTGGTGCCGTTGATGGAAACGGATATCTGATTCGAGCTGGGATTGACCTTGACGCCGAAACTGGCGATCGTGTAAGGAAAGTCGTTCCACCGCTTCCCCAGCGTCCGCGAGACCGTGAAGTGGGTATCGGCCAAGGTGGAAGGACTCAGGACCAGCGTGTAGCCCAATGTCGCGTTCTTGCTGTAGGAACGTTCCGTATTGGTGACCGAGTGCAAATTATTAGGATCGAACGGGCGGACGTTCTCGTAAGTGTTCTGGAGGTAACGCCCGAGCAGGCTGTGCCGGGAGGAAGGCCGCCAGTCCATGCGCAGCACATACTCTTTGAGGTCGTCGTCGGCTTTCGAGCGCCAGTACGTGTAACCATCTGGCCCGGGCAGTGGTGAGAGCTTCAACAGATTCTGCGCCGCCGGCGAAAGGCGCGAAGCCGGGATGATATTGCCGGGGAAGGGCTGCTGCGTTTCCGGATCCTTCACCACCACCGGCCGGGCCGCCTGCAATAAGTCGCTGAAGTCGCCTTTGCGGTGCGCCGCGGGCATGGTCAGTTGCCTGCTCTCGGTGGGAACCCTCCGGATCCAGGTGCGCTGGATCCCGCCGAAAAAGAACAGACGGTTCTTGCGGATCGGCCCGCCCGAAGTAAAGCCCGCCTGGTTGCGCTTCAGATTGTCCGATTGATGGAGGAAGTAGCTCGTGGCGTTCAGCTCCGAATTGCGCACGAACCAGAAGCCGCTGCCATGGAATTCATTGGTGCCGCTCTTGGTCACCACGTTCACCGCGCCCGCCGAGCTCTTGCCGATCTCCGCGCCGGGGTTGACGGTTTGCACCGAGAACTCCTCCACCGCGTCGGGGAAGGGGTAAGGAGCATTGACATTGGTCAGGTTATCCTGGTTGTCGCCGCCATCCAGCGTAAAGCGCACGTTGTTTTGCCGGGAGCCATTGATCACGAATTTCTGATTGTCGGCGGGCACTTTGGATCCACCCTCGATGCCGCCTCCCGCGCTCACCGTCCCTGGCACCAGCAATCCCAGTTGCAGCACGTTGCGCCCGTTCAAGGGCAGCTCCAGAACGCGCTTGCCGTCCACGACGGTCTTCACTGTGGCGCTGCTGGTCTCCACAGCTACTGGCGCCGCTTCCACGACGACCCTGGTGGCGATGTCCCCCACTTCCAGCGTTGCGTCCACGCGGCGGTTGTCGTTCACTTGGAGCACGATCCCCGTCTGCTCGAACAGCTTGAATCCCGGCGCACGGACACTGATTCGGTAGCTGCCGACGGGGATCAGCGGGAAGGCGTACTGCCCCTGGTTGTTTGTCGTCGCTTCCCAGGTCTGGTTGCGCTCCAGATGCGTCAGAGTCACCTGCGCCCCGGGGATGATGCCTCCTTGGGGATCGTATACGGTGCCGTAGATTCCGGCGGTCCCGAGCTGCTGGGCGGAGGCCACAGCAAGCAGCCCGAGAAGCGCGCTCACGAGCACAGTGAAACGCACAGTGCGGTCCATGGCGGTCCTCTCCTGCCATCAGTATGGGTTCGCCCAGCGAAGCAGACAAGGCGGAAGGCACGTTTCCTTTCAATCTGAAAACAATGTCGCGCCTGGCCTCAGCGCCCGCCCAGCCGCCGCAGCGCGCGCACGGCCTCCTGCTCAGCCGCCAGCAGCGCGCAGCCGACCGGTCCCAGATCCGGGCGGTACTGCCCCAACCGCACCTCCAGAGCCTTCGCGATGTTCCTCAGGCACAGCCGCCGGATCTGCTCACAAACCGTATCGAAAAGAAACTCCCGCGCCAGGTAGACGAAACGCCCGCACAGGACGACCTGCGAAGGATTCAGCATCTGGACGGCATTGGCAATCCCCGTACCCAGCGCGCACGCCGCCTCCCGGAGCGCCTCGACCGCCACCGGATCGCCTCTCCGCGCGGCTGTCAGAAGAATTTCCAGGGTAATCCTCGCCCCGCGCCCCCCGGCCAGGTTCTCCAAGAACGCCGACTTGCCGGACTCCACTTGTTCGGACACCCGGCGCAGCACGGCTTCCGTCGAAGCGAAGGCCTCCACGCAGCCCCGGTTCCCACAACGGCACGGAGGACCATCCGGGTCAATGATCAGATGGCCGATTTCGCCGGCTCCCTGGCTGGCCCCGCGTAGCATGGAACCGTTGATGAAGAAAGCGGCGCCAATGCCGGTGCCGACGTGCACGTAGAGCACGCTGCCCCGATGGGAAGAGGCCGGCATACTCAAATGCTGCGCCAGGGCCAGGGCACGTGCACGATCATCCAGGGTCAGCTCCGTGGTCCGGAACAGGTCGCAGAGCAGCTGGCGCAACGGCGCCTGGATCCATTGCGGGGAGCCATCCCAGGCCAGGCAGACGCCCGCTTCGAGGTCGAGCGTTCCCGTGTGCCCCACCCCCACGCGCGCGATTCGGTCCAGCCCAATTCCGGCCGCCTCCATGGCGCGCCCCGCCGTTTGTGCACAGGCCACCAGCGTCGCCTGCAAGCTGCCCCGGGCATCGCAGGAGGCAGCGGCGTACCCCAGCGGGGTGCCGGCAAAATCGGTCACCGCCGCCCGCACATGGTCACGATCTATTTCCAGGCCCAGCAAGAAGGCAAGGTGCGGATTGACGCGCAGCAGGCCAGGATGCCGGCCTCTCGCCGACAGCGTCGCCCCCACCTCCGAGAGCAGCCCGTGCTGCAGCAGGCGCTGGACCGCACGGGAGATCGTGGCCAGGCTGACTCCCAACTCGGCTGCCAGGGCCGTGCGCGAGACCTCCCGGCCGTAAAACACCCTCCAGAAGACCGCCTCCTCGAGCCCCGCGATGGCCAACTCTCGCCCCTGCCGAGGATTCTAACAGAGCGGCCCGCCCGCCCCAAAACTCGACGCTCCCGGGCGGTCCCGGCCAGAATTCAAACCGTCTTGTCCTTGGAATAACAGAGCTTCTCCAGAGGGCACTCGGCGCAGCGCGGGCGGCGCGCCGTGCAGATATACCGCCCGTGGAGAATCATCTGGTGGGAAAACCGGATCCAACGCTTCTTGGGAATGATCTCCATCAGTTCGCGTTCGATTTTCTCCGGCGTGGTCTGACGGGTAAGATCCAGACGCCGCGCCACCCGCTGCACGTGTGTGTCCACCGCGATGCCCGTGGGGATGCCATATGCCGTACCCAACACCACGTTGGCTGTCTTGCGCGCGCAGCCAGGGATCGTGAGCATTTCCTCCATGGTGCGCGGTACCTGCCCGCCGAAATCGGAGACGATCTTTTTGGCTGCGCCGATCAG
>JAPWUP010000196.1 GCA_028275505.1 Bryobacteraceae bacterium
GTTCCCACGACCTGCCGATCCCCCTTGCCGCTCACGGCGACAAGCCGCACGTCAGCCGCCAGTCCACTGAGATCGGCGCCGGAATGATTCACCACCAGAAACTGGACGCTCGCGCGCTGCTTCGCATCCTCGCTCAGCCGCAAACCGGTGATTTCGATGTGCCGGGCAAGCGGGTGCGGCTTGCCGCCCGTTTCAGGCGCCGTCGGCGTCTCGAACGCAGCCACGGACTTGGGCGCCTGCGCGACGGGCGCCGCAGGCGCGCGAACGCTCCGGTAGCCCCAGTAGGCAGCCAGGCCCAGCGCCGCGAATCCGGCGGCGAATAACACGGTCAGGAGCCAGGCCGGCAACCGCCTCCTTTTCCGAGTCGGCTTTTCCGGGGGCGGCGCCGCAGGGGATGGCGCAGCGGCGGTTTCCTTGCAATACGGGCATTCGGGCTCGGAAGGAGGAACTTCACGACCGCACTGCGGGCAGATCCAGGTGAACATTCCGTTTCCTACTTTAGCGCGGCGGTACGCTCACCCAGACCCCGCTGGCAGCAGACCGCTCCACCGCATCCAGCACGAGCTGTACGCGGTGGCCGTCTTCGAAATCGGGACGGAAGCGCTCGCCGCGCGCCAGCGCTTGCAGGAAATCACCCAGGGCTGCGATGAAGGTGTGCTCGTAGCCCACGATGTGGCCGGGCTTCCAGAAGTTCTCCGAGTAAGGGTGACCAGGCCCCGTCACCAGCAGGTCGCGCGGCCCCTGCAAGGAGTCGGGTTCCGAGGCGTCCATGAACCGCAGGCGGTTCATGTCTTCGAGGTTGAAAGCCAGCATGCCGCGCGAACCGTGAATTTCGAAGGCATTCCGATTGCGATAGCCTGTGGCGAAGCGCGTGGCTTCGAACGACCCCACACTGCCGTTTTCGAAGCGAGCCAGAAACAGGCCGGCGTCCTCAAGATCACGACCCGGCGCGAAAGTGCGCGTCATGGCGGTGACCTCGCGAATCGGCCCGTTCAGCCAGAGGGCCAGATCAATCAGGTGCGAGGCCAGATCGGCCACGACTCCCGAACCGGCTTCCGCGCGCTTCAACTTCCATGTGTCGGGCAGGTTCGGCCGGCGCGCCCACTCCTGCAAGTACACAGCGCGGTAGTGGTAGATTTCGCCCAGCCGTCCCTCCTCAATGAGACGACGCGCGAAGGCCACCGCCGGGACGCGGCGGTAGTTGAACCAGACCATGGTGGGCACGTTGCGGGCGGCCTCCACCATCTCCGCGCTCTGGGTGGCGTTCAACGCCAGGGGCTTTTCGCAGAGCACGATCTTGCCCGCCCGCGCGGCGGCAATCGCGGCCTCGGCGTGCAGCGCGTTGGGCAGCGCAATATCCACGACGTCCACGTCCGGGCGCGTCACCACTTCGCGCCAGTCGGTGGCGGTTTCCGCCCATCCCCAGGTGGCGGCCATTTGCTCGAGACGCTCGCGGTCCCGCCCGCAGAGCACGCGCAGCTCCAGATCGAACGGAACATCGAAGAAATGTTTCACCTGACAGAAGGCGTTGGAGTGCGCCCGGCCCATGAATCCCTGGCCGAGCAGCGCGACGCGAAGTTTCCTCTTCCCCATCGTTTCCAGCCTGCCACAACGTTGCCGGCGTGCGGTATCTAGTTAGGTGTGACGTTTTATCGTCGCGCACCTGGCGTTCCCGCCCGTCTGGGCATCCTGGCCGGCACGTTCAACCCGCCCACTCGCGCCCACCTGGCCCTGGCGCGCGCGGCGCTGGAGCGCGTGGACGAGGTCCTTTTCGCGCTGCCCCGCCGCTTCCCCCATAAGTCTTACGAGGGCGCCTCCTTCGAAGACCGCGTGCGCATGCTCCAAGCCGCGCTCGAAGATTGCGAGCGCTGCTCGCTGGCGGCGACCGAGGGCGGCCTGTTCATCGAGATCGCCCGCGAATGTCGCACCGCTTATCCGCCCGGAACCGAGCTATTTTTCATCTGCGGCGACGATGCCGCCGAGCGCATCGTCAACTGGGATTACGGCCATCCGGACGCCATCCGCGAGCAGTTGCGTGAATTCCAATTGCTGGTGGCGCCTCGCGCCCGCGCCTGGCAGCCTCCCGCGGTACTGCGCGACCGCATCCACCCGCTGCCCCTCGAAGGCGGCTACGAGCACGTTTCCGCCACGGAAGTGCGCCGTCGCATCCGGGAGGGCGAGCCGTGGCGTCACCTCGTGCCCGAAACAATCGCCGCGATGGTGGAAAGGATTTACTCGCCCGCCCCGGCCTAGTCGCCCCGGACCAATCCGAGGAAATGACGCAGGCGATTGCTGCGGCTGGGGTGCCGGAGCTTCCGCAAGGCCTTCGCCTCGATCTGGCGGATTCTCTCGCGCGTCACCTGGAAGTGCTGGCCGACTTCCTCCAGCGTGTGCTCGCTGCCGTCCATGAGACCGAACCGCATCTTGATCACTTTCTCTTCGCGCGGACTCAGCGTCTTGAGCACCTCTGCGGTCTGTTCGCGCAGATTCAGGTTGATGACTTCTTCGGACGGCGAACGCACGCGCCGGTCCACGATGAAATCGCCCAGGTGGGATTCTTCCTCTTCGCCCACCGGCGTCTCCAGCGAAATGGGCTCCTGCGCCACGCGCAGCACCTTGCGCACCTTGGCCACCGGCATCTCCAGGCGCTTGGCCAGCTCCTCGGTGGTGGGATCCCGACCGAGTTCCTGCTGGAGCTGCCGTTGCGCCCGCACCAGCTTGTTGATGGTCTCGATCATGTGCACGGGGATGCGGATGGTGCGGGCCTGGTCGGCGATGGCGCGCGTGATCGCCTGCCGCACCCACCATGTGGCGTAGGTGGAAAACTTGTAGCCGCGCCGATAGTTGAACTTCTCCACCGCCTTCATCAGCCCGAGATTGCCCTCCTGGATCAGGTCCAGGAACTGAAGGCCGCGGTTGGTGTACCGCTTGGCGATGGAGACCACCAGGCGGAGGTTGGCCTCGATGAGTTGCTTTTTGGCGGCGTCAGCTTCCTGCTGACCTTCGTCAATCTTCTTGAGGGTCTGGCGCAACTGGAAGGCGCTGGCGCCGTATTCCTCTTCCAGTTGCCGCAGGCGCGAAGTATGGAGCTTCAGCTCCTTGCGCAACTCGCGCACCGGAGCATCCGGCTCTTCCAGCTTGCGCTGGATGCGCGCGATCTCCTGTTCGGGAACGCGCAGCGTCTCCACCGCGTTGCGCACCGCTTCGCACAGGCGACGCTCCACCAGCGGATCGAAGGGCAAGGCGCGAACCTTGCGCGACATCATCACGGCGCAGCGCGCCAGCTCGCGGCGAAGCGCGCGATGCTGCTTGGGCTTGGTGCTCTGCGGCACCGCCACCAGCCTGCGGCTCAGTTGCTGCACCTTCTGGAACAGCGGGCGGATCTCCTCGACCGCCTCGAGGAATTCCTGCTTGTGCTTTTCCTGCGTTTGCTCGTTGGCCAAGTCCGGAATCGCGAGCACCTCCCGGATGGGCAGCTCGCCGGAGGCCACCTGCTCGGCCAGACGGAAAATCTCCTGGATCACGACAGGGCAGCGCGAGAGGGCCTTGCGGACTTTGTTCTGCCCGCGCTCGATGCGACGCGCCAGCTCGATCTCCCCTTCCCGCGTCAACAGGGGGACCGATCCCATCTCGCGCAGGTACATGCGCACCGGGTCGCTGGTCTTGTCGTCCTCCTCGGGACTCAAGTCCAGCTCGCCCAGCTCCTCTTCTTCGGGCAGCTTATCCAGCTTGGGTTCTTCGAGGATTTCGACCCCTGCCGTGTCCAACTGGGCCAGCAGCTCCTCGAGCTCGGGACCGCCGGCTACATCGTCAGGCAGAAGCTCGTTGACCTCGTCGTACAACACGTACCCCTTCTCCCTGCCGGACTCCACGAGTTCTTTGAAGCGCCCGTCCCTGTCGTCGAGTGTCACGGGAACCCCTCCACCAACCCGGCAGAAACGTCCAAGCTATTGTACAACAGCCGCGCGAGCCGTCATGTTCAGCTCCTGTCCAGCCGCGTCAGCTCTTCGGTGAGCCGCAGCGCTTCGTCCACGTTGCCCGCCCGCTCGGCCTCCTTGATCCGCGCGCGCAGCCGGCTCCGCTCCGCCTCCCGCTCAGCCGCGCGCAAAGCCTCCAGACAAGCCCACGCCTGCTCCAGCGCCTGCGACTCCTCAAACAGCTCATCGGACAAAACCAGCGAGGCGAGCAGCTCCCGATCATTGTCCTCCAGGCGCCCTTCCAGAGCTGCGTAACTCACGGGTCCACCGGAATCCTCCAGCGCGATCAGCGTCCGCAGGATTCGTCGCGTCGCCAGCCGGTCCAGCGACAAGGACTTCAACTCCGGCGCGACCTGGCGTCTTGCCTCATCACTGGCCAGCAGGCAGTTCAACAGGATCCGCTCCACGGGCGGGACGCTCCGCGCCGCCGGCGTCTCGATGGGGCGCCGTTCGGCAGCGGCGCGCCGGAAGTGTTCGAGCACGAGTCCCGCTTCGATGCCCAGATACGCAGCCAGCTCGCTGGCCACGGCCGCCCTTTCCAGCTTGTCCTGCAAACGTTGCACGGAAGGCAGCAGGAAGCGCAGAGCGGCCAGTCGCCCCTCCGTGGTCCGAAGATCCCAGCGTTCGCGCGCACGATCCGCGAGCCAGTGATAATAGCCCGGAGCGTTCTCGAGCAACGCCTGATAGGCTTCCGCACCGCGCTTTCGCACGTACTCGTCCGGGTCCAGCCCCTCCTCCAGCGCCAGAATGCGCACGCGCAGGCCTTCCGCCAGCAGCACCTGGATCGAGCGCTCCGTGGCGCTGGCGCCGGCCGCATCGGGATCGAAGTTGACCACGATGTTTTCGGAATGGCGTCGCAAGGTTCGCACCTGCTGCTCGGTCAACGCCGTCCCGCAACTGGCCACCACGTTGCGCACTCCTGCCCGCCACAGGCCGATCACGTCCATGTAACCCTCCACCAGCACCGCCTGGTCCTGCTTGCGGATGGCGTCCCGCGCACGATGCAGGTTGTACAACAAGGCGCTCTTGCGATAGATCGGCGTTTCCGGCGAGTTCAGGTACTTGGGCTCATCACCTTCCCGGAGCGCGCGTCCTGCGAAGGCCACGATCTTGCCCGATTCATTGTGGATGGGAAAAATCAACCTGCCGCGAAAGCGATCGAAAAAGCCTCCCTCGGGGCGCTTCAGCACCAGGCCGCTGGCTTCCATTTCCTCCGGACTGAAACCCTCCTGCGCGAGCAGGCGGGCCAGCGTGGTTCCGCCCGGATCCGCATAGCCCAGGCCGAACTCATCCCGCAGCGCCTCGTCCACGCCGCGCTTGTCCAGATACGCGCGCGCCTGCGCCCCTGCCGATGAACGAAGCGCGCTACAGTAAGCCTCGGCCGCCAGCTCATGCATGCGATAGATGGCAGCCCGCAGCCTGGTTTCCGCATCGGTATATTCGCGCCTGGGCAGCGGAATGCCGTGCCGCTCGGCCAGCAGCTTCACCGCCTCCCAGAACGTCATCCGCTCGATTTCCATGACGAAGCGGATCACGTCCCCGCCCATGCCGCAACCGAAACACTTGAAGAACTGATGGGCGCCGTGCACGGAAAACGACGGCGTCTTTTCGCTGTGGAAGGGGCACAAGCCGACCCAGCGCTGGCTGGAGCCGCTGCGCTTCAGCCGCACGTACTGGCCCACCACGGAGACAATGTCCACCGAGGATTTCAGTTGCTCGATGAAGTCCACGGCGCCTGTTGTCTATTATCGCGATGGCGCAAGCGCACGAGCGGTGCAGAACCGCGAGCGACGATGCTCTTCAGTCCAGTTCGAGCAACGCCCAGCCGGGTAACGTTGCCGGCTGGTTCTCCAGAAAGACGATCCGGCGCGTTTTGGGGAAAGGCAGGGCCGGATTCAAAACACGCGCGTAAAGCGCGGATTGGGACAGCGCGCGGCGGTACGCCTCGGCGCCGGTCTCGAGGAACCCGCTCTTGGCCAGCAGGCCGCTGCCCCAGCCGATGGACAACACGCAGCTTCGGCGCCCGTTGGAGGGCAGGAAGGCTGCAATGCGGTCCAGATCGCGCGCCAGCAGCGACAATCCCGCCATGCGCGCATACTGGCGGTGAACTTCGAGCAGGCGAGCCGCGTACTCATTGGCCGCTTGCAGAATGGCCGCAGTGTCCAGCGGCTGCTTCCATCCCAGCGCCTCCCAGACGCCTGGGTGAGTCAGGTACGTGTTCTCATGCCATTCGCCCTCGAAGACGGTGCCGGGCGCCGCCATTTCCGCAAACAGAGGCGTGCTCTCTTCCACACGGCGGGCATCCACAAAGCCACGCGGCGCCTGTTTCCAGCCCAGCTCGAACTGTCCGCCGCCGCGGGGCTGTAACGTGGCCACGCGCAGGAGGTAGATCCTGAGCGCGGAAGTTGGCACAGGTTTGGAATCGGAAAAGCGAACCAGCCGCATCACGCTGGTTCCCGAACTGCCCAAGGCTTCCTGCTCGAGGACCTCGCCCGGGCGGCGCGCCAGTCGCTCAGACTCCAGAGTTTCCAGGCGGGCGGGCATGCTGTCCTTCCACATCGCGAACAGCACGCCTGTGCGGAGCGCGCCTTTCAGCGCGCTTCCCGGCAAATAGGGCCCGTCAGGACCGGAGACGAAGACGGGGATCTGCAAGCTCTCGCCTTTGGCCCGCTCCCAGTAGGCTGCCGCGGTAGGATGCTCGAACGGGACGCGGCGATCCGCGAAGTTCTGCGCGAATCCGCCCCAAGAGGCGAAATCGAGCTTCTCGGCACGCTTGAGCTGCGCCAGATAACCTTCGA
Organism: Bryobacteraceae bacterium; assembly: GCA_028275505.1. Lineage (GTDB taxonomy): Bacteria > Acidobacteriota > Terriglobia > Bryobacterales > Bryobacteraceae > DTHT01. Next base: position 6,776 of record JAPWUP010000196.1, read on the forward strand.
GCCTGGGTCCCTTGGCCAGCAACCGAAAGATGCGGCGCTGATCCAGCACATTGACCTGGTTCCGCCACACCATGTAGTCCACGGGCGACAACTTCTGCCCGTTGCCTACCAGCACGGGACTCAGACACGTCAACCGATATTTCATGCCACCGTCCCCGTTCGCTCGGCCGGAGGCCGATCCGTCGAGATCGCGCCAATGCGGAGCGCGAGCGGCACGCCGTACCGCAACACGGGATGCGCAAAGCCGTCCGGGGCTACATTGCGCGCGGTCCCGCGCAACGGACCGCTCGCGCAAAGCACCGAGCCTTC
>JAPWUP010000157.1 GCA_028275505.1 Bryobacteraceae bacterium
ATGAGCGTGTCCGTGTCGTGGCGCGAACCGTCGCCGGGGCCGATGCGCCACGGACCCGCAGGCCGGAAGCGAAAGACGAGCGCGGGCTGCATGGTCAGGGCGCCAGCCGGGCAGCGAAATCTTCGCTCAGAGCCAGGGACTGCAAAGCGGCTACGTCGGCTTTGGAAATCAACTCCACTTCCGGCGCGCCTGAGGCATAGTAGCCGCGGTTGCGCCACACCAGCCGCAGATTGGCGAAGCGCACGCGGCCACTGCCGCGCGAGCCGCCGCCTCCCAGCGAGTCGTCTTCCAGCAACCGCATGCCCTCGATGAGGCGGGCCAGCAGGGCCTTGTCCTCCTCGCAGAGAATATCGAGGATCATGCGCACGCGGAACCGGGCTCCGGCCGGCACCCGCTCCAGCGTGCGAGGGTTCGCCTGAGCCGTGATGCGGTCAATGGCGTTCTCGCTCTTGACCTCGGTCAGTTCATCGTCGAGATTCTCGCGCATCTGCGGCGTGATGCTGTCAGGATCCAGCGGCGCATCGCACACCGTCAGGCGGGCCGGAGTGGCGTTGCTGGACTCCAGCGGTTCGCCCTGCACCCTTTCCATGCGGCCCGGATTGCGCCCGAACAGCAGGCAGATTTCGTCATCCGGGCGGTCGCTCTGGTGAATGCGCACTTCCTGGCCTTTGCGGCGCGACAGGTAGACCAGCTCGGAGGGGACGGCCAACCCCGAAGCCTGCTCGAGCAGGGCGCGCAATTTGCCGCGCAACGAGCTGCCGGGCACATAGGGACGGCCAAAGGCATCCTTGATGACGGGGTTGTCGGCCCCGCCAATTTCGAGCGAGCCCTTGCCGGCGCCGATGTGCAGGCCGGTCTCGCAAACCAACTCTCCCTCCAGAATCAATTTCCCCAAAAATCGCAGTTCAGTTTCGGCTGTGTGCGCGCTCATGCTTCCTCACTCGTTGTATGCCACGATGGCTTCGAAAAGGTCGCGGAAACGTTCGTAGCCCCGCGGATCGTTCTTGCGGGTGACCTGCAACAGCAGGCGCTCCAGCGTTTCCAGGCTGCGCAGCGAATGCCGGGCGATGGTGTAGGCCAGTCGCGCGCGCAGCATGACGAACTGGTGCTGGCGCTCGCTTTCCGGCGCCCGGCACGCGCGCCGCACAGCATTGTACAAGCGGCGGAGCTGGCTCTTGGTGCCGGAATCCAGGTCGCGCATGCGGCTGACGACCGCGTGCGCCTGGTTGTCCAGGTACAGACTGTCGTTGATCAGTTTGTCGAGATCAATCTCGGGCGGGCCCTCGGTTTTCCGCTCGGTGCGGCTCTCCGAGCTGCGGCCACCCGATTCGCGGGCAGCCCCGCCGCGTCCCTCGCGCGGAGTCGAAGAACGGCCTTTGGTTTCGGGTTGAACTTCAGTCGCCATCACTGCACCTCGGTGGTCAATCGCGCCCATTCCAGCGCCACCAGTCCGGCCGGCCGCAGGCGAACCTGCGCCGCGCCCCGGCTACTGAGCTCGCTGGCCAGGTGGGCGCGCAGCTTCTGCACCTCACGCTCCCGCGCTCCGGCCAGCGCCCGGTTCAGGCGTCGCTGGAACCTCCAGGGTCTCTCAAGCAGTTCGGCCTCGACGCTTTGCGCCGCGGCCCCTTTATGGTAGAAACGGCTCAGTTCGTGGAGCACGTGACGAGACGCGGCCGTCTCGTTCACCATGCGCACCAGAGTGTCCTTCAGCTCGGCCGCATCCCCCAGTTGCTTCCACTCCAGGGTGCGACCGAGGAAGTACAGGCAGTCCTTGTCCGCAGCCTTGGCCAGCGCCAGCAGCCGACTGGCCTCGCGATAGACGCTGGCCAGGGTCGCCTCCGGACTCTCGGCCAGGGCAATGGCCATGGAGATGGTCTTGCCCTCCGGGCCAGGAAACTCTTTCAGATTCTCCTCACTGAAGCGATGGAACAAGCGCTGCATTTCGCGCGCCAGGGGCGCCAGCGCATCCCAGGCGCCGTACACGGCAAAATCGTCGCCGCCCGTGTAAAGGATGGTCACTTTGCGCCAGAACTCCGGCTGCGAGCAAAGCACTTCCAGCTCCCCGGCAAAAAAGTGGCGATAGAGGATGGAAAGCTGGACGTGCTCCTCGATGGTCTGAGCACGGCGCATGCGGATTCGGAAGTTGTCGGCGTCGCCCCGCAGGACTCCCCAGATCGGCTTTCCCTGCGCCCGGCGAGCCAGGGTCTCCAAGTCTGCCGGCGCCTGTCCGTCGTCGCTGGGCGCAGCGTGGCGGGCGAAAACGATGGCTTCCGGATTGCGTCCGGACGCCAGCGACCAGGTGTGCTTGCCCGGCCCCACCACGATGCGGGCGGGTTCCTCGGGATTCCACCCCACGCTGTCAGCATCCCACAGCGCGCGGCTCAACTCGGGGAAATACGCGTCGCCTTCCGGCGGCGCCTCCTCGGTGAAGGGTTCGAAGACGGACGGATCCAGCGCGCGGGCCTCGCTGCGCTGGCGCTCGAACTCATCCTGGATGCGGCGCCGAACCACGCTCCAGTCACCCAGGTTCTCGGTGGCGCCCCAGAGGAGCTGAAGCCGGTTGCCGCTCAAGCGGGCCACCGACTGAGCCGCCTCGCGCAGGAACTGGCGCGCCGCATCGCCCGCATCGCCCGGCAACACCAGGAGAAACTGACCGCCCCCGCTGGCGCCCAGAAGGATCCTGGGCAGCCCCAACTCCGCCAGCAATGCCCGCGGGATGACCTCAGCAAGCAGGGTCACCCAGTGGGATCGCCCCGCCAGCGAATGCTGCCGGGCGTAGCCGGCAGCGGCGCACTCGGCAGCGCCGGCGGGCGACAAAAGGAAATCCTCGATACCCGTGAGCTGCCCCACGAGCAGGAGCTGGACGGACATGGGAGATAATCAGACCCTTCGAAACCGCTTAGTCTAGCATAGCGGTCCAGGCAGGCGCGCAGCTAGAATACCGGTCTCGGACGGTAGCCGGGCCGGGCACGCACCCGATATTTCTTGGCCACGTCGGAAACGATTTCCACCGTGATTTTGCGGAAGCCCTCGTTCGGGTTGGGCTGAGGATAGTAGGTGATGGTGTAGGAATAGCCGAGGGCTTCGCGAATGGATTCAAAAGCCTCCACCTGCTTCTGCCAGGTCTTGGCCCAAAAGGCCTGGCCGCCAGTGCGCGCTGTGATTCTGCGGAAAACCGCGCTGGAAATCGGGTCCTTGTTCACTTCGCTGGTCGAGATCACATAGATCGGAATGCCTTCGTCTTCGGCCACCGCGCGCACGTCATCGGGTGAAACCATGCTCGCGTTGTCCGGCCCGTTGGAGAAAACGATGATGACCTTGCGTCCGGGCACCTTGGCCGCATCGCGCAGGGTGAGCAGCAACGCGTTGTACAAGGCAGCGTCATCGCCCGCCACCGCCTTGCGCAGACCCGCGATGGCAGCCTGGCGGTCGCGCGTCAGCGGCGCCGCGCGCGAGAGGTTGCGACTGAACGTGTAGATCGCCACCGAATCCGCCCGATCCAGTCCGCGCACGAAGTCGGCGATGGCGTCGGAGGCGTAGACGAAGCCGCGGTACATGTAGTTGCTGGTGTCGAACAGGATAAAAACGTTGGTCCCCACGAAAGCGTCCGCCGGTCCCGGCCCAGCCCGTTCGGCCTCCGGCCCGGTCGCCACCAGCGGGCGCGTGGATCCGTCTTCCAGCACCTGCACGGCGGGCTTGCTGCCCTCGGCGAAGGTGGCGATCTTCTGCACAATGCCGTCTTCCAGGATGCGGAAATCACTGGGTTTGAGCCCGCTTACGTAGCGGCCCTTGCTGTCGGTGACCGTGAAGGTCACCACAACCATGTCCACCTTGACCCGGTACACAGGCCGCTGCGGCTCTTGCGCATTCAGAGAAACGCCGGGCAACAGGATCGCGCCCAGCAAGGCGGGTACGCCAACAAACCGCATGCTTGACCCCCATGTCACGACAATTATTGTAAGGACGCCTGCTGCTCGCCGGCCATCTGCTGTCGCATCTGGCGGCGGACGTCTTCGGCCACCAAGCGCATGGAGCGCCACAGAGCCGGCCAGTCTTCCAGATGGGTGGCGAAGATTTTCTCCACCGTCTTCTGCGTCCACTCGGGAATCGCCAGGTTCAGTTGGGAGGGCGGCAGGTGCAGCTCATCGGCGAGCGCCGCCCAGTACAGCGTCCCGGACTCCCAGCTTTCGGCCATGATCCGGCTCGAGTAACCCATTAAGGTCGGGATGGTGCGCAGGTGCAACAGATCAGGCTGGTAGGAATTGGTCAGCGTCGGCTTGGGCGTGCCGAAAATCCGGGCCACGCGGGCGTAGTTCATGCGATCCGGAAACTCCCGCTGGAGACTGCGAATCTCGGCAGCCAACGGGTTGCCCTCGGCGCCGTCGCGGGCCAGAACATCACTGGCCAGCACGAAAAGTTCACCCGGCGTGATCTCTTCGAGCGCACGGGCAACCTGACCCTGGGCCACCAGATCGAGGATACGTTGCCTGCGACCCGGCGTGGACTGCCGGGTCAGCATGTCCCGCAGTTGCTCCATGCGCTCCGCATCGAAGGCTGCTTCTGCCACCAGCGACTCGCCCAGGCGCAGATGCAATCCGACCCAGTGCACTTCCGCGGGCGTCACGTTCCACCAGCGCGGGATCTTCGCGCTGATCACCAGTTGCGGCACCAGGTCGCCCCAAATGAGCGCCTGCTCGCGTTCCGGAACCATGAAGTTCTGCTCCGCGTCCGCCAGCGCATAGGGCAAGCCGGCCAGCGAGCCTTCCAACCGGCCCCCGGCGTTCGAGGGCCAGCCGGTCCCGAAGACCTCGGCCTGCCGCCAGGTCTGCCGGGATCCCTGCCCCCCGATGAAGTCGTGGCTGCGCACGAAGAGCGGATTGGTCAGCAAGAGTTGGCCGCCGGGAGGCGCGTAGTGGATATAGTTGAGCCCGACTAGCGTGTCCCGGAGCAATGGCGCCAGCAGGCCACGCAGTTCACGCACCCGCGCCGGGTCGCCCGCCGCCCGTTCCACAGCGGAGCGCAGGTTCAACCGCCGCTGCGCCTCGATGTGACGCTCGGTCCAGTACCCGTAAGCGAAAGCATTCTTTTCCACCGTGCTCAGTGCGGCGCGCGGCGGCTGGATCTCGCCCAGGCGCGAGCTCAGGCGATTGAGCAGCGCGGTGTTGACGCGCTCGCCGCGAGCCACCGCTTCCAGGTGGTCCGCGACTTCAAAGAGCAGGTTCAGCGGGATCAGGCGTTGCGCCTCGAAGAGGCGCATCATTTCCTCGATGACCCGGTTCTCGGTCTCGGGATCTTGCGAGCGTTGCACGCCGGCCAGCAACTCGATCATGCGCTCCTGAGGCGAGGCCGACTTGGGAGTCCCGGTGGCGGCCAGCAATTTCCAGACGCCCGCCTGGCCGGCATCGAAAAGGTCGCGCGCGGTCCGGAGCTTGCCGAACGGCTCGATCAACTCGGCCAGAACCCGATCGGCTTGCGCCTCGGGGATGAAGCCGTGCCGGCAGAAGATCTGCCACAGGCTGACCAGCGCCTGCATCGTGCCCGCCGCGTTGGCCCGCTGCAGCGGGTCGCCGATCCGGTTGATGGCTTCAGCAGCGTCGAGGAAGGAGACGATGGTGGCGTCGCTTACCGAGGGCACTTCGGCGAACAGCGAATATTGCGCCCCGTAGTTGCGATAGTCGCGCGCCAGTCGCTCTACGGTGGCCGGCTCCAGTGGCTTGGTGCGGCGCCGGTTCATATCGCTCAACGCCATGAAGATCCTGAGGGGCTCGTTTTCCACCGTCTTGCGGCAGAGCGCGAACAGGGCCTCGATCAGGTCATCGGGTTCGCGCCAGGCGGCCACGGCTCGCGTCAGGCGGGCGTCCGTGCGGGCGTGCGGGTGCGTCGCGAAGATGTTCTTCCACACTTCGAGGCCGCCGGGGATGTGAGGACGCCCGTCGGGCTCCAGCCGGAGCCGCGTGGTCAGCAGCACCATGTCCGTGTTGGATCGGAAGACGGGCCGCGCCGGCCCCGGGCTGGTGATGCGGCCGCGGACTGCCGCGTAGAAGCGCTTCATGCGTTCGGGCTCGGTCAGGTAATCCTTCACAGGCCCGTTGACCCGGGCGAGCGCATCGAAGTAGCTGGCCAGCCAGCCGTCATCCCGCGTCAACAGCCGCTCAAAGAATGCCGCTCCCTGGTCCGGCGAAACGCCCACCAGCTCCGCCCACGCTTTGTCCGTTCGGGGAGCGCCAGGGACAACGGCCTTGCCGTTGCGGATTTCGAACATGGCGCCGAAGAAATCGAGCACGTGACCAAAGGCACGCAGGCGTTCCAGCGGCACAGCGCGCCGCAGCTCTTGCGCGGTCTCGCGATCCAGCTTGGAGAAGCCCAGGTACAGGCGGCACAGAGCGGGATCGCCCAGGAAGATATCAATGAAGGTTGCACCCTGGCGCTCGCGACCCGTGAGCCAGGCCTCCGGGCCGAAGAGCACAGGAACGCGCGTCGGCTGATACTCGTAAACAAAGGGCTGATTGGTGCGCAGGGCCTGCTCGAGCTCGGCCAGCGGGAAACCCGAGTCAATGGTCAGGAAAGCGCGCGTGGCGTTGACGGTTTCCAGCGCCAGCTCGCTGCCACAGGCCCCGCGGATCCGGTAGCCGAGCACGCGCAACAGCTCGCCGGTGCGCGGTGATTCGCAGGCTTCGATGCGTATCACCTTCTCGGCGCCAGCCAGCTTTTCCAGCTCGCGCGCCTGCGAAAGATACCGCTGGAGCAATTTCATGTACTCGGTGGGCTCGAGCGCCTCGCCCGAGGCCGAGGCGCGATAGCCGTTGGTGACCACGTTACGCGCCAGCGCCGGCAGCAGATCCTCGACGGTAACATCCTGCGAGACAGCGGCCATGCGCAGGAAGGAAGGCAGCGGCCCGGGAATTTCGATCCAGCCGACGGCGGACTCGGCCCCCTGCGCCTTTTCGAACGGCGGCTCTGCGGCGGTCCGTCCCTCGATTTGCTGCCACAGCCTCCAGTGGCGAAGGGCCGCGGCCCGATCGCCCGCCAGCAGGTCCAGCGCGGTCAGCCGGCGCGCAACCTGCGAGCGCCGGGCGCGGTCGCCGGCAGGGAGCGCGTCGAGCAGTTTCTCGTACGCACTGCGAGCGGCCGGATCCCGATAACGGTCCAGGAAGGCAGCATAGGCCGCCAGCACCTCCACGTCGGTGGGTGTAGCCCGGACAGCGCGCTGGAGCATTTGCCGGGCGCGCACCGCATCGCCGGCCCGTTCCAACTGCCGAGCCTGTTGAAGGACTGGCTGTGCGAGGCTCGCCGGAACAGTGACGAAAACCGCCAGAAGGGTGAAGGGGAGAAGTTTCATGGCGCCCACCCAGTCTCGTGTTGGCTAATAATGTATCATGATCTGCCCTCTCGCGCGGCCTCATCCGCGCACCGTGGCGGAATCCCAAACAAGGTGGCTATCATGCGCAGACTGCTTGCCTGTTTTTCGCTGTGCGCCTCGCTGGCGCTCGCACAATCCTACAAGATCGCGGTGATCGGCCTGGTGCATTCCCACGTGTGGGGGCACCTGGGCCGGATGGCGTCCAACCAGCCCGCCGAGCTCGTGGGCATCGCCGAACCCAATGCCGAGCTGGTGGCGGAAGCCAAGAAGCTTGCGCCCAACGCCCGCTACTTCTCGGACTATCGCCAGATGCTCGAGCAGGCGAAGCCCGACATCGTCTGGGCCTTCGTCGAGAACAACCGGCACCTCGAGATCGTGCAGGCGTGCGCGCCGCGCAAGATCCACGTGATGTTCGAGAAGCCGCTGGCGGCCTCCCACAAGGAAGCCCTGGCCATCGAGCAACTGGCGCGCAAGCATGGCATCCAGGTCATGACGAATTACCAGATGGCCTGGTGGCCGACCCAGTACGCCGCCTACCAGTTGGCGAAATCGGGCGAGCTGGGCAAGGTCTGGCGACTCCACGGAATCGTGGGGCACGGCGGGCCAGGTTCCACCGGGGTGCGTAACAAGTACTTCTTTGAGTGGCTGACCGATCCGGTCAAAAACGGCGGCGGCGCGCTGGTGGATTTCGGTTGCTATAACGCCTTGTGGGCCCTGTGGTATCTGGGCCGGCCGGCGACCGTTTACGCGCAAGTCAACCGGCTCCAGCCCGAGCGCTTCCCCAAGGTCGAGGATAACGCCACCCTGGTGCTCACGTATCCGGAGGGCGTGGCTTTGCTGGAAGGCAGTTGGGACCTGCCGCGCAGCTTCCAGGACCTGGAAGTCTTCGGCCGACAGGGGAGCCTGTACGTGACGCGCGAGCGCGTGGAAGTCCGCAAGGGCAAGGACGCCACGCAGGCCCAGGTTCAACCGCTGCCGCCCGAGCGCGCCGAACCGATCGCGTACATGGTCCACTGCCTGCGCAACAACCAGCCGCTGGAAGGGATGGTCAGCCTGCCCATGAACGTCCAAGTGTTGGAGATCCTCGACGCTGCCAAGGAGTCCATCAAGACGGGCCGCGCCGTGCGCTTGCCCGCGCGTTGATCAATCCGCGGAGACACAGCCCAGGGGAAACGGCGACGGAGTCGCAGATCGCGGCTGCGTTGCCCCCGTGATCAATCCTGGGATACGCGGACCAGCGGAAACGGATAGCGCCGCTGCCGCCGCGGGTTGTCGGGATCGTAGATCACCACGATGGGGGTGCCGGGCGCCGGCGCCGGATCGCGCGGCAGGTCGAAACGGCCCGTCTGGCGAGCGCCGCTCAACAGCGGAAATTCGTAATGGACCCGATAGCGGACCCCCTTGAGGTGGGCGGGCTCCACCCTCAGCACAGTGGCTATGGCCGCCCGCCCCTCTTCGAGGAGCCGTCGCTGGCTGCGCAGAGAGAGGCCTAAGATGGCCGCAACAGCGAGCGACATGGCGGCCACGATCGGGCCGAGATAAGGAGGCACGCCGGTCACTTGGTGACCCGTTGCCCAGTTGCTTTCGGGACGCCCAGGGAGATAGTTGACCTCGATGGGCTCGCCGATGGCGTACGCGCGGCGTGAGGTAGAGAAGCTGCCCGCGTAGCTTTTGCCTTCGGCCTCGAATTGGTAGTGGTAGCGAAGGCGGCCCTTGCCCCCACGATGGACCTTCGTGATGCGCCCCGTCGTCTTCACGGCCATTCGCCGGAACTCAGACGCTTCCTGTTGTTGGCGCTGCCCGATGCGGTACAGCCATGCCCCGAACACGAAGGCTTCCAGCACGGACAGGATAGCTGCGGCTGCTACGATCTTGCCCGTCACAGTCAGGCGAACCGGGCGGGGCACAGCCCGATTGAGCTCGGGCGGCAAGGCGCCAGAGCCTCCCCAAAAGCCCGAAGCCGTCCCGTCACCGCTTCGGTCGTTCACGGTCATCCCCCTCTTTTTGATGCTGGCGCGCCCCCCGCGGCAGCCGTCCTGCGCGCTTGAGCGCCTCGCGCAGCAGAAACTCGATCTGGGCGTTCACGCTGCGCAGCTCGGCGTCCGCCCAGCGGTGGATCGCGTCGTAGATCTCGGGATCCAGGCGAAGCAGAAAGGCTTTTTTCTCGGCCATGCCTTTCGGTGCACCGCCTCATACATACAGGCTCCCGGTGTTGACCACCGGTTCGACGCCGCGATCGCTGCAAAGCACCACCAACAGATTGCTCACCATGGCGGCCTTGCGCTCTTCGTCC
>JAPWUP010000170.1 GCA_028275505.1 Bryobacteraceae bacterium
AACTGTCCGGCGGCCAGCCAGGCTGAGGCCTCCTTGCGGATCTGCTCGGGCGTCTTCCCCACTGCGTTCTTCCAGGCAGGTTCCGGCTCGAGCCCCTGTTCGAGGTTGTACAACAGCGGGCGCAGCTTGCCGTAGTAATCAGGGTGGAGGCTGAGCATGTGGATGAGCGCCCAGTTTGCGTTGGGCTGGGGCGGCGCCTGCCCGAGCGTCACTCGGACGCCCTGAATGCGGATCATCGAGTAGTAATCGAGCAAGCCTTCTTCGATTTCCTCGGGCAGCCGCCGCGTGTTTGCATCCAGCAACAGACGGCCGCAGGCGCGCAGCCATTCGGGCGAGGGGTGCGTCTCGGCGATGAGGGAAGCGATGAAGCTGTCGCGGCCCATGCGTGGCGGAGTCGGCGCTTCCACGTTGCGCGTGCGGCGCAGCACGACGACGCGCAGAGGCCAGGGCAGGGATAGCTCCTCGTGCGAGAGCACGCGCCCGAAGACGTAGCGGAATTGCTCGAGTTGCCCCAGGGCCTCCTGCGCAACGCGTTCGTTGCCCGGCGAGAGCACTTCGAACGGCCCCGAGCGGACGCGAACCCACTCCTCCTGCGCCATCGCGCAGGCCGCAAGCAGCACTGCCGCCAGAACGCGCCCCACTTCTGGGGACATGATACCGCCGGTCAGGATGCGCGGAGCGCGCCCTCCCGCCCTGGCGTCGTTATACTGGCGCTATGGACCGCCTGCCAGAGGAGCTGCTGGAGCGCATCAACGCCTTCCGCGAAAGCCGGCTCCTGCTGACCGCCATCGAGCTGGACGTGTTCACGGCCATCGGCGAGGGCGCGACCGCCGCGGAGGTCGCGTCACGATGCAACACGGACGCGCGCGCCACCGAGATGCTGCTCAACGCGCTGGTGGCCGTCGGCATGCTCAGCAAGCGCGAGGGGGTGTTCTACAACACGACGGCCTCCAACCAGCTTCGCGAGGGCGCTCCAGGCGCCGCGCGTACGGCGCTGATGCACGTCGCACACCTGTGGAAGCGCTGGAGCCTCTTGACCGAGTGCGTGCGACGGGGGACGGCTGTGGGCGTGCGCCGACGCACCAGGGCGGAGACCGAAGCTTTCATCGCCATGATGGATTACAATGCGCGGGCGCGGGCGCCGCTGGTCGTGGAGGCGATCGGGCTGGAAGGCGTGCGGCGAGTGCTCGATCTGGGTGGAGGGTCTGGCGCTTATGCGATTGCCTTCGCGCAAGCTTCGCCCGAGGTGGAGGTGGACTTGTTGGACTTGGCCCCCGTGCTGCGCATCGCACGCCGTCATATCGAGCACGCCGGCGTGGCCGACCGGGTCAAGACGCGGGTGGGGGATCTGCGCCAGGAGTCCTACGGCGCGGGCTATGACCTGGTTTTCATCTCCGCCATCTGCCACATGCTGGATCCGGAGGAGAACAAAAAGATGCTGCGCAAGAGCTACGCGGCGTTGCGCCCGGGCGGGCGCGTCGTGATCCAGGACTTCATCCTCGAACCCGACAAGACTGCGCCGCGGCATGCGGCCTTGTTCGCCCTGAACATGCTGGTGAACACGCGGGGCGGATCGTCTTACAGCGAACCGGAGTACCGCGCCTGGCTCGAAGAGGCCGGATTCCAGCGCATCACCCGACTGTTCGTTCCCGGTCCCGCAGGCCTCATGGTGGGCTGGAAGCTTGCTTGAGGCGGACGGCATCCCTCCAGGATCCATGAGCGACCATCCGTGATAGCGTAGATAGTAGAGGTGTGCTCCGATGGCGGCTGCCCGCCAGACGGCGATTCGGGCAACCGGGCTGGAAAAGAGGTACCGGTCCGGGGACGCCGAGCTGGTGGTGTTCTCCGATCTGGAACTGGAAGTGGCGCAAGGGGAGAGGCTGGCGATCGTGGGCGAATCGGGAGCGGGCAAGTCCACGCTGCTGCATTTGCTGGGCGGTCTGGACAGGCCAACAAAAGGGACGATATACTTCGGAGAAAAGGAATTGACGAAACTGGGGGATGCGGAGCTGGCGGAATTCCGGAATCGCGAAATCGGCTTTGTCTGGCAGAGCCACTATCTGTTGCCGGAGTTTACTGCGCTGGAGAACGTGATGATGCCGCTGCTGATCCGCGGAGTGGCTGCGGAGACGGCTGCTGAGGTGGCCCGGGCGCGACTGCAGGAGGTCGGGCTGGGGCAGCGGCTGCATCATCGCGCGGGCGAACTTTCCGGCGGAGAACAGCAGCGGGTGGCTCTGGCCCGGGCTCTGGTCGGGGGACCCCGCGTGCTGCTGGCCGATGAGCCTACGGGCAACCTGGATGCCAGGACGGGCGAGATGATCATCGCCCTGCTGGCCGAGATGCACCACGCACACGGGCTGACTTCGGTTTACGTAACCCACAATCTTTCTTTCGCGCGACGTTGCGATCGCGTGTTGAAACTGGAAGGGGGGATGCTATCCGGGCTGGACGAATCGTCGGGCTCCGGATCGCATCCAAGAAATTGAGAGGGCGGAGCCAGTTATGTTTGAACGATACACCGAAAAAGCCCGGCGGGTGATCTTCTTCGCCCGCTACGAGGCGAGCCAGTACGGCAGCCCCTACATCGAGACCGAGCACTTGCTGCTCGGCCTGTTGCGCGAGGACAGGGCGCTGGCCGCCCGTTTCCTGCGTTCGGCCTCGGCGGTGGATTCCATCCGCAAGCAGATCGAGGCTCACACCACGATCCGCGAGAAGGTCTCCACTTCCGTGGATCTGCCGCTGAGCCACGAGTGCAAGCGCGTGCTGGCTTACGCCGCCGAGGAGGCCGAGCGCCTGAACCACCGTCACATCGGCACCGAGCACTTGTTACTCGGACTGCTCCGCGAGGAGCGTTGCTTTGCCGCCGAGCTGCTGCACGAGCGCGGCTTGCGGCTTTCCGCGGTGCGGGAAGAGATCGCGCGGGCCTCTTCCGAGCGGACCTCGACCCGTCCCAAGGAGAGCTCGCTGCTGGCCGAGTTCAGCCGCGATCTGACGCAGGCCGCCGCCGACGGACTGCTCGACCCTCTCATCGGACGCGAGAATGAGCTGGAGCGCGTCATCCAGATCCTGTGCCGTCGCACCAAGAACAATCCGGTGCTCATCGGCGAGCCTGGCGTGGGCAAGACCGCCATTGTGGAAGGGCTGGCGCAGCGGATCGTGGATGGCGACGTGCCCTCGTTTCTGGCTGACAAGCGCATCCTGGCGCTGGACCTTTCGCTCATCGTCGCCGGCACCAAGTACCGCGGCCAGTTCGAGGAGCGCCTGAAGACCATCATGAAGGAGCTCATGGAGAGCCAGAACGCCATCATCTTCATTGACGAGCTCCACACGCTGGTGGGCGCCGGCTCCGCCGAAGGTTCGCTCGACGCGGCCAATATCCTCAAACCTGCGCTGTCACGCGGCGAGATCCAGTGCATCGGGGCCACCACGCCCGCCGAATATCGCAAGTCCATCGAAAAGGACCGCTCGCTCGAGCGCCGCTTCCAGGCGGTGAAGGTGCCGCCGCCCACCGAGGAAGAGGCAATCAAGATCCTGTTCGGCATCAAGGAACGCTACGAGAAATTCCACGCGGTCGTCTACACGGATGAGGCGATCGAAGCCGCCGTCTACACCAGCAGCCGCTTCATCCCCGACCGCTACCTGCCGGACAAGGCCATTGACCTGATTGATGAGGCGGGCGCCCGTGTCAAGCTGCGCCAGACCACGGTGCCGCCCGAGGTGGCCGAGGTCCAGAAGCGGATCAAGTTCATCGTCCAGCGCATGGAGAACGCCATCGCCAACCACGAGTTCGAGAAGGCGCGCTTCTATTCGGACGAGGAACGGCGCGAGCGCGAGATTCTGCGCCAGTTGCGCGAGAAGTACAACCTGGACGACTCCGCCACCGCCGTGGTCACCAAGGACGACATCGAGGAAGTGGTGGCGCGCTGGACGGGCGTGCCCATGACTGCCATCAAGGAAGAGGAAGTCACCAAGCTGATGCGCATCGAGCAGGAACTGCACAAGCGCGTGGTCAGCCAGGACAAGGCCATCTCGGCGGTGGCGCGGGCCATCCGCCGCTCGCGCGCAGGCCTGAAGTCGCCCAAGCGTCCGGCGGGCGTGTTCCTCTTCCTGGGCCCCACGGGCGTGGGCAAGACCGAGGTGGCGCGCGCTCTGGCCGAGTTCCTGTTCGGAAGCGAAAAGGCGCTGGTCCGCTTCGACATGTCCGAGTTCATGGAGAAGCACTCGGTCTCCAAGCTCATCGGCTCGCCTCCGGGCTACGTCGGCTATGAGGAGGGCGGGCAGTTGACCGAGCGCGTGCGCCGTCAGCCTTACTCGGTGATCCTGTTCGACGAGATCGAGAAGGCGCACCCGGACATCTACAACATCCTGCTCCAGGTCTTCGAAGACGGCCAGTTGACCGACGGCCTCGGCAACACGGTGGACTTCAAGAACACCATCATCATCATGACCTCCAACCTGGGCGCCCGCTTCCTGGAGAAGAAGACCGGGATGGGCTTCTCGGCGCCCTCCACCAGTGGGATCCCGCAGAAGGTCGAGGACATGGTGATGGCCGAGGTCAAGCGGGCCTTCAACCCTGAGTTCCTCAACCGTCTGGACGAGATCATCCTCTTCCAGCCGCTGACCGACGAGGACCTGCTCAAGATCATTGACCTGCTGGTCGGGCAGATCAATCAAAACCTGGCTTCGCGCCAGATCCGGGTCCGCCTGGCGCCCGATGCGGCCAAGTACATCCTGGAGAAGACCTGCGCGGATCGCAGCTTCGGCGCGCGGCCGTTGCGCCGGGCTCTGCAGAAGTACATCGAGGATCCGCTGTCAGAGCTGATCATTCAGGGCGCTTTGCCGCACCCGGCCGAGCTGGAGGTCTTCCTGGGCGACACCGGGCTGTTCTGCCGTCCGGTGGGCGAGCCGGAACCCGCTGCCGTGGGCGCTCGCGAAGGCGGCTCGACGCCGACCGCGCTGCCGCTCTACCGGTTCTGAAGCCGCCCACGGTCGGGGGAGTTGCCCGACGCCGTCCGGCGCGGCGACAATGATTGCAGGCGTTGGAGTTCGCCGTTAACCGCCCCACCCGGGGAAGATAACTCCTACCCCAAAGGAGGCCCTGCGCGCACGATTGCTGACGAGCCGGCGCGCGAGGCTGCATTTCTGAGTGCGAGGTTGTGGTCCCGGATGGACTCTGACCGCCCCCAGGCCCTGAATGAAGCGCAGCAGCGGCACCTGCTCGCCAGCTTGCAGTACGTGGATAAGCTGCTTTGCGAAATCGAGTCGGTGTTGACGGCGGCGCAGTCGAAATCGGCCTTCCCCAAGTACCGGCTCGATCTGACGCCCGCCCAGGCTCGCGTCGTGTCCGACTACATTGCTCGGCTCCGCGCCCAAATGTTGCGCGCTTTGCACAGCCTGGGCATCGAACCTCCCGAGCCGCAACTGGGTGCGTTGCACTCGATCCGCGTCACTCTAGGGTTCGCGGACATTGCGCTGGAAGAGTGCCGGCCCAAGCGGATGAAAGGCTACGGACCCATGCCCGCGGATCGCGCGGCGGAACTCGAGGGCATGGTGGACGAGCTCCAGAGCCTTGTGGCGCGGCTGGATGCCTACCTGGCGCAGGGTTCCGCACAGGACCTGGCGGCGCGGCTGGAACGGCTGGAGCGTTCCGGCCTCGATGTGGCGATGGTGCGGACGCTGGAGGGGATCATCCATCGCTGGGGCCTTGTGGAATTCCGTCCTGCGCTGGCCGCCATCCTCGACGGTCTGGAGACGCGGAGTTTCGAAATTGCCGTGTTCGGCCGGGTGAGTGCGGGCAAATCCTCGCTGCTGAATTACGTGCTGGGTACGGACGTGTTGCCGGTCGGCGTGACGCCGATCACGGCGGTCCCTACCCGCATCCTGTACGGTCCGACGCCGCGGGGTCGTGTCTGGTTTGTCGGCTCGGGGCCGGAAGAGTTCCCGCCCGAGCGGCTGCGCGAGTTCGTCAGCGAGGAGCACAATCCCGGCAACCGCAAGAACGTCACGCGCCTCGTGATCGAGTTGCCCGCGCCGCGGCTGCGCAATGGAGTGGTGTTCGTGGATACGCCGGGACTGGGGTCGCTGGCGACCGCGGGGGCGGCGGAAACGCGGGCGTATCTGCCCCGCTGCGATCTGGCCGTGGTGTTGGTGGACGCCGGATCTACGCTGACTGCCGAGGATCTGGCCCTCATCCAGGCCCTCTACGAAAACGCCATACCCGTGCATGTGCTCTTGAGCAAGGCGGACCTGTTGAACGAAGCCGATCGCGAGCGCATGACGGCCTACATCGCGGAGCACGTCCGCAATGAGTTGGGTCTGGACCTGGCCGTTCATGCAGTGAGCGTCAAGCCCGGGCACAGTCATTTGCTCGAAACCTGGTTCGAGCGCGAAATCGTTCCGCTGTGCGAACGTGCGCAGGAACTGGGACAGCGTTCGCTGGCCCGGAAGATCGCGAAGCTCAAAGAGAGCGTCCGTGCCGCGCTGGAGGCACGGGCGCAGCATGCGGCGCGCACCGGAGCGGGCGCCGAGGCGCTCGCGGAGGTGGAGACCGCGTTGCGGGTGGCCAGCGGCCGCTTCGAGCAAGTGCGGGTGGCGTGCTTTCGGGTGACCGACGGCGTGCGCGGCCTGGCCCGAGAAGTCCTGCGCAGAGCGGCCGTGGCCCTGGCGGATAGCGGTGACCGGCCGGCGCGGGAAATTGTGGTCGCTGCCCTGGAGCAGGTGGCGGCCGAACAGGCTCGCGTGCTCACGGGATTGCTCGAAGACCTGGCCCGAGACGCTGCGCGCACGCTGCGCGAGGCCGAGGCCGCCCTCGCCATGCAGTGCAACGTTCCCGCCGAGGCAGAGCTGCTGGGATCTCTGAGTGAGTTGCCGCGGCTCGATCCAGGCGGGATTCCCGCTCCCGAGATGCCGGGGCGCTGGATCAGGCTCCTGGGTGGCGCAGCCGCCCGGTGGATTTTGCAAGGGCGGTTGCAGCGTCAGTTGGAGGCGCCGGTGGCTTCGGCGCTGGCAGGGTATGGACGCGCACTCGAGGCTTGGGCGCGCCGCAAACTGGCGGAACTGGAGTCGCATTTCGACTCCTGCGCTGAGATCTTCCGCGCGCAGTTCGAGCGGCTGGAATCGCGAGCGGGGGCGGATGCCGGCGAACTGGCCGAGCTGAAGCGCGATCTGGCGGCGCTGGAAACGGGTCCTCACGAGGCCATCGCGTCTCGGTGATGAGGCGGACGGCCCCCGTGTGCTATCCAGTGGGTTTTGGCCTCACTCCGCTCGAGGGGCCGCCAGAGTATAGGAGACAAGGATGCTTTTGAAGAGAAGGTCTGTCATTGCGCTGTTGCTTTTCGGGTCGCTTGCGGGCGCCGCGCCACGCAAGGCCCGTAACGTGATTCTGTTTTTGGGCGATGCCGGCGGCATTCCCACACTGAACGCGGCCAGCGCTTACGGCCACGGGGCGCCGCTGAAGTTGTTCATCCACAGCATGCCGCACATCGCCCTCATGGAGACTTCCACGGCGAGCGAGTGGGTCACTGACTCGGCAGCAGGAATGACCGCGATCGTCACCGGCGAGAAGACCAACAATGGCGTGCTGTCGCAATCGGCCCGCGCCGTTCGTGGCAAGAGCGATGGCGAGCCGCTGAAGACCATCGTCGAGTACGCCGAGGAGCGTGGGCTTTCTACGGGCATCATCACGAACATGCCGGTGGTGGACGCCACGCCGGCGGCCTGCTACGCGCACTCCAACGAGCGGCGCAAGCCCGGCGAGATTTTCGTTCAGTTTCTCAAGCCCCGTTTCGGCGACGGCGTGGACGTGTTGATCGGGGCGGGTCGCAAGGCGGTCCTCAGCAGCACGAACGAGCTCGGCGTGGACGCGCTGGCCGCCCTGCGCGAGCGCGGCTACACGGTGCTCGACAGGCCCGGGCCGCTGCCCTCGGATGCGCGCCGCGTGGTGGGGCTTTACGACACGGGAGATTTCGATCCGTGGGAAGCCGTGGAGGGAACCATCCGCTTGCTGGAACGCAACCGCCGCGGCTACTTCCTGATGGTCGAATGGGACATGCACACGGACAATCTCAAGCGGGGACTGGATCACGCCCTCCAGATGGACGAGGTGATCCGTCGCACGGCGGCGCGCGCGGGCAAGGATACGCTGATCATCTTCACCGCGGACCACTCCTTCGATCTGCGGCTGCGGGGCGGCCGCAAAGGCGAGCCGCTGCTTCAGGGTGACCGTTCGGCAGGTCCCGAGAACCGGCCTTACATCCGCGTGGACGGTGGCCACACGGGTGAGGAAGTGCTGGTGACCGCGCAGGGGCCCGGCGCCGATCGCGTGCGAGGCTTCCTGTCGAACACGGATTTGTTCCGCATCATGATGGCGGCCTACGGCTGGATGCCGGCGCGCTGAGCGCGACGTCCTGCGAGCAGGAACAAGCCTGCCGCGGCGATGATCAGCGAGGCAGAGAAGCCGGCCAGCGCGGCTCGCGAGACGCCGTAGAGCAGACCCATGATGGCGCTGCCGGCGAACCAGCACAGCCCGTAGGCAGCGTGAAAAATCCCATAGGCCGAGCCGCGACGTTGCGGCGGCGCCAGCGCGCCAATGGCAGCCCGCAATACCGATTCCTGGGCGCCCATGCCGACCGCCCATAGCGCAAGACCCGCCAGCGCAAGCCAGCGTCCGCCCAGAAAGATGAGGCCGGCGAAGGGCGCTGCAACCAGCGCGGCGGCCCCGAGCAGGGGCAATCCCA
>JAPWUP010000037.1 GCA_028275505.1 Bryobacteraceae bacterium
TCCCGCCCGATGGCGGGATGCGACGATCGGCTTCCGCTGCGTGCGGAAGGCGGAGTAAGTCAGCAGGCGCGGGTCAAATCCGGGCCAGTTCCGAGCGGTGGGCCCAGATCTTCTCGAAAGCCTTCACGTACTGCTCGATCAGCTCGGGCGCTTCCCCGTAGAACAGCGGCACAAAGAAGTGCGTCTTGTTGACCTGCTCGTTGCCCGGCATGCGGTCGGGGATCACGGGCGGATGGTGCCACCACTTCGCTTCCGAATAAATGGCGCACTTGTGCTGCTCGGGGTAAATCCAGACGGTGGCGCGCACGCCTTCGGCCTTGAGCGCTTTGACCAGAGCGTCGCGCGAAAAGCCGGCCTTGGCCTCGTCCAGGAAAAGCATGTTGGCGTAGTAATAGACGCGCTTCTGATCGGGCCGGCAGTAAGGCTCGGAAATTCCAGGTAACTGGAGCAGGCGGTCATTGAGCCGGCGGACGTTGGCCTCGACCAGCGCGTTCCGCTCGTCGAGGCTGCGCAGTTGCTGGCGCGCGATGGCAGCCGCGAACGGGTGCATGCGGTACTTCTGGCCGAAGCCGGTTTCGACGTACTTGCGGTAAGGGCTGTCCTTGGGGAACTTGGGCGGATCTTCGTAGTGGCCGAAAGCGGCCGCGCGCTCATAGTATTCGCGCGTCTGGTACATACCCATGCCGCCTTCCACCGAGGGCAGGACCTTGCTGGTCTGGAAGCTGAAAATAGCCATCGCGCCCCAGGTCCCGATCTTTTTGCCCTGCATCTCGGCGCCGTGGGCGTGAGCGGCGTCCTCGCACAGGATCAGTCCTTTTTCGCGCGCGAAATCGGAGATCTTGTCCATTTCGCAGGGGAGGCCCCAGGAGTGCATGACCACGATGGCCCTGGTGCGCGGAGTCAGTTTGCGTTTGGCGTCGTCCAGATCGAAAGTGGCCGTGCGCGGATTGATGTCCACGAAGATGGGGACGCAGCCGAAGAAACGCATGCAGAGGCAGGTGGCGAAGAAGGTGTAGGAGGGCACGAGGATCTCGCTGCCCGGCGGAAGGTCGAGCGCAAAGTACATCGAGGTAAGGGCGCTCGTGCCGTTCATGTGGGTCTTGCAGTACGGAATTTTGGTGTATTCCTTCCATTCTTTTTCGAGCAGCGGGGCTTCTTCGTAAAAGAGGCCGCTTTCGATGAGCCGGATGAGAGCTTCTTTTTCGGCCTGGCCGTAGCGGGGCCACTTAGTAAGTTCAGTATGCTGGCGCTCGGGGAAAGTTACGGCTTTGGGTCCTCCAAAGAGCGCCAGTTTTTCCTGTACGGGGCGAGCCAGCACTGTGGTGGCGGCGGCAGCGGTCGCAGTCTTCACGAAAGCGCGTCGCGTATCGTTATGGGTGTCAGGCATCGGGGGGCCTCCTCGATATCCTCGGAGATTCTAACACACGAGGAGGCGGCGCGCCGGGTCCGGCGAGTGGCTGGCTCCGTCAAAGCAGGGTAGAGGACCTCATCCCAGGGCTCCCCCGGAAAGCCGCCCGTCCCGGTCATGCTATTTGACGGCGATAGTGGCGCGGCGCTGCGGCGTCATGCTGGGCACGTCCTTGTACTGGACGTAGAGCAGGACGGCATTGCCGGGCGCGACGCGCTCGGGGATGCGGACGTTGATCTGCCAGACGCCGATGAGGCCGGGCGCCAGGCCGGAGTACTGCACGTCGGAGTCGGGCACGAAGTCGGTGCCGATGAACACGCGCGGCTTTTCGGGCGTATGAATGAGCTGACCGCCCGGCGTGTCGCCATCGGGCGGCGCGCCGGGGATGAAGCCGGCGCCGGTGGCGAAAAGCTGGATTACGGAACCGCGTGGGGCGGGGTTGGCAGGACCGTTGCGGGTGTTGTCCTGATTGAGCGCGGCCAGTTGACCGGAGCCCGAGCTGTCGTTGGTGAACAAGCCGGGAGAGGCAGCGGCCATCTGGATTTGTCCGTAGCCGAGGATCTGGCCCGTAGAAGGCCGCTGGACGAGCACGCTGACCAAGCCTGAGCTGGGGGCGTTCATGGGCATCAGGAAGTTGATCTGGCTCGGGGAGACGAAGTGAAGCGGCACGGGCTCGTCGTTGATCAGGACTTCGATATCGGCCAGGCGCCTGGGCATGGGAACGGGGTTGGGTTCCTGATCGAACACGCGCGTCTCCGTGAATGCGTACTGGCCGCCGGCGGGGAAAAGCGCCACGTAGGTGCCCGGCGCTACCGGACGATCCAGGTAATTGGCTGCGTTCACGCCGATGACGCCCGGGTAATACATGGCGACGCGATTGAGCGCCTCAGCGACTACGGGATTGCCGTAGGCATCCAGCGCAAGAGCGAGGGGCCCGCCGACGCTGAAAGCCAGGTTGGCGGCATAGTTGTCGGCAGGCAGGAAGGAGTACTCGCGGTAGCGCAACAGGCGCGAGGCGCCCAATTCGGCCGCCCAGATTTCGCCCGTGATCGGGCTGACCGTGACCGCGTAGGGCGAGCGCAGGCGCGTGGTTCCGGTGGAGTTGGTCAAGACGGTGGCCGGACGCGGATCGTCGGTTGGGCCGATGGCGGCTACGTTGGTGAAAATCGAGATGCGGTTGTTGGCCACGTCGGCCACATAGAGGCGTCCCGAGGTGTCCACGGCAATGCCCCGCGGGTTGTTGAAGCGGTTTTCGGCTGTTCCCGAGGAGGCGGATGTGAAGTTCGGCTGGCCGATGACGGCGCTGGCGTCCATCCCATTGGTGAAGTCGCCGCCTTCGGGTCTGCGGAAGACAAGGACGCGATTGTGGGCAGCGTCGGAGACGAGCAGGTGGCCTTCGGGCGTAAACGCCAGGCCGCTGGGCAGGGCCATGGTGCGACGAGTGGGGTCGGTGAGGCGCGGGGTGGTGAAGAAATCAGGCTGGCCGAGCACGAGGTTGGCCTCAGGCAGGGCCTGCGGCTGATCGAAGTTGGGCTTGGGGAAGCGAAGGACGCGGTTGTTGCCGCTGTCGGCGACCCAGAGATTGCCTGCTGCGTCCACGGCGATGGCCGTGGGCAGGTACAGGCTCGAACGCGTGGTCACGCGCGGATCGCCGCTCGGGTAGTTGATCGTAGAGCGGAAGCGATCCGGCTGGCCGATGACGATGTCGGCGAAGTCGCCCGGCTTGACGCGGAAGGCATCCCGGAAGCCGAGGATACGGTTGTTGAAGGTGTCGGCGATGTAGAGCCGGGGCGGCCTGGAGGTAGTGTCGAGCGCGACGCTGCCGGCGTAGGGGCCGATCGCTGCGGGCGTCAGGTACAGCTCGCGGCCTTCGATGAGGTTGGCGGCGTTGTAGTCGAGTGCAAGCTGACCGAGCACGCGGTTAGCGGCGGTGAAGGGCTGCGGCCAGACCACGACGCGGTGATTGCCGGAGTCCACGACGAACAGTTCGGACCCCGAAAAGACGGCGTGGACGGGGTTGTTGAAGTTGGTGGCGCCAGCGGCGGCGCGGGCCGTGTTCATGTCAGGCTGGCCGATGACGGTTTGGGCGGCGGGCGAGATCCGCGTGGCGGATTCGGGGGGCCAGTCTTCGAACCGCGGGAAGAGGAGAATGCGATGGTTGAGCGTATCTACGACCCCGGGGTTCGGGCCGATCATGAAGACGCCTTCGGGACGGTTCAATCCGGTATCGTTGACTGCCGGGGGAGGTTGCTGGCCGGTGGGGACGACCACGATGCCCATCAGGCGCGCGGCGGCCATGCCGGATGAGAAGGGGGGAACGAAGACGAGGACGCGGCTGAGCGCGTCCGCCACGTAGAGCCTTCCGCCGGTATCGAAAGTGAGTCCGGACGGGTAGCGCATTTTGTCCTTGACAAGGCGGTTGGCGGAGGTGTCGGCCAGCGCCGTGTTGGTGGTGAACTCGCTCTGGCCGAGGACGAGGTCGGCGGGGGCGCCCAGCGTGCCTGCGCGGAGGGCCTCGGCGGGGTAACGAAGCACGCGGCTGTTGGCTGCGTCCGAGAACCAGAGATTGCCGCTGCTGTCAAAAACAAGACCGGCACGAAATGGTCCGGCGGCCGTACTCAGGGCAATCGTGCCGGCGGAAGGAGAGCCGCCGCGATTGGCACGACTGGAAGAGAAATCGGCCTGACCCAGGACCAGATCGGCCTCGATGGGGACGCGGCCCTGGTCCCACTGCTGGAACGGTTTGGGGAAGCGCAGGATGCGGTTGTTTCCCGCGTCGGCCACATAGAGGTTGCCCTGCGCGTCCACCGCCACGGCGACGGGCGAGTTCAGGCTGGTCCGCGATACGCCGGCGCTGGTGGTGACGCGATCGGGCTGGCCGATGACGATGTCGGCGTAGGCACCGTTGCCGAAACTGGCTGCGTTACGCCAGCCAAGCACGCGGTTGTTGCCCATATCGGCCACGTAGAGCGCCGGAGGGGAAGTGGAGAAATCGAGAGCCGCGCCTTGGGGCAAGTACAGCTCGCGACCTTCCACCAGGTTGGGCGATGCGGATGTCGGCGTGAGGCTTGCGTGACCGACGACCCTGGCGGGCAGCGGATAGAAGATGGTGCCAGTCTGGGCTCCGGCCGGGATCGAAAGCGCCAGAGCCAGGAGCAACGTCTGGCGGCAGAAGAACTTCGTCGTGCGCATGGTCATGGAGTGCTTGCTGATATGAATCAGTGTAGCAACCGAAATGCCAGTCCGCTCTCGATGATAGACTGTTCAGTTGAGCGGAGCAGCTCCAACGTCCGGGCGGCTGCGCGTGTGCGCAGTCAGCTACCTGAATACAGTGCCTCTGGTCTGGGGGATGTTGCACGGGGCGCAGAGGGGCGAGTTCGAGCTGGAGTTTGCCGTTCCCTCCCGGTGTGCGGATCGGCTGGCCGCGGGGGCCGTGGACATCGGAATCGTGCCTTCCATCGAGCTGGAGAGATTGCCGCTGGAGATTCTGCGCGGCGCCGGGATTGCGTGCCGCGGCGCGATCCGGAGCATCCTACTGATTTCGAAGGTTCCGCCGGAGCGGATTCAGACGCTGGCCGCCGACACCAGCTCGCGGACTTCGATCATGCTGGCGCGCATCATTCTGGCCGAGCGCTACGGCGTGCGCCCGCGGATCGAGCCTCGCCCGCCCGAGCTGGAGGCGATGCTCGAGGGCGCGGACGCGGCGGTGATCATCGGGGATCCTGCGTTGCGGGTGGAGCCGGCGGCGCTGCCGTGGCAGGCACTCGATCTGGGCGAGGAATGGCTGGCGCTGACGGGCCTGCCGATGGTGTTCGCGGTCTGGGCGGCGCGGCGGGAACGTTACCGGGCGGGGTTGGAGGAGGCCTTTCTGGATTCGTGCCGCTACGGACGCGCGCACCTGGATGAGATCGTGCAGCAGGAAGCGGGGCCGCGCGGGATTCCGGAAGCACTGGCGCGCGAGTATCTGAGCGAGCGTGTGGTTCACGAGCTGGGGGAGGAGGAATACCGGGGACTGGCGGAGTTCCTGGCGCGGGCCCGGCGGTTGCGTGAGGAGGATCGGGATGCTGTCGGATCGGGAAGCTCTCGAGCTGTTTGAATCCAGTGACCTGATCGGGATCGGCATGGCCGCGGATCTGCTGCGGCGGCGCTTGCATCCCGAAGGGGTGGTCACTTACATCATTGACCGCAACATCAATTACACGAACGTCTGCACCGAGTACTGCACGTTTTGCGCGTTTTACCGCCCGCTCGGGCACCCCGAAGCCTACGTGTTACCCAAAGAGGTCATTTTTGACAAAATTCGGGAAACTTTGGAGCTGGGCGGGACCGGCATCCTGATGCAGGGCGGCCTGCATCCCGAGCTGGGCATCGAGTACTACGAGGACCTGCTGCGCTCGATCAAGCAGCGCTTCCGCGTCCACCTGCATTGCTTTTCGGCGCCCGAGATTCTGAATATCGCGGAAGTGAGCGGTCTGACACTCGAGGAGACGATTGCGCGGCTGCGCGATGCGGGGCTGGATTCGATTCCGGGCGGCGGCGCAGAAATCCTGGACGACGAGGTGCGCCATCGCATCAGCCGCCTGAAGTGCTCGACGCAGGAATGGCTCAGCGTGCACCGCACCGCGCACCGGCTGGGCCTGCGCACCACAGCCACCATGATGTTCGGCTGTGGCGAGACGTATCAGCACCGCATCAACCACCTGCGCGTCATCCGCGAGCTTCAGGAAGAAACCGGGGGCTTCACGGCCTTCATTCCCTGGACGTTCCAGCCGGAGAACACGGCGCTGGGCCGGAAAATCCCGCGCGAGACCAGCGCGGTAGATTACCTGAAGACGGTGGCGATTTCCCGCCTGTATCTGGAAAACGTGCCCAACGTTCAGGCTTCCTGGGTCACGCAGGGGCTGAAGGTGTGCCAGATCGCGCTGCGCTTCGGCGCCAACGACGTGGGCAGCGTGATGCTGGAAGAGAACGTGGTGGCGGCGGCGGGCGCGCACAACCGGGCCACGGAAGAAGACCTGCGAAGGATCATTCGCGAGGCAGGCTTCGTCCCTCGCCAGCGGGATACTCTCTACCGCACGCTGTTCCTGTACTGAGCGAGCTCAAAGCAGGCGCGCCAGCTCGTAACCGAAGCGCTCGATGTCTCCTTCGTTGTTGTAGAAGTGCGGCGAGATGCGGAGAAAGTCGTGGCGGGCGGAGACGAGCACGCGTCGTGCCGCTAGGGCGCGGGCGAGTTCGGAAGCGCGGCGATCGGGGAAGCGGGCCGCGACCACGGGCGAATCGTAGTGAGGGGCCTCGTCGGAGAGCAGCTTGCCGCCCGCCTTCCGCACCACGGAGCGCACCAGCTCGGCCAGCTCGAGCACGCGGCGTTCGATGGCGCCGACGCCGATTTCCAGCATCAGCTCGATGGAGGCTTCCATCGCGTAGAGGACGGCGAAAGTGATCATGCCGCCCTCGTATTTCTCCGCCTCCTGAGGGAAGACAGGCGCGCCGTGGTGAAGGTTATCCACCGAGCGCCAGTCGCGGTGGCTTCGCCAGCCGATGACGCTGGGCGGGAGCCACTCGCGCACCTCGGGGTGCACATACATGAAGCCGGCGCCGTTGGGAGAAAGCAGCCATTTGTAACCGTGGACCGCGTAGATGTGAGGCTGCACCCGGGCTGCATCGAAGGCCAGCGCGCCCGCGCTCTGGGTTCCGTCCACGAAGAGCAGGATGCCGCGGCGGCGAAGTTCGGGCGCGATTTCGTGCAAAGGCACGCGGAAGCCGGTGATGTAGTTGACCTCGCTGAGCACGACGAGGCGGGTGTTCGGCGTGAGCGCGCGTTCGAACTGTGACCACGGGACCTCGACGAACTCCACGCCACGGGCAGCCAGCAGGGCGGGGTAGTAAATCGAGTTGGGGAATTCGTTCTCGAGAGTGACAATGCGATCGCCGGGGCGCCAGGGGATGCCGCCCAGCAGCAGGCCCAGCGCAGTGGCTGCGTTGGGGATGAAGGCGATGTCGGCGGGCTGGGCGTTGATCAGGCGTGCGACGGCGGCGCGGATGCGGTCGGCGTCATCGAACCAAGTGAGAAAATCCGAGCAGGCCAGTTCGTCGCGCCGGGCGAAGTGGCGGTTGATGGCCTCAACGGCGCGTCGCGGGACCTGACCGAACGTCGCGGAGTTCAGATAGGTCCAGTGCGCCAGCGCGGGAAACTCCGCGCGGATGGCGGACCAATCCGGGGTGGATTCCTGCATGGGCTTCAGTTCGGGGGCTGCAAGGCGCGGTAGTCCTCGGCGATGCGCTGGCGGAGGGTTTCCACCGCGCGCTCCACTTCGACTTCGGTGCTCTGGCGGCTGCGACGGTGGAAGATTTCAACCTTGCCGGCGGCGAGTTTCTTGCCGACGGTGATGCGGTAGGGGATGCCGATGAGGTCGGCGTCCTTGAATTTGACGCCGGGCCGTTCGTCGCGGTCATCGAGCAGGGCGTCGAGGCCGCCGGCTTTGCAGGCTTCGTAGAGGCGTCGCGCGGCGCTCATCTGTTCGGCGTCGGAATTGTTGACGGGGGTCACGACCACCTCGAAGGGGGCGATGGAGACGGGCAGGGCCATGCCGTCCTCGTCCGCGTAGAGCTCGATGGCGGAGCAAAGGATGCGCTCGATGCCGATGCCGTAGGAGCCCATGATAGGGGTAATTTCTTCGCCTTTGGGACCGGTGACGCGCAGGCCCATAGATTCGGAGTACTTGTAACCGAGCTTGAAGATATGGCCGACCTCGATGGCGCGCCCGAGGTCGAGCGGGGCGCCGCACTTCTGGCAACGGTCGCCGGGAGCGACCTGGCGCAGGTCGTGCCAGGAGGCGGTGAAGTCTTCTTCGGGAGTGACGTTGCGCAGGTGATAGCCGTCGCGGTTGGCGCCGCAGATCATGTTGCGGCGGCCCCGGAGGGCGAGATCGGCGAGGATGGGCATGTTGCGCACGCCGACCGGGCCGAGCGAGCCGGCGTCGGCGCCGAGCCACTGGCGCATCTCATCGGGATGAGCGGGCCGGATGGCACGTCCGCCCAGCGCCTCGCTCAGTTTGGTTTCGCTCAATTGATGATCGCCGCGCAGCAGCACGAGCACAGGCGAGCCTTCGGCCACCATGACGAGCGACTTGATCTGGGAGGTCTCGGGCAGGCCGGTGAACTCGGCGACTTCGGCGATGGTGCGGACGCCCGGCGTGGCGAAGGGTTCGGGATCGAGATCGCCGGGGGGATCCTCGGCGAGGGGTTCGGAGGGGATGGAAACCGCCTTTTCCAGATTCGCGGCGTAGCCGCACTGCGGGCAGAGAACCACCCAGTCTTCGCCGGCCTCCGCGCGCACCATGAATTCGTGGGACTGGCTGCCGCCCATGGCGCCCGAGTGGGCTTCCACGGCGACGAACTTCAGACCGCAGCGGTGGAAGATGCGGCAGTAGGCCTCGTAGTGTTTCTGGTAGGCGCGATCGAGGCCGGCGGCATCCAGATCGAAACTGTAGGAATCCTTCATGATGAACTGGCGCACGCGGATGAGGCCGGAGCGGGGACGCGGCTCGTCGCGGAACTTGGTCTGGATCTGGTACCAGATCTGGGGCAGTTGCTTGTAACTGCGGAGTTCGCCGCGGGCGATGGCGGTCATGACCTCCTCGTGGGTCATGCCGAGACAGAGCTGGCGATCGTTGCGGTCCTTGAGGCGGAACATGTCGTCGCCCATGACGTCCCAGCGTCCGGACTCCTGCCAGAGTTCGGCCGGGTGGAGGGCGGGCAGGAGCATTTCCTGGGCGCCGATGGCGTCCATTTCCTCGCGCACGATGCGAATGATCTTGTTGAGGGAACGCTGCGCGAGGAACAGATAGCTGTAGACGCCGGCGACGAGCTGCCGGATGTAGCCGGCGCGGACCAGGAGTTTGTGGGAGACGACTTCAGCGTCGGCGGGATCTTCCCGGAGAGTAGGAATGAAAAGCTGGCTCCATTGCATCGGATATTCCGTAACGAGCGCCTCGGGGGCGTTAGGATGCGGAATTGCTTCGCCGCGCAGGGCGAAGCGGCGATAAACAACAATCTTA
Source organism: Bryobacteraceae bacterium (assembly GCA_028275505.1). Taxonomy (GTDB): domain Bacteria; phylum Acidobacteriota; class Terriglobia; order Bryobacterales; family Bryobacteraceae; genus DTHT01. Next base: position 9,466 of record JAPWUP010000037.1, read on the forward strand.
ACATGTTAGAATGAAGTTCGCCCTCATGAAGATTTCCATTGGCGCGGATCACGCGGGCTTTCAGCTCAAGGAGCGGCTGCGCGAGTGGCTGAGCAGTCGCGGTCACGAAGTGGTGGATCACGGCACGCACTCCGAGGAATCCTGCGATTATCCCGATTTTGCGGCGGCGGTGGCGCGGGACGTGGCGGAAGGTCGGGCGGATCGCGGCGTGCTGGTGTGCTGGACGGGCGTGGGGATGGCGATCGCAGCCAACAAGGTGCGCGGGGTGCGGGCGGCGCCGGCGGTGTGGCCCGAGCAGGTGCGGCTGAGCCGCGCGCACAACGACGCCAACGTGGTGACGTTCGGAGCGCGTTTCACCGATGCCGAGGCGGCGGAGGCGCTGCTGGAAGTCTTCCTGAACACGCCTTTTGACGGCGGGCGGCATGCGCGCCGGGTAGGCAAGATTACGGCATTGGAGGAGGCAGCCTGTTCATGACCGAGCAAGAACGGCTGGCGCGACCGCTGGCCGAAGTGGATCCTGAGGTTTACGAGGCGATCCGCGGGGAGCTGCTGCGGCAGCATTCGCGGCTGGAGCTGATCGCCAGCGAGAACTTCACCTCGGAAGCGGTTCTGGAAGCCACGGGCAGCGTCTTCACGAACAAGTACGCCGAGGGCTATCCGGGACGGCGTTACTACGGGGGCTGCGAATACGTGGACGTGGTGGAGAACCTGGCGCGGGAACGGGCCAAGCAACTGTTCGGCGCCGAACACGCCAACGTGCAGCCGCATTCAGGATCGCAGGCCAACATGGCGGCCTATGCGGCAGTGCTGTCGCCCGGCGACACCATCCTGGGGATGAATCTTTCCCACGGCGGGCACCTGACGCACGGCCATCACCTGAATTTTTCGGGCAAGACCTACCGGGTGATTCCTTACGGGGTGCGGCGCGACGACGAGCAGATTGACTACGACGAGCTGGCGCGGCTGGCCGAGCAGCACAAGCCGAAGATGATCATCGCCGGCGGCAGCGCCTACCCGCGGGTGCTCGACTTTGCGCGTTTCCGGCAAATCGCGGACTCGGTGGGAGCGATCCTGCTGGTGGACATGGCCCATTTTGCGGGATTGGTGGCGGCGGGCCTGCATCCGAATCCGTGCCAGTGGGCCGACATCGTGACCACGACGACGCACAAGACGCTGCGCGGGCCGCGTTCGGGGATGATCCTGTGCCGGCAGCAGTACGCGGCGGCCATAGACAAGAGCGTCTTCCCGGGAGTGCAGGGCGGTCCTCTGGTGCACGTGATCGCGGCCAAGGCCGTGTGCCTGAAGGAGGCGATGACGCCGGAGTTCGCCGCCTACCAGAGGCAAGTGGTGGCCAACGCCCGCGCGCTCGCGGAAGGGCTGAAGGAAGCGGGCTTCCGCGTGGTGTCGGGCGGCACGGACACGCACCTTTTGTTGGTGGACGTGTTCTCGCGTGGTTTGCGGGGACGGGACGCCGAGCAGGCGCTGGATGCGGCGCACATCACGGTGAACAAGAACACGATCCCCTTCGACGTGAACCCGCCGCTCAATCCGAGCGGAATCCGGCTGGGGTCGCCGGCGGTGACGACGCGGGGATTCCGCGAGCCGGAGATGCGGGAAGTGGCAGGGTTGATCGCCCAGGTGCTGGAGAGGCCGGAGAGCGAAGAGGTTCGGGCGGCGGTGCGGCGCAGGGTAGCGGAGCTGGTGGAACGCTTCCCGCTGTACGCCTGGAAGCTGGCGGCTGCGGCGGCCCGTTGAGCCGGGGAGGGCGCGAGACGAGGCGATGGCGTTCACCGTGGTGCTGGACGCGCGTCGGGTGCGCGACTTCGGCATCGGCAGCTACATCCGCAACCTGGTGCGGGCGCTGGCGGCGGTGGACGCGGAGAACCGTTACGTTCTGGTGGCGCTGCCGGAGGGCGTGGAGGAGTTCGCGGACCTGCCCGCCAATTTCCGCACGGTCCGTTTTGCGCGGCCGGACACGGGGCTGATCCATCAAATTTCTTTTTCCCTGTTTCTGCGACAATTCGACGCTGATTTGTTTCATTTGCCGCTGAACGTGGTGCCCTGGGGGATGCCGCGGCCGTACGTGGTGACGGTGCACGATCTGAGCAGCCTGCTGTTTCCGCCGGCGCCGGACCGGTGGCGGGCGCTGCGGCTGTGGCGGAATCGGCGGGGCCTGATGCGGGCAGCGCAGGTGTTGGCGGTTTCGGGAGCGACGCGGCGGGACGTGGAGCGCGTGTTGGGCGTCCCGCCCCAGCGGATTCGCCAGATCTACGACGCGCCCGATCCGCGTTTCTTGCGGGACGGCGTGCCGCAGTGCGCGGCGGAGGAAGCTGAGCGCCGGCGCGTGCTGGAACGCTACCAGGTGAATTACCCGTACATTCTGTACGCGGGAGCCATCCGTCCGCAGAAAAACGTGCCCCGGCTGGTGGAGGCCTTCGCCGTGCTGCTGGGCGAACTCAAAGACCACCCCGTGTACAAGGATCTGCGGCTGATCATCATCGGGGACGAGATCGCTCGTTATCCCGCTGTGCGGCATGCGGTCATCAAATCGCGGGTGGAGCACGCGGTGCGGTTCCTGGGATTTCTGCCTTTCGAGACACTCCGCGTTTTTTACCAGTGCGCAGCGGTGTTTGCGTTTCCGTCGCTGTACGAAGGCTTCGGGCTGCCGCCGCTGGAAGCGATGGCGTGCGGTACTCCGGTGGTGACCTCCAACGTCAGCTCCCTGCCGGAGGTGGTGGGGGAGGCGGCGGTGCTGGTCAATCCGGAGAACGTCTTCGACATCGCGCGGGGGCTGCGGGAGGCGTTGCTGAACGAGGCCTTGCGGCGGGAGTTGACGCGACGCGGGTTCGAGCAGTTGGGGCGGTTCAGTTGGGAGCGGACGGCGCGAGAGGTGCTGGAAGTTTACCGCGAGGTGGTGGAACGATCGCGCCGGCGCGGGTAAGCGGTCTGGCGCAAAGGTTCGAGGGAGGCATCCGCGGGCGCGCAGGCGTCCTGCTCTTCGGGGGCGAGCAGGTCCAGTACGCTGATCTCGAGATGGCGGAGGAGGCGATCGGCGAGGTGGTTGGAGAGGCTGCGAGCGCCCTTGAGGACGTTGTGGAGGTGGGACTGGGAGAGGCCGGCCTGGCGAGCGAGGCCGCGTTCGGTGATTTCACCGCGGTCGAGGCGGTGGCGGATGTGGCGGATGAGGCGCTGGTGGAGGTCGGCGAAGTACATGGCGACTCTATTTCCCGGAGAAATAGAGGGCGCAAAAAAGCGGGTGTTTCACAACATTAGCAAATTTTAATTGGATTCCGTCGGGAAAAGCGCTCAAATTTTTCCTGAATTGACAAAGAATTAGCCCGCCATTTTTTCTGAAAAAAATTTCACGGCGGAAAGCGGGCCGCGGAGGCTTGACGATTTTCACCCTTGGTGTATCTTCTGAAGACAGACTTGTATGCTCCTCCCCCGAGGGCTACAGGACGGTAGCTTCTGCGGCGCTCAGGCGCGGGCCTCGAGGCGGTGCGGCCTCGACCGGGAGGGGTCCCTGGAGGACAAAGACAAACCATGGAATGGACCCGTTCTGACACGATCGCGCTGGCGAAAAATCGCTGCACGCAATGCCACGGATTGGGGTTGCGTACCAGCCGCAGGGGTGGGTCCAACCCCTGCAATTGCGTCCTGCGGGAAATCTTTCGCGCCTGTTACCGGCGCTTCCGCTATTGTGCCACCAAGGATAAATACATGAGCCGGGTTTCGCTGGAGCGGGTTTCCGGACCTCGCGGGCGAATGACCTGGGGTTTCAAGGACGAAGAATACTGCGCAGATTTTATCCTGGTGAGCAAGCGGACCCTGGACGAATTCGAATACAAAGTCTTCAAGTATCACTTCCTGCTGGGCGCGGACTGGAAGCTGTGCTGCCGCAAGCTCGGTCTGGACCGCGGCAATTTCTTCCACTGCGTGTACCGGATCGAGCAGAAGCTCGGTCGCGTCTTCCGCGAGCTGCAGCCTTACGGGCTGTGGCCGCTGGATGAGTACTTCCACGGCACGGTGAGGACGCGTCCCCGCCCGGTGGCCGCGCTTCCTGCGGGGCGGCAGCAAGACGACCCGGGCCGCCCGGTGCGTGCGCCGCTGGCGCAGAGCGCCTGATCCGCCTGATCTTGGTTGGGGCCGGCGCGGTTGCCGCCGGCCCCGCTTCCCGCCCGACTTTCTCCGATGCATTCAGCCAGGGCCTCTGGCGGCTGCGCGTTGCCTTTTAGAATGAGAGGAGCGTCCGTTGCGGGATTTGTGATCCTGCACGCGCTCACTGGGAATGACAGACCGCCTCTGGTCATGGCTGCCTGAGATCATCGGGGCCGGCATCAACCTGGTTGCGCTCTGCCTGTTGCTGGCAAGGAGTAACGTGCGTCCGGAGCGGCGGGCGCTGCGGGTTTTGCGCTGGCTGCTTGCCGGCTGGACCGCGGCCGGGCTGGCGATGACGCCGCTGGTGGCAAGCCGGTGGTGGCCCCGCAGCGCAGCGCTCGAGTGGCTGCGTGGGAGCGCGCCTTTGGCGGCGACCGGATACCTGGCGGTGCGGGTTGCATGGCGGTTGCGTCAGCGCGCTACCAGGTGGGATCCCGGGCGCCGCGCCTTCCTCCAGTACGTCGCGGGCGGCGCGGCCCTGGCGCCCGTGGCGGTGGCGGGATTCGGGATCGTCGTCGAGCGGCTGCGACTCCAATCCGTGGAAGTCGAGCTGCCCGTGCCAGGGCTTCCCGCGGAGCTGGAGGGTCTGCGCATCGTGCAGCTCACCGACATCCATCTGGGACCGTTTTTGAGCGAGCGCGAGCTGGCGCGCGCCGTAGCGATGGCGAACGAGTTCCGTCCGCATCTGATCGCGGTGACGGGAGATTTGATCACAGGGCGGCGCGGTCCTCTGGAGGCGTGTCTGCGCGAGCTCTCGCGACTGCGAGCCGAGGCCTGCATCGTGGGCTGCCACGGCAACCACGAGATTTATGCGGGAATCGAAGAGAAGGCGACTGTGCTGGGCCGGCGCGCAGGCATCGCCTTTCTGCGCGGGCAAAACGTGGTGCTACGATTCGGCGGCGCGCGCCTGAATGTGGCAGGGGTGGACTATCAGAGACGCGGGGTGCCCTATCTGCGAGGCGCCGGCAGGCTCGTGGAAAAGGACGCAGTCAATCTGCTGCTGTCGCACAATCCCGACGTTTTTCTTGTGGCGGCGCGACTTGGCTTCCAGGCGGTGATTTCCGGGCACACGCACGGCGGGCAGGTGAGCGCAGAGATTTTCGGCCATTCGCTGAACGTGGCCCGGCTGTGGACGCCGTTCGTCTACGGGCTTTATCGCACGCAGACGTGTTCCCTGTTCGTGAGCCGAGGCATCGGTACGGTTGGGGCACCGATCCGTCTGGGAGCTCCGCCCGAGGTGGTGTGCCTGAGATTGCGGCGCGCGCCCGCGGGACAGGATCGAGCGGTTTGAGGCGGCCCGTGCGGTATCTGATCGTCAGCGACATTCACGCGAACTGGGAGGCGCTGGAGGCGGTGCTGCGCGACGCCGAGGGTCAGTACGAGCAGGTGGTCTGCTGCGGCGATCTGGTGGGTTACGGGGCCGACCCGAACCGCGTCACCCAGTGGGCGCGGGAGCGGCTGGCAGCCGTGGTGCGGGGCAACCACGACAAGGCGGCCGTGGGTTTGGAAAATCTGGACTGGTTCAATCCCGCGGCGCGCGAGGCCGCCGAGTGGACAGCGCGCGTGTTGACCGCCGAAAACTACTCCTACCTGCGATCCCTGCCCAAGGGGCCGAAGCGGGTGGGCGAATTCGAAATCGTGCACGGCTCTCCGGCAGACGAGGACGAGTATCTGATGGGGGTGACGCCCGAGTATGTCCTGCCGTTTTTGAACTGCCGGCTGACCTTTTTCGGGCATACGCATTTTCAGGGCGGCTTCCGGGTGTGTCGGACGCGCGCGCAGCGCATCGCGCCCCCGCCGCCGGAGGCCCGGTGCGTCGTCGTGGGGCTGGATCCGGGCTGGATGTACCTGATCAACTGCGGCTCGGTGGGCCAGCCGCGGGATGGGGATCCGCGGGCTGCCTATGCCATTTACGACGAGGAACGGGGCGAGGTCGAACTCAGGCGCGTCCCGTACGCCATCGAGGTGGCGCAAGCGAAAATTCTTCGCGCCGGCTTGCCCGAGGTGCTGGCGGAGAGGCTGAGCGTGGGTTATTGAGACAGATCGCCGCTGGCAGAGGCAGGCGCCGCCCGGGGTGCGCCGCGGCTACTCCGGAATTGTGGAGACCCGCAGTTCGTTGATGACCTTCTTGACGCCCTTGACCTTGCGCGTGATGCGCTCGGCCTTGAGCCGGTGCTTTTCCTCGCGCACCGTGCCGCGCAGCGTGACGACGCCATCTTGAACCTGGACCTCGATGGCGGCGCCTTTCACATCCGGGTCATTGGCCAGGCGGCGGCGGACCTGGTCGTAGATTTCATCGTCCGGATTGACCTGCTGGGCCGCGGCGGCGACCGCCCCGACCACCAGCGTGATCAGCAGCAGCAGAGCGAGCGTCCGCACGGTAAACAATGTAGCGCGGGCGCCCGAGGCGCCGCCAGCGGCTGCTCTCAGCGCACGCTTCCGGCGGTCTGGGTGACGGGCGCCTGGAAACGCTTGATGAAGTTGGTGTCGAAGCGGCCCGCGAGGAAATCGGGATCCGCCAGAATGCGCTGGTGCAGCGGGATTGAGGTGTGGATGCCCTCGACGACGAACATTTCCAGGGCACGGCGCATGCGCGCGATGGCCTCCTCACGGTCGCGGCCATGGGTGATCAGCTTGGCGACGAGCGAATCGTAATAGGGCGGGATGACGCACTCGGCGTAAGCGGCCGTATCCACGCGCACGCCGATCCCGCCGGGCAGATTGAGCGCGGTGATGCGACCCGGGGAGGGCGCGAAGGTCTCCGGATGTTCCGCGTTAATGCGGCATTCGATAGCGTGGCCGCGCACGGGGATGGGCGAGGGCAAGAGATCCGGCAATCGGTGGCCAGCGGCGATCAGGATCTGGGTCTTCACGATGTCCACGCCGGTGACCATTTCCGTGACCGGGTGCTCGACCTGGACGCGCGCGTTGACCTCGATGAAGTATAGGTGACCGTCCTCGTCCATGAGGAACTCGACCGTGCCGGCGTTGGTGTAACCCACGGCGCGCATGGCGTGGCGCAGCGCCTCGGCGATGCGCTCGCGTTCAGCGGGCGGCAAGGCGGGCGAGGGCGCTTCCTCGATCAGCTTCTGATGGCGTCGCTGAATGGTGCATTCGCGCTCGCCGAGGATCTCGACGTTACCGTGCTCGTCGGCCAGGATCTGGAACTCGATGTGGCGCGGCGAGCGGATGAATTTTTCCAGGTAGAGGTCGGGGCAATCGAAGGCGGCGGCGGCCTCGGCCTGAGCCTGGGCAAAGAGCGCGGGCAGTTCCTCAGCGGACGGGACGATGCGCATGCCGCGTCCGCCGCCCCCGGCGGAGGCTTTGAGCATGACGGGATAGCCGATCGAGGCGGCGACCTTGAGGGCTTCCTCGGGCGATTTCACGATGCCGTCGGAGCCGGGCAACACGGGCACGCCAGCCTCGCGCATGGCGGCGCGAGCGCGTTCCTTGAGGCCCATGAGGCGAATGACCTCGGGGCTGGGGCCGATGAACTTGATGCCGCAGGCCTGGCAGACTTCGGCGAAATCGGCGTTTTCACTGAGGAAGCCGTAGCCGGGGTGGATCGCGTCGGCGTCCGTGATTTCGGCGGCGCTGATGATCTTGGTGAAGTCCAGGTAGCTGAGCGAGCTTTTAGCCGGGCCGATGCAGATGGCTTCGTCGGCGAAGCGTACGTGGAGGCTGTGGCGATCCGCCTCCGAATAGACGGCCACGGTGGGGATGCCCAGCTCCTTGCACGCGCAGATGACGCGGAGGGCGATCTCGCCGCGGTTGGCAATGAGAACCTTGCGGAACATGGGTGGCTTCACAGGGGCCGGATGGCGAACAGGGTCTCGCCGTACTCTACCGGCTGCCCGTTCTGGACCATTCGGCTGACGATGACGCCCGCCACCTCGGCCTCGATCTCGTTCATGAGTTTCATGGATTCGATGATGCAGAGCACCTGGCCGGGTCTGACCGTATCGCCCACCTGCACAAAGGGCGGCGCGCCGGGGGCCGGAGCTTCATAGAAGGTTCCGACGATAGGGGACTTGACGTAGACGAGCGTGGCGTCGGACGGCGGTTCGGTCGTCTCGGGTGTCGGAGGCGCTGGCGCTGGCGTGGCGGCCGGCGGCTGTGCGGGAGCGGGGGCAGAGGGTGCCGGCGCCGGGGCCGCAACCGCGGGCTGGGCGGGCAGCACGATGTTATGGGCGTTGACTTCGGGGGTGCGCCGGATGCGAACCCGGTTCTCCCCGCGCTGCACTTCCAGTTCGCTGATCCCGGTCTCGGCGACCACCTTGATCAATTCGCGGATTTCTTCGATGGTCATGAACAACCTCGTGTGGGCGAAGCTCGCCGCTGGAAGCGACTAGAGCCGGAGCAGCTCCTTGCCGGCCGGGGTGAGGATCCGGCTCCCGTTCGAGGTTACCACAACCGTATCCTCGATCCGGATGCCGCCCCAGCCCTCGATGTAAATGCCGGGCTCGACGGTGACCACCATGCCGGGCTGGATCCGCGTCTTGTCGTCCTTGCCAAGCCTGGGCGCCTCATGCACTTCGAGGCCCACCCCGTGGCCGGTGGAGTGCGAAAAGCACTGATCGAGGCCATGGCGTTCAAGGGCTTTGCGGGCGGCGGCGTCCACCATGCCGCCGGTGACTCCCGGGCGGAGCTGGTCCAGCGCGGCCTGTTGCGCATCGAGCACGATCTGGTAGAGGCGCCGCACACGTTCGGACGGAGTTCCGAGCACCGCCATGCGCGTCATGTCGCTGGCGTACCCGTCCCGTTGAGCGCCTATATCTACCAATACCAGTTCGTGCGGCCTCAGTGCACGCGTGCCCGGCTTGCCGTGGGGCAGAGCGGCGTTCTCGCCGAACAGCACGATGGTTTCGAAGGCGGGCTTTTCCGCGCCCAGCAGGCGCATCTGGTAGTCCAGTTCGGCGGCCAGTTCGGCTTCGCGGATGCCCTCGCGCGCCGCGCGCATGGCCTTTTCGAATGCGGCGGCGGCGATGGCCATCGAGCGACCGATGGCTTCGACTTCCGCTTCGGACTTCAGCAAGCGCAGGGATTCGACAGCATCGGCCACGGGCTTGAGCTGGACGCGCGCGCGGAGGGCGGCCTTGAGGCTTTCATAGTCCGCGTAAGTGAGCCGTCCGGCTTCGAAGCCTACACGTCGCAGACGCCGGCGCCCGAGTTCGGCGGCCAGCTCACGCGTCAGGGGTTTGCGCGTGATCCGGACGAGGCAGTCGGCCTCCTGCTGGGCCTGGATCTCGTAGCGGGGATCGGTGAGCAGCAGCGCCCAGCCGTCCCCTCGCACGAGAAGGAGGCCGTTGCTCCCGGTGAAGCCGCACAGGTAGCGGATGTTGGCCTGGGCGGAGACGACGAGCGCGTCCAGCTTGCGGGATGCGATCTGCTGCGCAAGCCGCTTTCGTCGCTCAGGAAATTCGGGGCGCACTTAGGGATTGTAGCAGGGGACGTGGCGGACGACCCGGCGGCTCAGCTTCCCAGTTTTTCGAGGTAGCGGGCGACGGCTTCCATGCCGCGCCAGAGGTTGGGGATGTGGAATTTCTCGTTGGGAGCGTGCAGGTTGTCGTCGGGCAGGCCGAAGCCCATCAGGACGCTGGGGATGCCCAGGTGCTGCTGGAAGACGCCGACGATGGGAATGGAGCCGCCCGAGCGCACGAAAACAGTTTCTTGCCCGAATGTTTCGGTGAGCGCTTCCGCGGCGGCCTTCACGAACGGATTGTCGGGATCGACCAGCGAGGGGCCGGCCGAGTGCAGGATGCGGACTTCGGTCTTGACACCGCGCGGCGTAACTTGGGCCACGGCGCGGCGAAGCTGCTCGGCGGCCTCGTCGGGCTGCTGGTCCGCCACCAGCCGCATGCTGACTTTGGCCACGGCGCGGGCGGGGATCACGGTCTTGGCGCCTTCGCCGGTGAAGCCGCCGCGGATGCCGTGAAGTTCGAAGGTGGGACGCGCCCACGTCCGTTCGAAGATGGAATAGCCGGGCTCGCCCGTGAGCTCGCTGACGCCCAGCTCCTCCTCGCGATAGCGCTTCTCGTCGAAGGGCAGTCGCCGCCATGCCTCCAGTTCCTTGGGGCTCGGCGCCCGCACGCGGTCGTAAAAGCCAGGGATGTGGATGCGACCCTCGCGGTCTTTCAAGGCGCAAACGATTTCGGCGATGGCCTGCAGGGGGTTGGGCGCGGCTCCGCCGTAGATGCCGGAGTGCAGATCGCGCCGTGCGCCTTGCACGTCAATCTCTGCGTAAACGATGCCGCGCAGGCCGATGCAAAGGGTGGGCAGTCCGGGAGCGAACATCTCGGTGTCGCAGATCAGGGCGGCGTCCGCGGCGAGTCGCGGCGGACGGGAGGCCACGTAGGCCGTGATGTGTCTGCCACCCGATTCTTCCTCGCCCTCGACGAGGAAACGCACGTTGACGGGCAAGCGTCCGCGCGTTTTGAGCAGGCTTTCCACCGCTTTGACCAGGATCCAGGTCTGGCCCTTGTCGTCCGAGGCGCCGCGAGCGTAGATGTTGTTGTCGCGGATGTCGGGTTCGAACGGGGGCGATTTCCACTCCTCGAGCGGATCGGGCGGCTGGACGTCGTAGTGGCCGTATAGCAGCAGGGTCGGCTTGCCGGGTGCGCCCAGCCACTCGGCATAAACGAGCGGGTGGCCCTGGCCCTCGATGATTTCGGCGTTCTGGAGGCCTGCGGCGGCCAGTGTGTCGCGCAGGAACTCAGCCGCGCGGCGCACGTCGCCGGCGTGTTCGGGCAGAGTGCTGATCGAAGGGATGCGCAGCCAGGCCTTGAGTCCCTCCAAAAAATCGTTCTGGTGTTCGCGCAGGTAGTCGAGCATGGCGGTCCCCTACAGTGTAGCAGCCGGTCGGGAGGCTCCGGATCGCGGGCCGGCGAGTCGCAGGCGGCGGGTCAGGGCGGCGTGGAGAACGGCAAGCCCGGCGGCGACGATGAGCGCGGCCCACCGCCCCTGGCACGCGCCAATCAGGCCGAAGAAGACCACGATGCTGAGGCCTACGTTGTGCACCTGGCCGCTTGTGATTCGCTGATTGCGTCCCGTGGCGAGCATCGCTGCGCTGGTGAGGAACCAGCCGGCGAAATTCTGCCATGGCACGCCATAGTAGGCGCCGGAGGCGCGCCAGCTCCAATACGACAGGGGACCGGCGGCGACCGGTTCGATGACGAGGTCAATCGCGACCATCATGGCTGCACCCGCCGCCACGCGCACCCAGCCGGCGGAGGACATCGCGGTCTCGAAACTTTTCACGTAGGCGATCAGGACGATCCAGGCGCATGACATCAGGAGCGGAACGCCGGCGAGCTGAGGTTGTAAAGCGCCGCTGTAAGAATAGGAACCGAACGGCAGACCGCTGTGCGAGCCGAGCAGCTCGACGAGGAATCCGGCCACGCCGACGGCGAGCAACCAGGTCCTGGCGCCCGGCGCGTGCGCCAGCACGATTGCAGCGGCTGTGAGCAGAAACGCGGGAGCGCCCAGGCGGGCCTCGTCAGGCGCCAGGCCGAGGCAATGCACCCCGATGCCGCCCACCCACAACACCGCATAAACCGCCGGCAGACCATATCTCACGAGGCGCCGGATCACACGGCCCTCCGATGCCGATGAATCAACCGCGCGGTGGTTTCGGCCACGAGGCGCCGGCTCACCAAGTCCCCCAATCCCGTTGAATCAACCGCGCCGTGATCTCGGCGGAAAGCAGAACCATGGGGACGCCGCCGCCGGGGTGGAAGCTGCCGCCCGCGCAGTAGAGTCCGCGGGGACGCCCGGGACGATTAGGAGGCCTAAGAAAAGCTTTGCGCCAGCCGTGCGAATGGTCGCCGTAGATCGCGCCGCCGGGGGCCAGATACCGGGCTGCCATGCGTCCGGGATGCCACACATCGAAGACCTCGGCCTGCTCGCGGATGCCGCGAATGCCCGACCGCTCCAGCCTCGCAAAGATCCGTTCCGTGGCTTGCTGCACTTGTTCCGGAGTCCACGAAGTATTGGGGTCCGCCGGGGCGTTCGCCATGATGAACAGCGCCTGGCCGTCGGGAGGCGCGAGCGCGGCGTCGTCGGGGGCGTTGACGTAGACGGTTGGATCGGTTGGGAAGCGGCGCAGGCGGAACAGCTCGTCGAACTCGGCGAAGTAGTCCGAGGAAAAGAAAATCGTGTGGTGCGCGAGGCCGTGGATCTTTCGCGGCAGGCCGGCCAGGACGACCACGCCGGAAAGCGAGCGCGCCGCGGGCTGAACGCGCGGGGTCTCGCCCAGCAGGGCCGCAAGTGCGGCTGCGTCGCCGTTGTAGACGACCACGTCGGCCGGCAGGCGGGATCCGGAGGCGAGTCGCACTCCCTCGACCCGGTTGTCGCGTTGTTCGACTCCGGTCACCTCCGTGTTGAGCAACAGCTCGACGCCGCGGCGCCGGGCCAGTCCGGCCAGTGCCTCGACGATCCGGTACATCCCGCCGCGCACTTTCCACACGCCCCAGGCGTGTTCCAGATAAGGGATCACGAGGAGCGTGGCCGGGCAGAGGTACGGGGACGAGCCAACATACGTGGGATACCTCAGGTAGATCCTGCGCAGCCGATCGTTGCGGAGCAGGCGTTCCACGGTGCAGGCGTAGTTGCCCCAGGCGTGGCGCAGGGGCAGATGCCGCAGGGCGAAAAGGGGCGGAAGACGCGGCGGAGCCAGTGGGTGGCCGAGGAAGAAGGTCCGCTCGGAAAGTCGGAAAATGCGTGCACCGACGGCGTGGAGGCGCTGGAGGCCTTCGACGTCGGCAGGCTCGAGGGCGCGGACAACTTCGACCCAGCGTTCCCACGCTGCCGGCACGGCGAGGCGATAGCCGTCGGGGAACACGTATTCGGCATGAGGATCGAGGGCTTCCACGGCGAGGTGGTCTTCGAGGCGCTCGCCCAGATCGGCAAACAGGCGCCGAAGGATCTGGGGCAGCGCGAGCAAGGTGGGTCCGGTGTCGAAGCGATAGGGGCCGACGCGCCACGAGTTCATCTTTCCGCCCGGCGCGGGGCCGTTATCACAGACGGTGACTTTCCAACCCTGCCGTTGCAGCCGGAGCGCGACGGCGAGGCCGGCCAGGCCTGCTCCAACGACAACTGCCTTCATCGTGCGACGTACCTCCGGCCTTTCCACGGGACGCCCGAGCCGTGGCGGTAGCGCCACCAGCTCGCCAGTCCGAGCGCAAGCAGGAAGGCCTGCGCCGGCGGATGCAGGAAAGCACTCCAGAGCGGGTGGGAGAAGCGCACAGCGAGCGCGAGGCGCATGGCGATGACGCAAGCTGCGGCGGCCCAGTTCGCGGTGAGGAACGGTCCGAGAAAGACCACGGCGTGAAAGACGAGGAAGGCCCAGAACGACAATGGGGAGCGAAAAGCCGGGTAGAAGTTTTTCTGAAAGCCCAGCCAGATCGGGCGGAGACCCGAATACATGCGGGTGTGGACCAGGCGGCGACCGTCCAAGCACAAGGAAAACTCGCCGCGCTGGCGCCAAACGCGGGCCAGAAGCGTGTCCTCGAACAATTCCGCGCGCACGGCGCGGTGACCGTCCACGCGCCGGTAGGCGTCGCGTCGCGCAAGGATCAGCGCGCCATGGGCGAGTCCGAGTGAGGCATCGAGCGGGCGGCGGATGGCCAGGGGCGCAGGGTACAAGGTGAAGACCACGAAATTGAGCATGGGCATGAGGAGTTTTTCCCAGAAGCCGTGCATGATGAGGCCGGGCCAACAGGAAAGCAGCGTGAGTCCGCGCCGCTGAGCTTCGGCCAGCACACCGGCGATGGCGCCAGGCGCCAGCGTGACGTCCGCATCGAGAAACAGCAGCCACGGCGCCTCGGCCGCTTCCGAGAGTTTGTGGCATGCGAAGGTTTTTCCTGCCCAGCCGGGCGGCAACGGATTGGGCTCGATCAGGCGCACGCGAGGATCGCGCGCGGCGAAGCTGCGGACCACCTCAGCGGTGTTGTCTTCCGAGTGATCGTCGTAGACGAGCACCTCGCGAACGCAGGGCTGCGACAGGACCGTCTCCAGGCACCGGGGCAGGTTCTCTTGCTCGTTGCGGGCGGGGATGAGCACGGAGACCTCGCCGGCGGCCTCGCGTTCGGGTTTGACTTCAGGCCACAGGGCCACATTCGCCAGCACGAGGATGAGGATCGCCGCCGTCAGCAAGAGCAACAAGCTGGCCATGCTTCAACTCCGCGGCTCGCCGCTCGATCCATTGCGGGAAATCCTCCAGTAAATCACGGCCCGGGCATGGCGGCAGGCCTCGGCGGAGGAGGCGCTGGGCCTGGCCGATCAATTCCCGGAGCCGTTGGAAGGCCTTCTCGGGGGTGAAGTCGTCGCCGAGGGCGTGTCGCCCGTGCCGAAGGTCCTGGCCGGCCGTTTTACCAGTGAGGGACTCGGAGGCCAGCGCATCCAGCAGGTCATCGCAAAGCTGGTAGGCCTCGCCGAGCGAATCCCCGAACGCTTCCAGGGTTGCCAGTTCGTCGGGGGAAGCGCCGCCGGCGAGTGCGGGCGCAGTGACGGCCAAAGCGAACAGGGGCGCGGTTTTGCGCAAGCGCGTGGGCCGGACGCCGCTCAGGTCGGCCGCCTGGCCGCCGATCATGCCTTGGCTGCCCGTGGTGCGAGCGGCGCGTTCGACCAGGGCAGGCCAAGGCGAAAAGATCTCGAAAGCCGTTGCGTAGAGGGCGAGGGCAGTGAGGATGGCGATGGCCTCGTCGAAAGCGACGTGCAGCGCGGGCGCGTGGCGGCGGGTGCGCGCGTCGTCCATCGAGGGCAAGTCGTCGAAGATGACCGAGCTCAGATGCAGGAACTCCACGGCGCAGGCAAGGCGCAGCGCGATAGCCTGCGGCAGCGGGAAGATCTCGGCGACCATGAGGGTCAGCAGGGGCCGGATGCGCTTGCCGCCGGAGTTCACAGTGTAGTCGAGCGCTTGGTTGAGCCGCTCTGCGCCTTGCAAGGGCGATCGCGGCAAACAGGCGCGCAACTCGCGTTCGATCAGCGGCAACCGGGCGGAATGGAAGTCGTGAAGGCGGCCAGTCATACTGCTTCCGATTCAATGGATGCTGCCACCTGCTGCGGGGCTTCCCTGAGGGGCAGGTGGCCGGCGCCTTCGATGACGCGCACTTCCAGTTGAGGCCACATCTTGCGGAACACATAAAGCGAGCGACGAACTGCCTCGAACGTGCGTGCGCCATGGAGGATGCGGACAGGGAGATCCAGGTCAGCAAAGACGTGCACGGTTTCGATTTCGCGCAGGATCCGCAGCCAGGCGAGGGCCACGTCGGTAGATACGCCCGCGAAGCCTTCGGTCAGGTCGGTGTCGGCTCTTCGCTTGCTGACCAGGGCGAGGTTGATGAGCCGGCGGCCCACAGGGTTGCCGAACGAGCAGGCGAAAGCGTATCGGCCTATGCGAGGCGAGGCGAAGACGCGGAAGTACCAGGGCCAGTAGGCGAAGGGGTCAATGAGCACGAGACGTTCGATCGCGCCGGAGCGGCCCTGGCGGCGGAGTTGCTGTGCGAGGCAGAGAGCCAGAATGGCGCCGCTACAGTTTCCGATGACGACGATGGGCGGGGTAGCGAGGCGAGCGACCAGATCGAGCAACTGCCGGAGGATCGAAGCGAGCGTCCAGCTCCCCGGGGGTGGGCTTTTGCCGCAGCCCGGCAAGTCGGGTGCGTAGAGGGCGACTCCTTCCGGCAGATAGCGGGCCAGCGGTTCGAAAGTACGGTGGTCGCCGCTCCAGCCGTGCAGCCCGAGCCAGAGCCGGGGACCCGCGCCGTAGCGCTCAACGTACATGGGAGGCGATTCTTTCGGCCACGAGCCTGCCGCTGATGACGACCATGGGCAGACCGGCGCCGGGATTGGTGCTGCCGCCGACGAAATACAGGCCGCGCACGCGGCGGCTGTAGTTGCGGGGGCGGAAAGGACCGATCTGGGTGAGGGTGTGGGCGGCTCCGAAAGCCGAGCCGTCGAACAGACGGAAACGTTGCTGCCAGTCGTGGGGCGTCCAGATGCGCTCGGAAAGGATGGCGGCGGGCGAGAGAGTGAATCCCGATTGAAACATTCGGCGCAGGATATGTTCTTTGAGGGTGGCGAGCGCCTGGGTCCAGTCCACCTGGTCCAGACGGCTCAGCGTGGGCGTCGGGACCAGGACGAACAGCAGTTGCCGCGATGCGGGAGTTGTGTTGTTCGGCGGCGGAGGCGCAGCCACGTAAAAGGCGGGATCGGGCGGCAGGCCGCGCCCGCGCAGCAGGTGACGAAAGGCGCCCCGGTAATCGCCGGGCAGGAAGATGGTGTGGTGGCCGAGGCCTGCCGGTCGCTCGCGCACGAGCCAGTAATACGTCACGACGGCGGGGGACATAGCCAGGCGCGGAGGGGGCTCGCCGAGCAGCTCGGTGACGGCGCTGGGCCAGTCCACGTTGCAAACCACCAGTTCGGCGGGCAGGGTGTCTTTGCCGGCCAGGCGAACGGCCCGCACGCGGTCGCCGTCGGTGAGGATGCGCTCGACGGCGCAGGCGGTTTCGATCTCGACGCCGATCTCGCGCGCCAGGCGCACGATCGCTTCCACCAAGGCGTAGATGCCGCCGCGGGGAAGCCAGAGCCCGTGCGCGAGTTCGCCGTAGGGCAGGATGGAGAAGGTCCCGGGCAACTGGAACGGCGAGCCGCCCAGATACATGGCGTAACTGCCGAGCGCTTCACAGATATAGCGGCTCGGAAAGAATCGGCCGAGTTCGCGGTACATGGAGCGCCACAAGGCGGTGCGGCGGAACTCGGCCAGGGAAAGCGCGCCGAAATAGCGCAGGAAGTGGTCCTCATTGCGGGGGATAAGTTTTTCGAAAGCGATGCGGAACTTTTCCTGCGCGTCCGCAAAGAAGCGGTCCAGGGCGGCGCCGGCCCCGTCCTGGAAGCCTTCCAGCTCCTGCCTCAGCCTTTCGCGGTCGCGGCTGAGAGTAAGGCGCCGGCCATCGGGCCAGCAGTAAGTCACGGTGGGTTCCACCGGGAGCAGGGTTACATAGTCAGCGAGGTTTCTTCCGGCCCGCCGGAATAAATCTTCGAACACCCACGGGTAATTCAGCAGGGTAGGTCCGGTGTCGAAGGAGACGCCGTTCAGTTCGAGCCGATTGGCGCGCCCTCCGGGTGTGGGGTTGCGTTCGAAGATGCGCACGGGATGGCCGGCCAGACGCAGGTGGATGGCGGCACTGAGGCCCCCGAGGCCGGCGCCGATCACGGTTACCGGTGGATGGGGTCTGGGGGAACGAGGATTGGGGGACGAACTCATGACTTACAAGAGGCCGGCATAAGCCAGCGGTACGCGCCAGTACTTGTCCGGCGGCAGAACCCGGAATTTCTCGAAGGCGTTGAGACGGACGCGGCGGCCGGCGTCGCCCGGGCCGTCCAGCAATCTTCGATTGACGGCCTGGTAGACCTCGATACAGGCGAGGATGGCGGGGCGGCAGTCGGGCGAGAAGCGGTCGAGATTTCGGCGGGCGTAATGATAGCGGGATTCGGCTTCTGCGGCAAGGCGTCGGGCGGCGCGGCGCAATCGGGCGCTGTGAGCGGGATCGAAAGCTTCCGTTACCGTGAGTCCGTCCTGCGCGAGCCAGTTCAACGGCACGTAGAGACGGCTCCGTAGGCGGTCGTCTTCCACATCGCGCGCGAAGTTAGTAAGTTGCAGGGCGATTCCCAGTTCACGGGCGCAAGCTAGCGCGTCTGTGCGGGCCGACGGCGGCTCGGCGCCATAGATATAAGTGAGAAAGTAACCCACCACGATGGCTGAGCCGTAGACATAATTGCCTATCAGATCCTCGAAATCGGCGAAAGGGGTCGGGCGTATATCGCGTTCCATGGCGTCGAGGAAGGCGAGATAGTGTTCGGGAGGGATGCCATGGCGTCTTACTACATGCGCGAAGCCGGCGAGAATCCAGGGGATCCCGGCCTGGACCGAGTCCCGGACGCCGGAATAATCGAGGGCGGCAAGGTAACATTGGCGCCAGTCCCGCAACAGCTCCAGCTTACGGGCCGCTGGCAGGGAAAAGGTGTCCGCAATTTCGTCCGGATACCTGACGGCGGCGTAAGTGGCTTCGACGCAGGCGCGCTTGGGCGCGGGCAGGAAGCGGGTGACGAGAAAGAAGCTGCTGCTGTAAGTGCGGAGGACGCGACGAGCGGCCCTCACGAGGATGTCCCAGGCCTGTTCCGGCGTAGCGGCCCGCAGCAAATCGCGATGAACCCGGTCTTGCAGCCCGCCCCACTGCCGCTCGTCCCAGGGCATCATTCTCAGATTACCAGCTTGCTCGCGGTCCGGATGGGAGCAGGCCTGATGGGGAGGGTAGCCGCGCCGGGGTTAGAATGATCAACATGACGGATCGGATGCGGGGAATCGTCCCTGCCGTAGTGACCCCGTTTCAGGATGACGAGCGCATTGATTACGGGGCCTGGCAGGAAATTCTGGAGATGCTGATCG
>JAPWUP010000171.1 GCA_028275505.1 Bryobacteraceae bacterium
ACCACCGCATCGAACGAACCCGCATACGTTCGCTGGAGGGCGCCCGAAGAAACAGGAAAGTTCCCGGAAGCGGTCCACCCCGCTGCGTAACAGGCGCCCGAGCCGTCTACCGCCACTGCGGTTATGGCATCCGACGCCGACCCTCCCAAGTAAGTCGAAACCAGCAACGTCCCGCCCGCCGGACTCAACTTCACGACAAATCCGTCGCTCGATCCGCCCAACTGAGTCTGGGCCGCACTGACCACCGGGAAATCCGCGGAGTCCGTCTGACCTCCCACCCACGCCGCGCCCGCGCCGTCTACGGCGATCCCAAGCACAATGTCGTTCCGCGAGCCACCGAGCAGCGTCGCATAGACAGCCGCCGAACCCGCCGCGTCGAGTTTCACGACGAAGCCGTCGTAGTAACCCCCGCGGTAACTCGATTGATACGCGCCCGACGTAACCGGGAAACTTAACGAGGAAGTATAGCCCGCCACGTACGCGCACCCCGCCCCGTCTGCCGCTATCGCCACGGCAAAATCGCTTCCCCCTGCGCCTACGAACGTGGAATAAATGAGATTGCCGCCCGGCCCTAGCTTCACGACAAAACCGTCTTCCAGCCCGCCGTGCGTACGCCGCCACGCCCCGGCCGTGGTCGGAAAGTCCGCCGAGCTCGTCACCCCGGCAACGTACGCGTTCCCCGCGGAATCCACTGCAACCGCCCGGGCGGAGTCGCTTTGCGTGCCCCCGAGGAACACCAAATACTCCAGCGCCGAGCCCGCCGCGTTCAGCTTCGCGATGAAAGCATCCTTGCTGGCGCGCGCCTGGGAAGAGAACGTACTCCCCGCCGGGAACTGGACCGAGTAAGTCTCCCCGACCACGTACGCCGCCCCTCCTGCATCCACCGCCACCCCGAACGCAGCGTCAAACTGCCCGCCGCCCAGGTAAGTCGAGTAACGGATCAGCGGATCTATGACCAGCGGAACGTCGGGCAAGTAAGCGCCGAGCCGAAAACTTACAGTATTCTCCGGCCCGATCGAGTAACTAACCGGAACTTCGCGCCGGCTGCCGCCGATCTCCTGCCAGGCCCGCGGACGCTTCCAGCGAAGCTCCACCGGCCCGACCCGCGCAACGAGATCCCCCGCCGGATCCACCCGGAGCGAACTGGCGCCGCGATAGCGCATGCGGATCTGCGTCGGGTCCGCGCCGGGGGCGATCTCGAAGTCGAATTCCAGCGCCTGCTCTTCCCCGCGCAACAGCAGATCAACGCCCGGGTACACGCCGCGACAGCGCACTCTGCCATACGCCGGCGCCCCGCGGACCCATCGTCTCGGGTCAGGCCCCAACAGGTAATGGGTTACGCCCGGCAGCCGCTCCTCGCCCTCGACCGAAGGCGCCGGATTGCCGCCTGCCAGGTCCACCCAAACTTGCGAAAACGCGCCCTCATCCCCCGTGCCGCTGCGAAGCAGATACTCCATCCCCGCATCCCGGCGCACGAGCAGCACGTAGTCCGCGCTCCGGACCAGAAAACGGACGTCGCCCGGGGCCTGCCCGACGTTGGCTTCGAAACGGGGAACAGCCCAAACCGCGCAGGCCAGAGTCCACGCAAGCAAACCAAGGCGGGCCAATCTTCCTGCGGCGCCGGACACCGCGCACACCTCCCTGCCTGTTGATCGGAAGGAGTGCGCCGGAATTTTAGAGGGAGACCCTCAGCCTGCCTTGACCGGCTCGGGCTTCAGTTGCAAATCAGGAACGGCTGCCGCCAGAACTTCTTCGATTCGCTCGACAAAGATGAATTCGATCTCCTGCCGCACTTCCTCGGGCAGATCGCGCAAATCTTTCTCGTTCGCCTTGGGCAGGATCACGCGTTTGATCCCGGCCCTCCGCGCCGCCAGGACTTTTTCCTTGACGCCGCCGATGGGCAGCACGAGGCCGGTCAGCGTGATCTCGCCCGTCATGGCCGTGTCGCTGCGCGCAGGCACGCCGGCATAGAGCGACGCCATCGCCACCGCCATGGTGATGCCGGCCGAAGGCCCGTCCTTGGGAATCGCCCCGGCGGGCACGTGGATGTGCAGGCCGTTCTTGCGGAACTTCTCGGGCGGGATGCCGAACTCGTCGGCGTGCGACCACAAGAAGCTTTGCGCCGCCTTGGCCGATTCCTGCATGACCTCCCCGACCTGCCCCGTGATGGTCAGGCCGCGCCCGCCCGGCAGCAGCGTAGCCTCCACGTACAGCACTTCGCCGCCCGTCTCTGTCCAGGCCAGGCCGGTCGCCACCCCGGGCGGCAACTGCTTGCGCAGCTCCTCGGGCAGGAACGGGGCCGGCCCCAAGTAATCCGCCAGATCCTCGGGCTTCACCGTCACCGGCGTGGTGTCGCCCTCGGCGAACTTGAGCGCGACCTTGCGCGCCACACGGCCGATGGCGCGCTCCAGGCGCCGCACTCCCGCCTCGCGAGTGTAACGCGAGATGATCTGGCGCACGGCCTCACGCGTAAACGTGCACTGCTCGGGCGTCAGACCCGCCTGCTTGAGCTGCCGCGGGATCAGGTAGCGCTCGGCGATGACCAGTTTCTCTTCCTCGCTGTAGCCCGGCAGCCGCAGCACCTCCATGCGGTCGAGCAGCGGCTGCGGAATCGTATCCAGCGTGTTCGCGGTGGTGATGAAGAAGACCTTGGAGAGGTCAAAGGGCAGATCCAGATAGTTGTCGCGGAATTCCTTGTTCTGTTCGGGATCCAGAATTTCGAGCAACGCCGCCGCCGGGTCCCCGCGGAAATCCCGCCCCAGCTTGTCCACCTCATCCAGCATGAGCAGCGGGTTGTTGGATCCCGCCCGCCGGATCGCCTGGATGATGCGCCCGGGCATGGCGCCCACATAGGTCCTGCGATGACCGCGCAGCTCCGCTTCATCATGCAGACCGCCCAGGCTCATGCGCTCGAACTTGCGCCCCAGGGCGCGTGCGATGGATTGCCCCAGCGAGGTCTTGCCCACGCCCGGCGGCCCCACGAAGCACAGAATCGGCGCCTTAGCCTCGGGATTGAGCTTCAGCACGCCCAAATGCTCGAGAATCCGCTCCTTCACATCCTTCAGGTCGTAGTGATCCTCGTCCAGGATCTGGCGGGCACGCGCGATGTCGAGCTGATCTTCCGTGGAGACGCGCCAGGGCAGCTCGAGGACGAACTCCAGGTAGGTGCGGATCACCTGGTAGTCGGGCGCGGCCGGGGGCAGCTTCTCCAGCCGCGAGAGCTCGCGTTCAGCCTCCTTGCGCACCAGCTCGGGCAGGTCGAGCTTGGCCAGCCGCTCCCGCAACATTTCGATCTCGGCTTGTTGCGGGTCTTTTTCGCCCAGTTCCTGCTGGATGGCGCGCAGTTGCTGCCGGAGGAAATACTCGCGCTGCTGCTTGGTCAGTTCGGTCTGCGTCTGGCTGGCGATCTTGGAGCGCAGCTCCAGCACCTGGACCTCATGGGCCAGATAGGAATGCATCAGGCGCAACGCTTCCGCGCAGGTCTGGGCCTCGAGCAAGGCCTGTTCCTTGGAAAGCTCGAGGCTGAGCATGGAGGCCAGCAGGAAGACCAGCCGCAACGGATCGTCGGTGGAGACCAGCAACTGGTTCAGTTCGGGCGGGGCCTGCGGCTGGGCCAGGGAAAGAGCCTTGGCGGCCAAGTCCATGACCGCACGATGCAACGCTTCCACCTCGGTGGTGCGATCGCAGGGCAACGGATAGGGGCGCAGGCGGGCCTTCAGGTAGGGCTCGGTCTGCTCCAGCTTGAGCAGCACCATGCGCTCCACGCCCAGCACGATCAGCTCCATGTGGGACTCGGTGGGCCGCGACATGCGCTTGATCACCGCCTTGGTGCCGACCGAGTACAGGTCGTCCTGGCCCGGCTTCTCCACGTTGGGATCACGCTGGGCGATGATGAAGATCTCCTTCTCCTCGGTGGCCAGCGCCGCTTCGACGGCGGCCAGCGATGCCGGTCGCCCCACCGAGAGCGGCATCAGCAGGTGCGGGAACAGCACGCTGTTTTTCAGCGGCAGCACCGGCAGGATCTCGACGTTCTCGACTTCGCTCATCGTGCTCTCCTTCACTGGATCATCCGCACCAGCAGCAACCCGTCCCGGTACTCCACGCGGATGCGCACGTCGCCGGGATCCCAGGGCAGCTCCACCGTGCGCTCGAACCGGCTGTAGGCGATCTCCATCATGTGCTGGTGGTAGCCTTCCTCGAGCGCCCAGTCGCGGCGCACCCCACTCACCGTTACGCGGTTGCCCTGGCGATGGATGGTGATGTCCTCCAAACGCACTCCCGCCAGCTCGAATTTGAGCAGCCAGCCGTCCGGTGTCCGATAAACGTCCACCGGCGGCCGCCACAACACCTCCTCCCGCGGCGCGGGTCCCATCATGAACAGGGCGAACAGTTGTCTGGGTTTCTCCGGCACAACCCTATTCTCTCTCGCCCGGCCGCGCTCAGCGCACGGGCGCCTCCTGCGCCGCCTCCACCGGCGTGAACGACAGCCGGTGATGCTCCTCGTCCACGCCTACCACCACCGTCTGGCCCTCGCGGACACGGCCCTCCAGGATCAGCCGCGCCAGCGGCGTTTCGATCTCCTTCTGGATGGCCCGCTTCAGGGGCCGCGCGCCGTAGTGCGGATCGTAGCCCACGTGCACCAGGTAGCTGCGCGCCTCCGGCGTCAGCTCCAGCTTGATGTGCCGCTCGGCCAGCCGCTGGCGCAACCGATCCACTTGAATGTCGACAATCTGCTTCAGGTGCTCTTCCGAGAGCGCGTGGAAGACGATGATCTCGTCCACGCGGTTCAGGAACTCAGGCCGGAAATGACGGCGCAACTCCTCGAGCACGGCTTCCTTCATGCGCTCGTATTCGTAGCCCTGGAACGCGCCCCGGTACTCGAGGATCCGGTGGCTGCCGATGTTCGACGTCATGATGATGATCGTGTTGCGGAAGTCCACCGTGCGCCCGTGACCGTCGGTCAGCCGACCGTCGTCCAGAATCTGCAACATCAGGTTGAACACATCGTGGTGCGCCTTCTCGATCTCGTCGAACAGGATCACCGAGTAGGGCCGGCGCCGCACAGCCTCGGTTAGCTGGCCGCCTTCCTCATAGCCCACGTAGCCGGGCGGCGCGCCAATCAGCCGCGCCACCGTGTGCTTCTCCTGGTACTCGGACATGTCAATGCGGATCATGGCGCGCTCGTCATCGAACAGGGCTTCCGCCAAAGCGCGCGCCAGCTCGGTCTTGCCCACCCCCGTGGGACCGAGGAAGATGAAGCTGCCGATCGGACGATTGGGATCCTTCAGGCCGGAACGGGCGCGCAACACCGCTTCGGCCACTGCCGTCACCGCTTCGTCCTGGCCGACCACTCGCTTGTGCAGCTCATCGGCCAGATGCAGCAGCTTCTTCATCTCGCCCTCGAGCAGCCGCGAAACCGGGATGCCCGTCCAACGGCTGACCACCTCGGCGATGTCCTCCTCGCTCACTTCTTCCTTGATCAGCCGACGCTGGCCCTGCTGGCGCACCAGGTTCTCCTCCTCCTGCTTGAGCTGGCGCTCCAGCTCGACCAGACGGCCGTACTTGAGCTCGGCCGCGCGGTTCAGATCATAGGCGCGCTCCGCCTGCTCGATCAGATAGCGCGTGTGCTCGATCTCCTGGCGCAGTGAGCGCAGGCGCTCGATGGCCTGCTTCTCCCTCTGCCACTGCGCCTGCAACGCTTCGGCTTCGGTCCTGAGGTTGGCCAGCTCTTTTTCCAGCTTCGCCAGCCGCTCCCGCGAGGCCGCGTCGGTCTCCTTCTTCAGCGCCTCGCGCTCGATTTCCAGTTGCATGATCCGCCGCATGCGCTCGTCCAGCTCAGCCGGCATCGAGTCCATCTCGGTGCGCAGCTTCGCGGCAGCCTCGTCCACCAGGTCAATCGCCTTGTCCGGCAGGAAGCGATCGGAAATATAGCGGTTGGACAGCACCGCCGCCGCCACCAGCGCCGAGTCCTTGATGCGCACGCCATGGTGAACTTCGTAGCGCTCGCGCAGGCCGCGCAGGATCGAAATCGTATCCTCCACGGAAGGCTGATCCACAAAGACCGGCTGGAAACGGCGCTCGAGCGCAGCGTCCTTTTCGATGTGCTTGCGATACTCGTCCAGCGTGGTGGCGCCGATGCAGTGCAGCTCGCCCCGCGCCAGCATGGGCTTGAGCAGGTTGCTGGCGTCCATGGCGCCTTCGGCAGCACCCGCGCCCACCACGGTGTGCAGCTCGTCAATGAACAGAATCACCTCGCCCTGCGAGGCTTCCACCTCCTTGAGCACCGCCTTGAGGCGCTCCTCGAACTCGCCACGGTACTTGGCGCCGGCAATCAGGGCCCCCATGTCGAGCGCAATGATGCGCTTGTTCTTGAGGCCCTCGGGCACGTCGCCGCGCACGATACGCTGCGCCAGACCCTCGACGATCGCCGTCTTGCCCACGCCCGGTTCGCCGATCAGCACGGGATTGTTCTTGGTCCGGCGGGAAAGCACCTGGATCACCCGGCGGATCTCCTCGTCACGCCCGATCACCGGATCCAGTTTGCCCTGTGCGGCCAGCTTCGTCAGGTCACGTCCGTATCGCTCCAGGGCCTGATAGGTGGCCTCGGGCGTAGGCGAGGTCACCCGCTGAGCGCCACGGACCTCCTGCAAGGCACGCATCAGGCGTTCCCGCGTGAGGCCAAACTCTTTGAAAAGACGGCCCGTTGCGCCCATGTCGTCGGTCATGGCCAACAGCACATGCTCGACCGACACGTAGTCGTCTTTCATGCGCCGGGCCTCGTCTTCGGCCTGCGTGAGCAGGCGGCTCAGCCGCCCGGTGATGTAAAGCTGGTCCGGAGGCGCTCCGCCGGGACCGGAGACCCTCGGGAACCGGTTCAGTTCCTGCTCCAGCCGCCGCTGGAGGTTGGCAATATTGATCTCGGCTTTGGAGAGGATGGCTGGCGCCAGACCTCCCTCTTGCTCGAGGAGGGCGGCGAGCAGGTGCTCGACGTCTATCTGCTGATGGCTCAATCGGATAGCTTTGGACTGGGCAGCTCGGATGGCCTCTTGGACCTTTTCAGTGAAGCGGTTGATGTCCATGGTAACGCCCCAAGGTTGGAGTCGCTTATATCAGCTAATCTGAGTATAGCATTGTCAAGTCTCGCCGTCAATACCCTCCCCAGCGACTCCCAGTGCTACAATGCCACTCTGCCTATGTCGCTCAACTTCCGCCTCGCGAACCCCTCCGACTACAAGGCCTTGGAAGAAATGGTCATCGAGGCTTTCGCCCCCATCACCTGGGCCAGGCGCGCGGACCAGATCTTCGGTCCCCTCAATGGCAAGGACTGGCGCGAACGCTGGCGCCTCCGCCTCGCCAACGTCTTCGCCACCCAGCACGTACTGATCGCCGAATCCGAAGGTCACATCGTCGCCATGGCCAGCGCCACCGTGGATCAGGACTGCCGCCTCGGATACATTGACCTGCTCGCCGTGGCGCCCTCCTGCCAGGGTCGTGGCTACGGGCGCCAGATGTTGCGCCGCATGCTCGCCTACCTCAAAGAGCAGGGTTGCGAACACGCGCACCTGGAATGCCTGGTGGACAACGAGGCTGGCAACCGACTCTACCGCTCCGAAGGTTTCGTTGAGGTGGCGCGCTCGATTCGCTGGTTTATCAAAATTCCCTGAAATCGTGCCGGAAAAGCCTGGCTGATAACTTCCGATAACACTCGAGAGATAACTTGCCGAATAGTACTTCCCCAGCTCGATCGTCCGCGCAATTCGTTCGCCAGTCTTTACCCGCTTCGAGTAACTTACCAGCCTTCCGCTGTCCCTCTCCCTGCCCGCCATGGCAGGAAGCTGCATAAATCGTTCGTACTAGAACTGCACTCAGTGAAGTAACTTAGCCAAAGAGAAGACTTGGAAAATACCTCCTTTTCGTTGTAAAATCAGTCGGACCACCCCGTCCCTCGATCGTTACCGGGGAGGACGCATCCATGCCGCAACTTAGTGCGAGCAGCATTCCTGCCACGCCGGCGCTCACTTCCGGGGAATTTTATCGCTGGCAGGCCCTTGGCCACAACCTCGCGGTCGAAATTCAGCTCGACCTCGTTGAAAGACTTGACCGCGAAGTCGTGCAAACCTTCCGCGCTATTACCAGCCGCGGCTCCGAAATCGGCGGCCTGCTTCTGGGCTTCTATCGTGACAAGCCCGGATCCGCCATCATCATCACCGACTACGAAATCCTTGCCTGCGATTACCGCCGGGGCCCCCTTTACTTGCTCACCGAAGAGGAACAGAGCCGCCTGGAAGAGGCCGTCCTGCGTCACCGCAGCTCTTCCGATTCCCAGCGCACCGTGGTGGGCTATTTCCGCAGCAACACTCGCAAGGAACTGGCGCTGGATGACGAGGACGTCGCCATCCTCAAACGCTACTTCGCCGGATTCCCGAGCGTGTGCCTCCTCATCAAGCCCTTCGCCAGCAAAGCCAACCTGGCCGGATTCTTCCTCTGGGAGGGAGACGAGCCGCAGCGCAAAAGCCCACTGACCTTCCCCTTCAACAAGGCCGAGCTCGTCAAACTCATGGCGTCCACCCCCGCGCCACGGACCGAGACTCCGAGCGCTCCGGCGCCTGCTCCGGCTTCTGTGCCCGAGACTCGCCCAACCATCCAGGTCAGAATTGCCCTCACGGAAACAGGCCCCGC